>NZ_JCBAJA010000002.1:0-360704 GCF_059834885.1 Microbulbifer sp. SE14 | reverse complement strand
CTCGCTGGCGAGGTGCTCCTCCAGCTCCGCCTTCATGGCAGCTTCGGTGAGTTGTTTGATCAGTGGGGTCAGGATGCCGTCCTTGCCGCTGAGGTCTTTGCCCTCACGCAGCGCCTTGACAGCGGCATCCATATCGAACGTAGGTTTGGTCATGAGTCATCTCTTTTTTGCGTATGGTAAAGAAATGACACAGAATTCTGAACACTACCCGGCCAGAGATCTGAATTGCCGCTGCGTACCCGAAACCAGCTCCCGCCAAACTTCCACCCGCCGTAGCGCAAAATCCCCTCCAGCAGCCGCAATACTGCACTATCGTTTCCTCTGTTTAGTGCCCGATTGAAAAAGGCATTTTGAATGACAGAGGAAATAGCGCCGTGAAGAAAGACGATTCCAACCGCACCACCAACGATGCCGGTATCCCCGTAGCCAGTGACGAATACTCCCTGACCGTCGGGCCGGATGGTCCGGTCCTGCTGCAGGATCACTACCTGATCGAGCAGATGGCGAACTTCAACCGCGAGCGGATTCCGGAGCGGCAGCCCCACGCCAAGGGTTCGGGAGCCTTCGGCCATTTCGAGGTGACCCGGGACGTGAGCGTCTATACCAAGGCCGCGGTGTTCCAGCCCGGCACCAAAACGGATACGCTGATCCGCTTTTCCACCGTGGCTGGGGAGCGCGGCAGTCCGGATACTTGGCGCGATCCGCGCGGTTTTGCGCTGAAGTTCTACACCACTGAGGGTAATTACGACATGGTGGGGAATAACACGCCGGTTTTCTTCGTGCGCGACCCGATGAAGTTCCAGCATTTTATCCGCTCGCAGAAACGTCGGGCGGATTCGGGCCTGCGTGATCACGATATGATGTGGGATTTCTGGACCCTGTCGCCGGAGTCGGCCCACCAGGTCACCATCCTGATGGGGGACCGTGGTGTGCCGAAGAGTTACCGGCATATGAACGGCTACTCCAGCCACACCTATATGTGGGTCAATGCGAAGGGCGAGCGTTTCTGGGTCAAGTATCACTTCAAGACGGATCAGGGCAATGATTTCCTGACCCAGGAGGAGGCAGATCGCCTCGCCGGCACGGACGCCGATGTGCATCGCCGCGACCTGTTCGAGTCTATCGCCAACGGCGATTATCCGAGCTGGACCCTGAAGGTGCAGATAATGCCGTTCGAGGAGGCGCAGGGTTACCGCTTCAACCCCTTCGACCTGACCAAGGTGTGGCCCCACGGCGATTATCCGTCGCAGGAAGTCGGCCGGCTGACCCTGAACCGTAACCCCACCGATTTTCATACGGAGATCGAGCAGGCCGCCTTCGAGCCCAACAATGTGGTGCCCGGCATCGGCTTCAGCCCGGACAAGATGTTGCTGGCGCGGGTCTTTTCTTATGCGGATGCGCATCGGGCGCGCATGGGCGTGAACTACAAGCAGATCCCGGTGAACGCGCCCAAGTGCCCGATGCACAGCTACAGCAAGGATGGCGTCATGCGGGTACAGAATGTGTCCGACCCGGTCTACGCACCGAACTCCAAGGGCGGACCCGAGGCCGATCACACCTATACGGAGAAGTGGGAGGCCAGCGGCGAGTTCATGCACGCGGCCTATACCCTGCGCGAGGAAGACGACGATTTTGGCCAGGCCGGTACCCTGGTGCGCAAGGTGATGGACGACGCAGCGCGGGACCGGCTGATATCCAACGTGGTGGGCCACCTGAAGGCGGGGGTGTCCGAGGAAATCCTCAAGCGCGCCTTTGAGTACTGGCGCAATATCGACAAGGATGTTGGCGACCGGATCGAAAAGGGCGTAAGGGGCAGCTGATCACTTGTAGACCCTTCCCAACGTAGGGTGCGCCGTGCGCACCAACCGAGCCGGTGCGGGTTGCGGCGCTGTCAACATGCACGGTGCACCGGCGGGCCTGGACGTTTTTTCTCTTCGGTGAGGAGGATGGGGTGCAGTTTCATATAGGCACGTCCGGCTGGGTCTATCCGCACTGGCAGGGCCCTTTTTATCCCGACGATCTGGCCGAGCCCGACTGGCTCGCCTTCTACGCCGGACGCCTGATGAGCGTGGAAATCAATCGCAGTTTCTATCGCCTCCCCTCCCTGGGAAATTTCGCCGCCTGGCGCGATGCAACGCCCGATGACTTTGTGTTTGCGGTCAAGGCGAGCCGCTATATCACCCATATGAAAAACCTGAAGGCGCCGGAGGAGACATTGCCGCCGCTGCTGCAGGCCTGTGAGGGGTTAGGGGACAAGCTGGGTCCGCTGCTGTTTCAACTGCCGCCACGCTGGCACGCCAATCCCGGTCGGCTGAAGGAGTTCCTGCAGGCCATGCCCGAAGACATGCAGGCTGTGTTCGAGCTGCGCGACAAGACCTGGCACTGCGACGAAGTGCTGCAGATACTGTCGGATTTCAACGCGGCTTTCTGTATCTACGACCTCGGCGGCTTTACCAGCCCGCGGGAGATCACCGCGGATTTCCTCTACCTGCGCCTGCATGGCCCCGTCGACACCTACCGCGGATACTACGACACCGAAACCCTTGAGGGCTGGGCCGAATGGCTGCAGGGCCAGCAGGTGGGCAGGGCCTACGTCTATTTCGACAACGACGAGTCCGCCTACTCGGTGCGCAATGCCCGGGAACTCAGGGAGATGCTGGAGTGAACTGGCTCGCAATAGACGGCAGTTTCGGCGAGGGCGGCGGCCAGTTGAGTCGCTATGCGGTGGCCCTGGCCGCAATCAGCGGTTGCCCACTCCATCTGAGAAATATCCGCGCCCGGCGAGAGAAACCGGGCTTGATGGCGCAGCATCTGACGGCACTCAGGGCCGCGGCCGAAGTCGGTGGCGGCCGGCTCGAAGGCGCTGGACTCGGCGCGACGGAAATTTATTTCCGCCCGGGCCGCATTCGCGGCGGTGAATACCATTTCGATGTCGGCACCGCGGGCAGCATAGTGCTCGTGCTGCAAGCGCTGCTGCCGGTGGCACTGCACGCCGACGCTCCGGTGCACCTGGCTATTAGCGGCGGAACCGACGTCAGGATGGCTCCGCCGGTGGATTACCTGCGCATGGTCTTCCTGCCCTGGCTCGCCCGCATGGGCATCGGGGTGCATCTCGAATCGGTCCGCCACGGCTATTACCCGAAGGGGGGCGGGCTGGTGAAGCTGCGGGTGGAGCCGTGCCGCTCACTGAGACCACTGGTGGCGGAGGTCCCGGGTGCACTGCGGCAGATCAGCGGTCTGGCCCATGTCGCCCACCTGCCACTGCATATTCCGGAGCGCATGGCCGCAGCGGCGAGCGCCGCGCTGGCCGGTCTCGGTGTGGTGCGGATTGGGGCCAAGGTTCTGGAGGATGCCGAGGCCTTCGGTACCGGCGGGGCCATGGTGCTGATGGCCGAGACAGAACACAGTCTGCTGGGGGCGGCAACCGTGGCGGAGCGGGGGGTGCCGGCGGAGCGCCTGGGGGAGGACACCGGCCATGCGCTGCGCGCGGAACTGGAGGCGGGGGCGGCCGTGGATATCCATGCCTGCGACCAGCTGCTGATCTACGCGGCCCAGGCTGAGGGGACCTCGCGGCTCCTGGTGCGAAAGGTGAGCCAGCACGCTCGGACGGTGATGTGGCTGGTCGAGCAGTTCCTGCCAGTCAGGTTCAGGGTCTCAGCCCGGCAGGGGCTGTACCAGATCGACGTCCTTCCCGGTTGAGCGGTGGTGACAACCGAGGGAGTAAACCTCTGGTGGCGAAATAGTGGGGGTAACAATTTCTCGGACGGCACCTTTGCAACTGCGGCCGGTTTGTCGTTCGTACACTATTCGTATTGCCAGTCCCCGCTTTCGTCCACCAGTGTCTTGCCGTTCTGTATCACCAGCAACTGACCGGTTGAGAGCACCGTGTAGGTAGTGTTGCCGCTCTTGAACTCGTAGCCAAGAAACTGGCAGGGGGTGACGCCGTCGTCGCACATGCGGGAAAGGGCCTTTCCTTTCAGGCGCAGCTGCTTGCCGGACTTATGGGAAGTGGCGTGATAGCTGACATCGTCGCAGTTCACTACTCCCTCACCGCAGTGCTCCTGGATCTCGATCGTATAGTTTTCAGTGACCAGTTTGTCGGCAAAGACGGGGCCAGCCAGCAGGAGTAGGCCTGTGGTGGCAAGTATTCTGGAACTGGACATGAGCCCTCCGGATATCACTTTGAGAGGCTGTCTGGGTTGACGGGTAGCAGTAATTCTAGGGTCCCTGTGCCGGCGGACCAATCCGTGCCAACACCGGAGCGGGACACTAGAATTCTCTTCCCCGGGGTGCTGACCAGTAGGGGGCAAATGATTGTGCTTGGTCTTTGTGCCGGCCACTATCGCTGTTCCCCTCGCAACCCCAACACCTGCTCCCGCAGGGTCTCCGCCCGGGCCGCCGCCGCATCCAGTGGTTTGCCGGCTACCACGCTCACTCTTGACCAGAAACGCCTGGGCCAGGTGGTAAAGGCGTGGCCGTCCTTGTGGCTGAAGAAGCTGCCCCAGAGGCCGCGCAGGGCCATGGGGATCACCGGCACCGGATTTTTCTGCAGGATTTTCTCGATGCCGGCCTTGAAGGGCCCGAGTTCGCCGTCCTGGGTAAGCTGGCCCTCGGGGAAGATGCACAGCAGGTCGCCGTTCTTTAATCCCTGTTCGATTTCCTCAAACGCCTTTTCATAACCCTCCGGGTCCTTCTGCCTGGAGCAGATCGGGATGGCGCGGCCGGTCTTGAAGATAAAGTGCAGCACCGGAATCTCGTAGATGGGCTTGTACATGATAAAGCGGATCGGGCGGCGCACGGCGCCGGCCAGCAGCAACGCATCCACATAGCTGACGTGGTTGCAGGCGATGATGGCCGGGCCCTCGTCCGGTATCTGTTCCAGGCCCTCGTGCCTGACCCGGTACATGGTGTGGGACAGCAGCCACACCAGCAGGCGCATGGCAAACTCCGGCACCTTGGCGAATACGAATACCGCCACCGCCGCGTTCATCAGCGCGATGATCAGGAAGAATTGCGGGATGGTCGCCTGCAGCAGGTTCAGGAAGACGATGCCCAGCACCGCGGCGGTCACCATGAACAGCGCGTTCAGCACGTTGTTGACCGAAATGATGCGCGCGCGGATCGATGCCTCTGAGCGGTCCTGCATCATCGCGTAGAGGGGTACTATGTAGAAGCCGCCGAAGATGCCGATCAGGGTCAACCAGACGAGGATCGACAGCGAGCCCTCGGCCTGCCAGAAGCTGGACAGGGTCGGCTCCGCCAGCGGCGCGAAGCTGCCGCCGGCGGAGCCCAGGGCGATGCCGGCCAGGGTCAGCCCGGCGGCGCCGAGGGGCACCAGGCCCAGTTCGATGCGGCCGCCGGACAGGCGCGCACAGGCCAGCGAGCCCAGGGCCACGCCGATGGTGAAGGTGCACAGCAGCAGGGTGACCAGGGACTCGCTGCCACCGAGCACGTTCTTCGTGAAGCTGGGGATCTGCGTCAGGTAGGCGGCGCCCTGCAGCCAGAACCAGGAGATGCCGATGATTGCGTAGAAGACCGCCGGGGTCTTCGCCGCCTCGCGCAGCACGCTGATCGTCTGCGAGGCCGGGTTGAAATTCACCTTCAGGTCCGGCGCCGGCGCCGAGGCCCGGGGAATCCCGCGGCTGGCCAGGTAGCCGCACAGGGCGGTGCCCATGATCACTACACCCAGGTAGAGGATGCCGCTTCCGCCCTCGTCGGTCATGCCCGCCAGCAGTCCGCCGACGATGGTACCGCCGAGGATGGCGACGAAGGTGCCCATCTCAACCAGTGCGTTGCCGCCCACCAGTTCGCTCCTCCTCAGGTGCTGGGGCAGTATCGCGTACTTCACCGGGCCGAAGAATGCCGACTGCACGCCCAGCAGGAAGAGCACCGCCAGGCACAGGGCGTTGTTGCCGCTCACCAGGGCAAAGACACCGAAGGCGCCTATGCCGATCTCCGCCAGCTTGACGAGACGGATCAGGCGGCTCTTGTCGTACTTGTCCGCCAACTGGCCGGCGGTGGCGGAAAACAGGAAGAAGGGCAGGATAAACAGGCCCGCGGCCAGGTTGATCAGGGCGTTGGCCTCGCTGGCGGCGAGGCGGAAGGCGATCATCACGATCAGCGCGTTCTTGAACACGTTGTCGTTGAAGGCGCCGAGAAACTGGGTCAGGAAGAACGGCAGAAAGCGGCGGCTGGCCAGCAGCTGGAACTGGTTCTCGTGGGCCATGGGCGTCGTCCCCTTTGACGGTTTTGCCTATGGTACGCCAAATACCGGGCCTGGGCTAAGCTGGGGCATGGAGGCTCGGAGGTGGTAGGGACAGCGAAACGGGACCAAGGGCCTGTTTGATATCTTCCAGAATCCGGCCTCTGTGCCTGAGCCTGACGGTCCCGAGTCCCCGAGCTTCTTGCGAGATTCCAAACAGGTTCTAACAGATGTTGAAACTGGCGATTGCGCTGCTGGCGCTCTCTCTCGCCGCCGCGGCGGCTGCGCAGCCGGGGACCGAGGCGCCCCAGACTCTGCGGGTGGGCCTCTATATCAGTCCGCCGTTTGTGATGGAGGAAGGCGGGCGCTACACGGGTATGGCGGTGGACCTGTGGGAGCAGGTGGCCGCGGAGCAGCAGCTGCGGTTCGACTACCACGCCTACCCGAGCCTGCGCGAGCTGGTGGACGCGACCGGCAAGGGCGAGATAGACGTGGCGGTGACCAACCTCACCGTCACCGAGGACCGCGCCCGGCGCATCGACTTCACCCACCCCTGGTTCGACGCCGGCCTGCGCATCATGGTCAACCGGGACCAGGGCGCGGGCTTTGCGGATGTGATCGCCGGCCTGAAGGATTCCGGCCACCTGAAGGGCTATCTGTGGTTGATCTCGGTGATACTGCTGGTGACGCTGCTGTTCACCCTGTTCGACCGCCGCTTCGACAGTGACTTCCCTCGGCGCTGGCGCGACGGCCTGGCGGAGAGCTTCTATTCGGTGATGTCCATCGCCACCTCCGGAAAGGTGTTGCGCAAGAACCTGTTCGGCTGGATCGGGCGCATCGTCCAGGCGCTGTGGCTGGTTTGCGGCGTGGCGGTGGTGTCCTATATCACCGCATCGGTGACCAGCGTGATGACGTCCCTGTCGCTCACCGGCCAGATCCACGGCCCCCGCGACCTGCCGGGAAAAACTGTCGGCGTCTTCGCCGGCAGCGTGGCGCAGGAATATGTGCGGAGAAAGTCGATCGACTCGCGGGAGTTCAGGGATATCGACGAGGCGGTGCGGGCACTGCGCTCCGGCACCGTCGATGCGATCGTCGCAGACGCGCCGGTGCTGGCCTACTACGCGCACACGCATCCGGAGAGTCCGCTGCTGTTGGTGGGCAAGATCTTCGAGCCGGACAAATACGGTTTTGGGCTGCCACTGCACAGCCGGCTGACGCGGCCGATCAGTGTCGAGATTATCGGCGCCTACGAGAGCGGGCGGGTGGCGGAGCTCAGGGCGAAATATTTTGGCGAGAAATAGGTTTAAAAAAAGCCCCGCGACGGCGGGGCTTTTGAGGGCCGGCCTGTGGCCCGCGCGGGCGAACGCAAGGTTCGACCCTACAGTTCCGGGGGCGTGTTACCAGATAACGACGCGCTCTTCCTCGGGCAGGTACATGCCGTCGCCTTCCTTGACGTCGAAGGCCTTGTAGAAGGCGTCGACATTCGGCATGACACCCTGTACGCGGTACTGGACCGGCGAGTGGGGGTCGGTTTTCAGGCGCTCACTCAGGGCCTCGTCGCGGATCTTGCCGCGGAAGGCTTGGGCCCAGCCCATAAACAGGCGCTGGTCGCCGGTGAAGCCGTCGATCACCGGGGCCTCGGCGCCGTTCAGGGACATCCTGTAGGCCTTGTAGGCGATGCCGAGGCCAGACAGGTCGCCGATGTTCTCACCCAGGGTCAGTTCGCCGTTGACGTGCTCGCCGTCAAGGGGCTCGAAGGCGTTGTACTGGTCGACCAGTTTGCCGGTGAGCTTTTCGAAATTGGCGCGGTCGGAATCGGTCCACCAGTTGTTCAGGTAGCCCTTGCCGTCGTACTTGCTGCCCTGGTCGTCGAAGCCGTGACCTATCTCGTGGCCGATGACGCCGCCGATGGCGCCGTAGTTCACCGCGTCGTCCGCCGCCATATTGAAGAAGGGCGGCTGCAGTATCGCGGCCGGGAAGACGATCTCGTTCATCGGCGGGTTGTAGTAGGCGTTCACCGTCTGCGGGTACATGTGCCACTCATTGCGGTCGACGGGCTGGCCCAGCTTGGCGCGGTCGTAGTCGGTATCGAAGCGGCGCGCCGCCAGCACATTGCCCACCAGGTCGTCGCCGCTCACTTCCAGCGCGCTGTAGTCGCGCCACTCGTCCGGGTAGCCGATCTTGGTGGTGAAGTTGGCCAGTTTTTCCAGGGCCCGTTTCTTGGTCTCTTCGCCCATCCACCCGAGGGATTCGATGGAGTCCTTGTAGGCGGCCTTGAGGTTGTTCACCAGTTCCACCATGCGCGCTTTGGCCCGCGGCGGGAAGTATTTTTCCACGTAGCGCTTGCCCACCAGTTCGCCGGCGGAGCCGTTGACGAACTGCACGGCGCGCTTCCAGCGCGGTTCCATCTCTTCGACGCCGCGCACCGCGGTGCTGTAGAAGTCGAAGTGCAGCTGCGCCAGCTCCCTGTGCATGTAAGGGGCCATGGAGGTGAGCAGTTTGATCTTCAGGTAGCGCTTCCAGGTATCGAGGTCGGTGTCGGCGATCACCTTGCCTGCCACCTCGAAGTAGTCCGGCTGGCCGACGATCACGCTCTGCGCCTTCTGCAGCTGGGCTGCCGGCAGGTAGAGGTCCCAGTCGACCGCCGGGACCAACGCCGCCAGCTCCTCCAGGGTCTTCTTGTTGTAGGTCTTCTCATCGTCGCGGTTCTCCACCCGGGTCCACTGGTGCTCGGCGAGGCGCTTTTCCAGCTCGTAGATGGTCTTGGCGCCTTCGCCGGCGTCTTCCAGGCCGGCCAGCTGCTGCAGCTTGGTCAGGTAGTCGATATAGGCGGCCTGCAGCTTTTTGCCTTTTTCGGAGTCGTCGAAGTAGTAGTCGCGGTCCGGCAGGCCCAGGCCGGATTGCCAGAAGTAGGCGGTGTAGGACTCGACATCCTTCACGTCCTGGTTGATGAAGACGCCGAAGGGGGCGTCGTAGCCGATGGCGTCGGCATAGGCGAAGTAGCGCGACAGGTCACCGCGGTTCTCGATGGCGTCTATCTTCTGCAGTTCGCCGTCGAGGGCCGCCAGGCCGCGGGCCTCGATGCGCTTTTCGTCCATAAAGCTGTTGTAGAGGGCGCCGATCTTCCTGGCGTCGACACTGTCGGCGTGCTCGCCGGCTTCCATGATCAGCGCCTTGACCTGTTCGGTGCTCTTGTCGCGCAGTTCGTAGAAGGTGCCCCAACTGGACTTGTCCGCCGGGATTTCAGTCTTGGCCATCCAGGCGCCGTTGACGTAGCCGAAGAAGTCGTCCTGGGGCCGGACTTCGGTATTCATCGCGCTCAGGTCGATGCCCGAGCCCAACTCTCCAGGTTGAACCGGGACCTGCTGTACCGCGGCAGCGGTGGTGTCGTCGGCGGCCTGCCGGGTCTGCGGGGCTTCGGACCTGGAGCAGCCGGCCACTATGCCGGCGATGGCGAGAGATAGGAGTAATTTGTTCATTTCTGGCCTTTTCTGGGCTGAATATTCCGCCGCCATAGTAAGCCGCTGTGGCCGGAGGGAGCAACCTGGCTGCGGTTAGGCGGGAGCACCTCGCGGTGAAAGGTCGGGATGGGAAGTGGGCAGATAACAAAAAGCCCCGCGATTGCGGGGCTTTTTGACCGGATGGCTTTGTTTAGTCCGGCAGGCGGAAGGTGATGGGCACCGTGAACTGGTAGTTGTCCCTGGCCAACTGGGGTGGCGCCGCGGGGAAGGGACCGGCGCGCTCCACCGCCTCGCGGGCTTCGCGGTTGAGGGTGGCGTAGCGGGAATCCTGTACTGTCTGCACGTCCTTCACGCGGCCCTGCGGGTCGATGGTCACGTTCAGGCGCACGCTGCCCTCCTGGCCGCGCTCCTGGGCGCGTTTCGGGTAGCGGATATATTTGAAGGTGTGGCGCAGTAGCATGGAGTGGTAGATCTGGCGGGCCAGGATCAGGTCCGCGGTCAGCGGTGCCTCGTCTTCCTCTTCTTCTTCCATCTCCTGCGGCGGGGCGCTGGGCTTGGCGGCCGCGACCTTGGCCGGTTGCGGCTTCGGCTTGCTCGGCGTTGCCTTCGCGGCTTCCGGCTTGGCGCCGATGCCGGCAAGGGTGGGCGGCGGTATATCGGCGGCCAGCTTCGGCTTGGGCTTCGCGGCCGGTGTCGCGGCGGCCACGGTCGTTTCTTCGGAAGTAGCCTCTTCTTCCTCCGCCGCGGCCAGTTGTGCGGTCAGTTCGGCGACGCGCTCGCTGCTGGGTTCGAGCAGCTCATAGCGGCCCAGCAGGCCGGAGGAAACCTGGCCGGCGGCGAGCAGGCCGTCGCGGAAATCGCCGGAGGGAGGGATCGGGCCTACCCAGGCGCGCAGCAGGGTGTTGAAAAATTCGCGGTCCGTGATTTCACCCAGGGTCACGCCGTTCAGGGCGACACTGGTGATGCCTGTGTCCGCGGCGAAGTTGACAGTCAGGCGGTCTCCCTTCTGGAATCGGCCCGAGAAGAGATTGGCGAAAGTCACCATGTTCTCGGCCTGGTTGCTCAGCGTGTCGCCGGGGTTGTTGATGGCGATACCTTCCATCCACTGGTTGCGGAAGCGGCGCGCGGCCAGGCCGTCGGTGATGATACGCACTTCAAGGCGCCGCGGCGTATTGTTGTCGAGCAGTACGCTGGCGCTGTTGGCGAGGGTTTCGGAGTAGACCGCGGCGATATAGCGGTCCTTGTTGAATTGTTGCTCCAGAGCGAGTCCGTTCAGCAATGGTGCCGCTTTGGCGGTCAGCGCCGTCGCAAACATCAAAAGGGCGGTGACGAATTTTATCGGTTTCATTGTTCTGCGGTGTCTGTTTTTCCGGACGGGAAGAATCCGGCGGATGAGCGGGTTGCGCACGCCTCCCCCAAGGCGCGCCGGCCAGATTAAAAAGTGCACAGTCTGCTTGGCACTATGGGACAAATTAATCTGGGCTGTGCCTAACTCTACTGTAACTGCAATGGAGTTCAACCCTGAAATAGGTAGAATGTCTCGTTTTTCCAATTTCGGGCCACGGCGGGGGAGACAGCGGTCATCCTGTCGATAGAATGCGGCGGCCTGGTATTGTTTAATTACCCTCAATTAAAAATTGTTTCGGCAGCGGTTCCGCCCGGAACAGAAAAAATTTCACTAATTATTAAGTAGCGAATGGATATCAAGCCTCTCAGTGACTATCCGCGGGACGCCGTGGATCGCCTGCTCAATGTCATTCATTTGTTTCGTGACATTCGTGCCACCAGCGAGTGGCAATACGATGTACTGCTGAAGCGCTCCCGCCTGGTCGGCCTGCAGTCGGGTGAACAATTATTGAGCGCCGGGGATGTGGATCAGTGGGTCTACTTCCTGTTGCGTGGTGAATTGCATGTGCATGTGGACGGGGCAGCGCCTGGTGGCGGTATTGGCGGTGAGCGGCCGCTGGCGGTGATCCGCCCCGGCGAGCTCTTCGGCGACCTGTCGATGCTGCTGGCCGAACCGCGCAGCGCCACCATTGTCGCCGCGCCGGCCAGTCGCGATACCCAGGTGCTGGGGGTGGACTGCACCCTGTTCAGCGACCTGGACGATTTCTCCCTGTTGCACCTGCCCACCAAGCTGGTCTTCTACCGCAATATGGTGCACTCGCTGCGCTGGAAACTGGAGGTCTACCGCTCCAAATACCCGGACCACCAGTTGGCAAACAGCCACCGCAAGCTGAAACTCTATACCGGCCCGAAAGACTGCCGTGAGGAACTCCTGGCCCTGGCGGACCAGGCCCGCGCCCTGGCGCGCATACTGCTGGACTGGAACGCCGAGTTCGGCAGCGGCGAGCTGGTGGACGACGACTCGGAGATGTCCGACTTTCTCGAGTCGATGCTGTCCTGATTTTGAAGACTGGGGACTCGGGAAAATCGTAGGGTGGATAAGCGTCAAGCGCATCCACGCCGGGCGCATCCACGCCGGACGCATCCACTAACCGAGTGGCGGATGAGCTTGACGCTTATCCGCCCTACAACCACCAGTGACTATTGACCACCCCTTGACCTTCCACCTACGTCGGGCTGCAACCTCCCCACTGCACCTTGCCGATTTCACAATCCGATAGAAATCGCCACTGCGCACAGGCGGCGGCGCGCCTACAATTTGCTCTTTGCCGGAATACGGAGGTTCCGGTGAACTGCAGTTTGTTTTAACTCCCTCCGCACAGGTTGTTTCGGGTATGAATGTCTTCGCATCCATCTGGCGGCAGCGCAATTACCGCGTGGCCACTCTTGTCGCCCTGCTGGCGCTGCTGTGGCTGATGAGCGGGCTGATTTCTTCCGGCGACCCGCAGCAGCGGGAGCAGGGGCCGGCGATGCGGGCCGCGGCGCCCGCCGAATCGCTACTGGTACGGGCGCGGCGCAGCGAGGCGCAGCCCTACGCCACCCGGGTACTGGTCAACGGACGCACCGAGGCCAATCGCAGTGTGCGCCTGCGCGCGGAACTGGACGGCGCCATAGTCGCGCTGCCGGTGGCCGAGGGGCGCGCGGTGAAAAAGGGCGAGGTGATCTGCGAGATAGATCCCCAGGACCGCCCCGAGCAACTGGCCCGTGCCGAGGTGGCGTTGCGCAAGGCGGAGCTGGATTACGAGGGCGCCCTGCGCCTGGAGAAGAGGGGCCTGCAGTCCGATATCGCCATGGCGCAGCAGCGGGTGGCCCTGGCCAATGCGCGAGCCGACTACAAGAGCGCGCGGGAGGCGGTGGACAGCCTGGAAATCCGCGCGCCCTTCGACGGCGTGGTCAACAGCCGCGCCGTGGAACTGGGGGACTTTATCCGCCGCGGCGAGGAGTGCGCCACCCTGCTGGACCTGGACCCGATACTGCTGGTGGGTGAGGTGTCCGAATCCCAGGTGGGCAGGCTGATTCCCGGCGGCCCGGCCAGCGCGCAGTTGCAGCAGGGGCTGCGGGTGGCGGGCAGCCTGCGCTATATCAGCCAGCAGGCCCACGAGATCACCCGTGCCTACCGGGTGGAAGTGGCTGTGGAAAATCCGGCCGGCAAACTGCGCGGCGGCCTCAGCGGCCGCCTGGCGCTGCCCACCGGCGAGGTGATGGCGCACCGCATCAATTCCTCCCTGCTCACCCTGGACGACCGCGGCGACCTGGGGCTGCGACTCCTCGACGAGGAAAACCGGGTGCACTTCGCCAATGTGGAACTGCTGGGCGACGGCGATGCCGGTGTCTGGGTCGGCGGCCTGCCCCGCGCGGTGACGCTGATTACGGTTGGCCAGGAATATGTGACCTCCGGTGAAATAGTGCGGGTGCAGTTCGAGCAGATCGAGAGCGACCTGCCGGCGCCGGGCGATGCCGCGCCCGAAGCGGCGATGCAGCCGGTTTCCAATACCGAGGTCGGCGGGGGCGACGGGCGATGAGACTACTGGACAGCGCCATGGACAGATCCCGCAGCAGCATCAGCCTGATGCTGCTGATCGTGCTGATGGGCCTGGCGGCACGGGCGGCCATGACGGTGGAATCCAGTCCCGAGGTCAACCCGCCGTTCGTGATAGTGCAGGTCACCCACGAGGGCATTTCCCCGGAGGACGGCGTGCGCCTGCTGGTGCGCCCGCTGGAGAAGGAGGTGCGGGCCATCGAGGGCGTGGAGGAGGTGGTATCCACCGCGCGCGAATCCTTGGTCTACCTGGTGATTGAGTTCGACTCGGCGATGGACGTGGACGACGCGGTGGACGAGGTGCGCAACGCGGTGGACAGGGCCAGGGCGGAACTGCCGCGGGATGCGGACGAGCCGATCGTCGAAGAGGCCTCGGCGCAGCCGTTTCCGGCCATCGTCGTGACCCTGGCGGGTGAGCAGGTCGGGGAGCGGGTATTGCTGCAGAGTGCACAGCACCTGAAGCGCAAGATCGAAAATATCGCCGAGGTGCTCTCCGCCGACCTGCGCGGCAATCGCGAGGAGGTGGTGGAGGCCACCATAGACCCGGTGCGCCTGGAGCACTACCGGATCACCAGCGGCCAGCTGATCAGTGCGGTGCTCGGCAATAACCTGCTGATCCCCGCCGGCGAGCTGGAGACCGAGGGCGGACGCTTCTCGGTCAAGGTGCCGGGACTGATCGAGACGGCCCGGGATGTCTATGAAATCCCGCTGAAACATTCCGCCGACGGGGTGGTGACCCTGGGTGACGTGACCGATATCCGCCGCACCTTCAAGGATGCCTCCAGCTACACTAGCGTCAACGGCCGCCCCGGCCTCGCCATCAATGTGGAAAAGCGCAGCGAGGCCAGCTCGGTGGAGCTGGCGGACGCGGTGCGCGCGGTGGTACAGGAAGAACTGCAATACCTGCCGCGCGGTGTCGAGATCGACTTCGTCTTCGACCAGTCGCAGTTTGCCCGCGACATGGTCAGCGAGATGCAGGGCAATATCCTCACCGCGATGCTGCTGGTGATGATCATCGTGGTGGCGGCGCTGGGTTTCCGCTCCGGTATGCTGGTGGGGCTGGGTATCCCCTTCTCACTGCTGTTCGGCTCCATCATCACCTGGTATCTCGGCTACTCCTTCAACTTCATGGTGATGTTCGGCATGCTGCTGGCGCTGGGCATGCTGATCGACGGCTCCATCGTGATCACCGAGTACGCCGACCGCAAGATGGCCGAGGGCATGTCCGCGCGGGTGGCCTACATCCTTTCCGTGCGCCGCATGTTCTGGCCGGTGGTGGCTTCCACCGGCACCACCCTGGCCGCCTTCCTGCCGATCATGTTCTGGCCCGGCGTGGTGGGCGAGTTCATGCGCTACCTGCCGGTGACGGTTTTCGCCGTGCTGGCCGGCTCGCTGCTGTACGCGCTGTTTTTTGCCCCCGTTCTCGGCGCGCTGTTCGGCAAGGGAAACCTGGACCAGTCCACCCGGCAGTACCTGAAGCAGCTGGAGGTGGGCCGGCCCGCCGGGCTCTCCGGCATCACCGGCGCCTATGCGCGCACACTGGAAGCGGTGGTGCGCCGGCCGCTGGCCGCCTTCGCCACCACCATGCTGGTGCTGGTCGGGATCTTTATCGCCTTCGGCCGCTTCGGCGCCGGAGTGGAGTTCTTCACTGAGACAGAAGAGCAGTACGGCAATGTGGAGATACGGGCGCAGGGCAACCTGTCGGTAGCGGAAAAGAAGGCCCTGGTGGCGCAGGTGGAAGCCGCGGTGCTGGCGGTGCCCGAGGTGCGCGTCGGTTACACCGCAATCGGTTCCGGCGGCCTCTCCGGCAATAGCGACCAGGCGCCGGACCAGATCGCCAATATGCTGGTGGAACTGCTGCCGGCGGAGGAGCGCGAGCGCCGCAGCCGCGATATCTTTGCCGATATCCGCGCGCGCACCGCCAACTTCCCCGGTATCAAGGTGACCGCCAATGTGTTCGAGGGCGGCCCCCCGGTGGGCAAGGATATAGTGCTGGAGCTGCGCGCCCAGGATTACGACACCCTACTGGCGGAGACCTGGCGCCTGCACCGGGCGCTGGAAAATGACTTCGAAGGCCTGCGCGATATCGTCAACACGGCGCCGCTGCCGGGTATCCAGTGGGAGGTGAAAGTGGACCGCGCCAAGGCGGCCCTCTACGGCGCCGACCTCACCGAGGTGGGCCGTGCGGTGCAGCTGGTGACCAACGGTGTGCGCATGGCGGAGTACCGCCCGGACGACAGCGACGAGGAGGTGGATATCCGCATCCGCTACCCGGAGAGCGCCCGCGGCATAGCGGCCCTGGACCAGCTCAAGGTCAATACGCCCAACGGCGCCGTGCCCATCAGCAGCTTCGTGCACAAGGAAGCCAGGCCCAAGGTGGACAAGATAGAGCGCATCGACGGTATCACCCGCATGCAGGTCAAGGCGGATGCGGAGGAGGGCGTATTGCCGGACGACAAGGTGAAAGAGGTTCGTGCCTGGCTTGAAAACAATCCCGTCGCCCCCGGCGTGGAGCTGCTGTTCCGCGGCGCCGACGAGGAGCAGAACGAGTCCCTGACCTTCCTCGGTGTGGCCTTCCTGCTGTCCCTGTTCCTGATGTTTATCCTGCTGGTGACCCAGTTCAACAGCTTCTACCAGTCGCTGCTGATACTGTCGTCGGTGGTCATGTCGACCCTCGGCGTGATGCTGGGGCTGCTGCTGACCCAGAGCACTTTCAGCGTGATCATGACCGGCGTCGGCATAGTTGCGCTGGCCGGTATCGTGGTGAACAACAATATCGTGCTGATCGACACCTACAATTTCGTGCGCAACAGTGAGCCGGAACTGTCGCCGGCCGCGGCGGCGGTCAAGGCCTCGGCGCAGCGGCTGCGCCCGGTATTCCTGACCACCGCCACCACCATTCTCGGCCTGCTGCCGCTGGCGCTGGGGGTAAGTGTGGATATGGTGGGGCGCAACGTGGTGGTGGCCGGGGTTATCGCCTCCTTCTGGGTCAAGCTCGCCAGCGCCATTGTTTACGGCCTGACCTTTTCCACCCTGCTCACCCTGATCGTCACGCCCGTGATGCTGGTACTGCCGGGGCGGCTGCGCGAACTGCTGCGCGGCCTGCTGCCGCCGCAGATCCGCGGCAACCAGTGGGGCGAGGGATAAGGTCGGCAACTGAGCACGGAATTTGCATTTTTTGTAGGGGCCGAAGGCGCCGCGAATACCTGGAGCGGCCGGAACGAACCTTGTGTTCGCCCGTGCCGATGAGAGCACTAACTCGAAAGAGGGAATCGACGGTAATGGAAAGTCCTTGGCCCCGGGAGGTAACCGAAAGCGCGGTGCAGTTGCGCGGGCAGATGAGCCCGCAGATTGATCAATTTATCCGCGACCACCAACTGCCGGAGTCATTCAACAACCTTATCGACGATTATTATCTACCTCTGGCCCTATGGCTGAAAGAGAAAGCGCTGGCGCAGAAGCGGGAGCAGGGCGATACCCTGGTGGTGGGTATCTGCGGCGGCCAGGGATCGGGGAAATCCACCCTGACGGACTTCCTGCGACTGGCCTGGCAACAGATGGGGCTGCGCAGCGCCAGCTTTTCTCTCGACGATATCTACCTGACCAGGGCCGAACGGCGGCAACTGGCGCGGGATGTGCACCCGTTGCTGGAAACCCGCGGTGTGCCCGGCACCCACGACGTGCAACTGGGGTTGGATACCATAGACGCGCTCTGTGCCGCGGACTCCCGTAGTGAAATACCTGTTCCGCAATTCGACAAGTCCACCGACGATCGCGCCCCCCGCACCGACTGGCCGCGCCAGCGCGGACCGGTGGACATACTGCTGTTCGAGGGCTGGTGCATCGGCGCCAGGCCCTGGCAGAACGCAGAGGCTCCTATCAATGCACTGGAGCGGCAGGAAGACCCGGATGGCGTCTGGCGCAATTACGTCAACGAACAGCTGGCCGGGCCCTACCGAGGGCTGTTTGCGCGGCTTGACCTGCTGCTGATGCTGAAGGTGCCGGATATGGCGTGCGTGCTGGAGTGGCGGCGCCTGCAGGAGCGGAAACTGCGCGAGCGCAGTGGTGGTGGCATGAGTGACAGGGAGCTGGAGCGCTTCGTGCAGCACTATGAGCGGGTTACGCGCTACCTGCTGGAGGAGATGCCGGCGCGCGCCGACTGTGTCTTCGAGCTGGATCGCGATCACCAGGTCTGCGGGGTGCACCTCCGGTGAGTGGCTGGTGATTAGTGGTCGGTGGCGAGAAGCCTCTATCGACCACCGACCACAAAAAACCCGGCCGGAGCCGGGTTCTCTGTTACTTGGCCTTGCGCGGGCGACCGGGGCCACGCTTGGGAGTAGTGGCCTTCTTCGGGCGGCCGGGCTTTTTCTTGGGCTCGGCCTTGGTTGCGACCTTCTTCGGGCGACCGGGCCTTTTCTTGGGCTCGGACGTGGTGGCAGCTTTTTTCGGGCGACCCGGCCCTTTCTTCGGGGGACGGCCGGGCTTTTTCTTCGCTGCGGCCTTGGCCTTGGCGGCGGCCTTCTTGGCTGCGGCGGCAGCCTTCTTCTTTGCTGCGGCAGCCTTCTTCTTCTCGGCAGCTTTCTTCTTCTTCGCAGCGGCAGCGGCTTTCTTCTTATCTGCAGCAGCTTTCTTCTTGGCTGCAGCAGCGGCTTTCTTCTTCTCGGCGGCGGCCTTCTTCTTCTCGGCGGCGGCCAGTTTCTTGGCCACGGCCGCTTCCTCTTTGGCTACAGCCTTGGCGACTTTGGCGATGAGCGCATTCTCGGCCTTGATGGTGGCCAGTTGGGTTTTGGCCTCCTGGGCGGCGGCCTTGGCGTTGTCCGCCGCTTTCTTGGCGGCCGCAGCTGCGGTCCGGGCCGCTTTCAGCTGTTTCTGCTGGGCGGCGGTTTTCTTCTTGTCGCGTACGGCTTTTACCTTGTCGGCGGCGGCCTTGGCCTTGGCGGCAGCCTTGGAGGCATCCTTGGCCAGTTTGTCGGCGGTGGACGCCGCGTCTTTTTCCTGCTTGGCGCGGGCCTGTTCCAGCTTGGACTTCAGCGAGCTCAGTTCCGCTTCCAGCTTGGCGACAGCGCTTACTGTCTTCTTTGCCGGAGCTTTAGTTTTACGTGCAGCCATAAAATATCCCTGTTTGAAGTATTGTTGTAGATGAAGGGGCTCCGCTATCAATTGCTTTCCACCGCAGGCACTCAGGGCCCTGATCGGAGCCGCCCCGAGCGGCGATTTTTGCCGGAAAGCAATTGATAGAGGAGCCCCCCGATTTCATCGCGCTAATTGCAGCTTATTTATATACTTGAATGCAAGTGTTTTAAGAGCATTTTTCCTCTGTAATGAATAAATTTAAGGTTTTTTTTACCGCTCTCGCGTTTGTCTGGCTCTGGAGCTGTGGTTTTTGGGCAATTTTTCGCTGGCTCGCCACCGGTGAAGTCGCCTGGCTGGGGCTGTTGGTAAATGCCTGGGCGCTGCCGCTGTGGATGCTGTTGCGTTACTTTCAGCCGGGCAAATACCGTGGCGAGCAGCGGGAGCCGCCCGCATTTGCGGCAGTACTGGCAGGGCTGGCAGTTGCGCTGCTTACCGACAGTGAAAAGGGGCAGCCTGTTTACCTGGCAATCTATAACCTGTTTGTCTTCCTGGTTTACCTGTTTCATCTCAGTGCACTGCACCACCCGGATGCACCGGAAACCGATTCCCCTTTTCCGGCGCTGGAGACTGCCGACGGAAAAAACTGGTGTGCTGCGGAATATTCGCGGCGGAACAACTTTCGGGGCCTGCTGCTGGTTTTCCTGCGCGGCAGCTTGTGCGCGGACAGCCTCTGCCTGTTGGTGCAACTGCCCGAATTGATGCCGGAATTACGCAGGCGCGGCCTGGGGTTGGTACTTTGCAGTGTGGAGGCGCCGTCGCAGTGGCCGCCCGATCTGCGGGATTCGCTGCCGGTGGAGATACTGCAGCTCGCCGCCGGGAAGGGTGCCAACCGGCCTTTCGTGGCCACCGGCGGAGCGCCCCTCTTGATGCGACCGCGACAGTCGGGCGCCGCCCGCCCCAGCCAGTGGCTGCTGGACAGCGAGGGATTTGTGCTCTGGCGGCACCTGCCCGCCAACTATCGCACTCCCGGAAATGTGGATATGTTGCGTGGCCAGCTGTTTCGCCTGGAGGAGTGAGTGGTTGGTGGTCGTGGTGTCGGTTGTTTGGCCAATGGGCTATCGTCACTCACCACCTAACCACTTAAAGAGGCCCGTAGGGCAGGTAGCGGTTGTCGGAATTCTGCCTGATCCACAGCAGCTGGTCCCGGCTCAGTGGCGCCTTGCGCTGGCGCAGTGCTTTCGCCAGCGGGATCACCGGCGACTCGGCGCCCGCGTCCCAGCCGGGCAGCTGCATTTCCGCCAGGGTGAAAAACCGGATCAGCTTCCATAGCTGCTCGCTGTCCCAGTTCTCGCTCTCCTCCAGCCAGCGCTGCGTCGGCAAACGCATCAGCTGCGAGGCCTGTTGGTCCTGTTGCTGAAGCGACTCCTGCAGGGGGGAGGGTGACTGTGCCGCGGCGATAAAGCGCAGCAGCAGATCGCGGTTGATTTCTTCACTGGCGCTGCCCTGTGGCTGCTTCTCCGGCTCCCAGGCTCCGACACTCATTGCATGACATCCTTTAACTGTGCGAACAGCTGCGCATTATAGCGATCTGCGTTGCGTGCCGGCTATCGGGGGAGGGGATTCCCGAGGGGGGGACCCCATCGGCTGCTGTAAGGGGTAGAATGCACGGACCAAGTAGAAGTAAAGAGACAGCACTGAGGACAGGATGGATTTTATCTCGCAGCCGCTGCCGGCGACCAAACGCGTGGCGCTGGTGGCCCACGACAATCGCAAGGGTGCCCTGATCGAGTGGTGCAGCCGCCACCGGGAACTGTTGTTGCGGCACCAGCTGATCGGCACCGGCACCACCGGCAGCAAGATAGAAGCGGCCACCGGCCTGAAGGTGGAGAAGCTGTTCAGCGGCCCCATGGGTGGCGACCAGCAACTGGGGGCCAAGATCTGCCAGGGCGAGATAGACCTTCTGGTCTTCTTCTGGGACCCCTTCGAGCCCATGCCCCACGACCCCGACGTCAAGGCCCTGCTGCGCATCGCCGCGGTGTGGAATATCCCCGTGGCCTGTAACGGGGCCAGCGCGGATATGATGGTACGGTCGGCGCTGATGGATGCCGCATTCGAGCGCGAAGTACCGGACTACCAGGGCTATCTGGCCGGCAGATAGTCGGCTTTATTGCTCAAATTATGATCTGAACGGATTGGGCTCGCTTCTAACTTATTGATTTTTAAGGGGTTTTTGTTGGGGGTGTAGCTTCCCCTTGCAATGCTGACAATTTCGCGGCAATCTTGCCCACCTGATGAGACCGGTCAATCCGGCGCCATTCGCATTAGATAACTGTACGGTGTTTTATGAGTAGACGACGCGGTAAGGCCGTAGAAGAGGAAAAAGCCGATATCGACCTGACGCCCATGCTGGACGTCGTGTTCATCATGCTGATCTTCTTCATCGTAACGGCGTCCTTTGTTAAAGAGAAAGCGCTGGACGTGAACGTGCCCGATCCGGAACAGACGCAGCAGACGCCGCCGGATCCGGACAAGCAGAACATCCTGCTGACGGTCAATGCCAACGACGAGATCTGGATGGGTACCAACCGCATCGATACCCGCGCCGTCCGCGCCCGTATCGCCCAGCTGTTCGCGGAAAACCCGCAGGCCATCGTGATCGTGCGCGCGCACAACAAGTCCAGCGCCGACACCTATGTCCAGATCGCCGACGCGGCCAAGGAAGTGAATCCGGGTATGCAGGTCTCCCTCGTACCTTTCGAGGATTGAGTGCCCTTCGGGGGCTAAGCGGTCCCTGAACCCCAAAAAAGCCGGCAATGCCGGCTTTTTTTCTGCCCGCGTTCCGGGCATTCCCTTCTTTGTAGGAGCGGCCGTTGGCCGCGATCGATGAGTGGGAGTTCCTCATGGTCCGATCGCGGCCATGGGCCACCTGCAGTGCGAAACTGCCAGTCCCTCTCAGAACTCCGACCGGATCGCCCACAGATCCGGAAACACCGGCTTGAACAGCGTGCCCTGCAGGTAGCCCACGCCGCTGGAGCCGCCGGTGCCCATCTTGCTGCCGATAGTCCTCTCCACCATCTTCACATGGCGGTAGCGCCACTGCTGCAGCGAGGTGTCGATATCCACCAGCGCCTCGCAGATCTCGCTGACCAGCGGATCGTTGCGATAGACGTCGATCAGTATCTTCTGCACCGCCGGGGACGGCGGAGCCACCTGACTGAAATCCCTGTTCAGTTCACTCTCCGGCACATCGTGCCCTTCCTTGACCAGGAAGTTCAGGAAGGCATCCCACAGGGTCGGCGCCTGCAGGCGTTTTTGCAGGCGCAGGTAGTGATTCGAGCCCGGCTCGTAGTTTTCCAGCTTCTTCGGATCCTTGGCGCCATAGAGGAACTCCAGTTCGCGGAACTGGAACGACTGGAAGCCGCTGGCGGTGGACAGGCGATCGCGGAAGGACATGAACTCCAGCGGTGTCAGCGTCTCCAGGATATCCACCTGCTGGATCAGGGTGCGATATATCGCGTCCACCCGCTTCAGTGTGTGCAGGGCGCGGTTGCGCTCGCCGCCGTTAAACAAGCGCACCAGGAAATCCAGCTCATGCAGCAACTGCTTGAACCACAGTTCGTAGCTCTGGTGGATCACGATAAACAGCAGCTCGTCGTGCTCCGGCCCCTCGGACAGCGGCCTCTGGCACTGCAGCAGCTCGTCTACTTTCAGATAGGAACTATAAGTAACGGTCATAGGGTATCGATACCTGGTTGCATTTTGATCAGTCGCGAAATAATGCTCTCTTTAAGCGGCGCTGATCAAAACTAAAATTGCGGAAAAGACATTAATATTGGCGCCATTATAAGGTTTGGAGCCCGGCAAATGGAAAAATCTATACAAGATCTGCGCATCGACGGCGCACGCCTCTGGGACAGCCTGATGGAAATGGCCCGGATAGGCGCCACCCCCGCCGGCGGCTGCAACCGCCAGGCCCTGACCGACGAGGACAGGGAGGGTCGCGATCTCTTCCTGAAATGGTGTCGCGACATCGGTTGTGACATCCGCGTGGACCGCATGGGCAATATCTTCGTCCGCCGCGCCGGCGCCGACAGCGACATGCCGCCGGTGATCACCGGTTCGCATCTGGACACCCAGCCCACCGGTGGCAAGTTCGATGGAGTCTACGGCGTGCTCGCCGGGCTGGAGGTATTGCGCACCCTGGAGGACCGGGGCGTGCAGACCAGGGCACCGCTGGAAGTGGTGGTCTGGACCAACGAGGAGGGCGCGCGTTTCTCGCCGGCGATGATCGGCTCCGGCGTCTGGGCCGGTGAATTCTCCCTCGACTACGGTCACAGCCGCGAGGACAAGGCAGGCAAGACCATCGGCGCGGAGCTGGAGCGCATCGGCTACTTGGGCCAGGCGCCGGCGGAGCCGAAGCCCGTTACCGCCGCCTTCGAGGCCCATATCGAGCAGGGCCCGATACTGGAGAAACAGGAGCAGCTGATCGGCGTGGTCACCGGTGTGCAGGGCATCCGCTGGTACGACGTCACCTTCCACGGCACTCCCTGCCACGCCGGCCCCACGCCCATGGCGGACAGGCGCGACCCGGTGCAGGCCCTGGCCTGGCTGTGCGAGCGCCTCTACAGCGAAGTGAAGGCTTACTCGGACGACGCCCGCATGACCTGCGGTGACCTGCGCGCCGAGCCTGGCAGCCGCAACACCGTGCCGGAGAAGGTGGTATTGGCCCTGGACCTGCGCCACCCGAAGCCGGAGGGCCTGGAGCACCTGCACCGCACCCTCTACCGGCTGGCGGGGCAAGTGGAGGAAGCCACCGGGGCGACCATAGACGTGCGCGAAGAGTGGCACTCACCGCCGGTGCAGTTCGATGAGCAGTGCATAGCCGCGGTCAACAGCGCGGTGGAAAAGCTCGGCTACAGCCACCGCAAGATGGTCTCCGGCGCCGGCCACGACTCCGTCTATGTCTCCCGCGTGGCGCCGGTGTCGATGATCTTCGTCCCCTGCGCCGGGGGCCTGTCCCACAACGAGGCCGAATCCGCCGAGCCGGACCACCTGGAGGCCGGCTGCAACGTGCTGCTGCACGCGATGCTGGAAAGGGCTGGTGTGGCCTGAAAAATTCGACGTAACGATCCACCCCAGGACCCGGAAAGAATAGCGGAGCCAGATGCGAAGGCGCTGGTGCCGGGGGGCATTTGGGAAAAGCGCCTGCGGCCGGTGAACAGACCGATGAGGTTTTTTCCCAAATGGCCACCGGCAGCAGGGCCGTCCAGGTCTTCCATGCTGGCGACAAGGGGTGCGTAGTTACAACCCAACAATATTGAGTCTGGAACCAAGATAGATGACTGAATTCACCCTGAAACACCGCAAAGACGAAGGCGGCACACAGCCCCTGGAAAACTGGGGTATGGACTCCGAGTACGGCCTGCTGCGCGACGTATTGATAGGTCCTGTGGACAACTTCAGCTGGCGCACCGGCAACGCCAGCGCGCGCCGGGCCGAGCGCCTGGGGATGAAGTTCGACCACGATGTGGCCGCCGCCCAGCACGCGGAAATGCTCGACGCCTACCGCCATGCCGGAGTGAACGTTCACTTGATCCCCGCGGACAGCAGCCTGCCCTACCAGATCTACGGCCGCGACTCCTCGGTAATGACGCCCTGGGGGCCCATTGTCACCCAGATGTACAGCCCCTGGCGCCGCGGCGAGTGGGTGTCCATCGTCAAGAAATACGCCGAGCTGGATATCCCCATCTACGACTGCATTACCGCCGGCTCCCTCGAGGGCGGCGACTTTATGGTGCTGGAGCCCGGCGTCATCCTCTGCGGCTACTCCGGCGAGCGCACCAGCAAACAGGGCTTCGAGCAGATGAAGGGCTGGATCGAGAAGGAGGGCTGGGAGGTCAAGGGTTACCCCTTCGATCCCTTCTTCCTGCATATCGACGTGATGGTGGCCATGCTGGCGGAAAAGCTCGCTGCCATCTGCGTGGATGCGGTGGAGCCGGAGCTGGTGCAGTGGTTCAAAAACCGCAATATCGAGATCATCGATATCCCCTTCCCGCAGATACTCGAGCTGGGCGTCAACGTGGTCGCCCTCGGCAACGACCGCGTGATGCTGCCCAAGGCCAACAAGGGCCTCGCGGAAAAATGCCGCGCCCACGGACTGGAGGTCATAGACCCGGATATTTCCATGATCACTCCCGGTGGCGGCGGCGTGCACTGCATGTGCCAGCCGCTGCGCAGGGATTCGGTGGCCTAGGCCGGGCGGCTGCTGGCGTCAACGAAAGTGGTCGATTAGGAACTCGCCCGCGGCGCTACAGCGGTTACCATGGGGCTATTTGGTACAGTCCCTCCCTTGCGGGAGAGAGTGCAAAACAACCGGAGAAGCCCATGCAAAGCCCCTGTGCAGAAATCCAGGCCCAGGTCACAGACCGCGTACTGGAGATCACGATCAACCGCCCGGAGCGCAAGAACGCTCTCACCATGGCCATGTACAGCGCCATGGCCGAACTGCTGAACGGCGCCGCGGACGATGCCGAAGTCCGCGCTGTGATCATCTCCGGTACAGAAGGCGTGTTCACCAGCGGCAACGACCTGATGGACTTCCTCGGCGGCTCCGCCTCCGGCGCGGATTCGCCGGTCTTCCAGTTCATGATGGCCCTCTACAACTTCCCGAAGCCGGTGGTGGCGGCGGTCAATGGCCCCGCGGTTGGCATAGGCACGACCCTGCTGCTGCACTGCGATATGGCCTTCGCCGGCAGTGACGCCATGTTCCAGATGCCCTTTGTCAATCTCGGCCTCTGCCCGGAGTACGCCTCCAGCTATTTCCTGCCGCGTCTGGCGGGCCACGCCAAGGCCTCTGAACTGCTGCTGCTGGGCAAGAAGTTCGGCGCGGGCGAAGCGGTGGAAATCGGCATCTGCAACGCCGCAGTGTCCGCCGACGAGACCCTGAACCGGGCGCGCGCCGCCGCCGCCGAATTGGCCAAACAGGCTCCGGAAGCGGTGAGGGTGACCAAGCAGCTGCTGCGCAAGGGTACACACCAAGTCGGCATGGAGGTGATCCGGGACGAGGCCGGACACTTCCAGCACCGCCTGGCGTCGGAGGAGTTCAAGGAGGCGGCCACCGCCTTTATGGAAAAGCGTCCGGCGGATTTCTCCCGCTTCGAGTAAAGCAGCAAAAAGCCCCTCGATGGGGCTTTCTGCTTATGGGCGTAAGATCTCTCGGTGGTTGCGCCGGAGGGGGCGACGGTCAGAAGTCGAACAGTTCGGTAATCAGGTTTCGCTTTTGCTTGTGTGGCGGACGGGTCTGCTTTTCGCCGGCTGCCTCTCCTGAACCCGCTTCTGCTGCCTTCTCCGCGGTAGAGTGCGCGATGATTTTTTCCAGTTCGCCGCGATCCAGCCAGATACCGCGACAGCCGGGGCAGTAGTCGATTTCTATTTCATTGCGGAGCCTGGTCTCCAGACTGGCATCTTTGCATACGGGGCATTTCTTCATGGCGATCTCCGGATAGGTGGCGCGAAAGTCCGTTGTCGCGCCGGAACCTCAGGGAAGAACAGGTGCTAACAGATAGCCTATACCAATTCCGCCCGCCCGGCCGGTCGCCCTATGAAAATCGACAGCCGCGTCCCCGGCGGTTATCGCGCCCGGGGGCACATGGCTTGCCGCAACTCTCGGGTTGGCAGCAATTGCGCTTCCGCTAAGGGCGGGGGGCTTTCCCCTCTGATCTATTGTTCCCGGGTTTGGCCGTTCGCGACAGATAGGCGACAACCTTGTCCGGGTGATCGGTAAACAGACCGTCCACTCCCAACTGGTCGACGAACAGTTGTAGCAGGTTTTCGAAGCTGTCGATCCCCTCCGGTATCTGTTCCGGGTCGGCGCGGAAGGTGTAGGGGTGCACCAGCAGCTTCTGCTTGTGGGCTCTCTGCAGCAATCCACTGGACACGGGTCGCCCGTTCTCCAGGTGGGCGAGCATCATCGCCCAGGGGCCTATGCCGTCGGCATAGGTGGCAATTTTCTCCAGGCCACCGGGTTCAAGCATCCAGTCGTAGCTGTAGTTGACCAGTTCTCCCCCGGATTCGACCATCTTCTCTCCCCACCCGGTGTCCGCGATCAACTGCACCAGGGGCAGATCGACGCCGAGGCGCGGCATCAGTTCCCCCTTGATGCGCTGCAATTCTTCGGCGTCGAAGCTCTGCAGGAAAATCTTCTGTCTGTGGTCTACGTAGCCATACTCTTTCAGCTTGGCCAGCGCCAGTGCGGCTATGTCCTTGCCTTCACGGTGGTGAAACCAGGGTTTCTTGATTTCCGGGTAGATGCCGATGTCGTAGCCCAGGGTGCGGTTCAGGCCCTGGATCAGCTCGATCTCTTCGGCCAGGGTGGAGAGCTGGAAGCTGGATTTCCACAGCGGGAAGCGATTCGGATATTTGGCGCGCCTGTCGCCGTCAGTTTTTACAAAGGTTTCGGTAACCCGCAGCTGCTTCAGTTCCTCGAGGGTGAAGTCGATGGTGTAGTAGTGGCCGTCGTCGCGGGCGCGATCCGGAAAGACCCGAGCCACGTCGGTGGTTTGGTCCAGGAAAATATCGTGCATCACGATCAACTGGTCGTCCTTGCTCAGCACCAGATCCTGCTCGATATAGTCGGGGCGCATGGCGTAGGCCAGGGCTTTGGCTTCCAGTGTGTGCTCGGGCAGGTAGCCGGAGGCGCCGCGGTGGGCGATGACCAGGGTGGCCTGGGCGGTACCGGCGACCAGGGCCAGGAGTAGTGACAGGCAGAGGGAGAGCTTCGGGATGCGTCGGGTCATTGTTCTTGTGGCGTTGAAATTCGGGAGCCCCTGTATACAGGACAATTGTTACAACTTAGATTGTAACTGCACACCCCCTTGCCAATAAGAGAGGTCTGGGCGGCCCTGCTACCGGTGGCCATTTGGGAAAAAGCCTCATCGGCAAACATTTCCCAAATGGCCACCGGTATCAGCGCCTTCGCATCAGACTCTGGCATCCGAGTCCCGGATTCGGTAAGTAGTTACCTTTAAATCAGGAACAGCCCCAGCAGTGCCACCACGGCCATGGCGCTTATTCCCTGCAGCAGGGTGGCGGCGGTCAGGGTGCGGTAGCCCAGGGCCACGTCCATCTTGCTGAACTGGGTAACTACCCAGAAGTAGCTGTCGTTGACGTGAGAGACGGTCATGGCGCCGGCGCCGATGGCGAGAACCACAAGCACTCTCCCCATCTCACTGTCCAGCCCCATTTCATACAGAAGCGGGGCAACAACGGTCGAGGCGGCAACCATGGCGACGGTGGAGGAGCCTTGGGCGCTTTTCAGTGCGGCGGAGACCAGAAACGGCATGAACAGCCCGACGTTGGGGTGTGACAGGGCCTGGCTGAGCAGGGTGCCGACACCGGAGACTTTCAGCACTTCGCCGAGGGCGCCCCCGGCGCCGGTAATCATCAGCACCGGCGCAGCGGTCTTGATGCCGGCGGCTACGTGTTTGGAAAGTTGTGCGATCTTTTTGGGTCCGCGCAGCAGCAGGCAGGCCAGCCCGAGACCTACCAGCAGGGCGTTCATCGGTTCCCCCAGAAAACTGCACAGCTGGCGCAGCGGAGGGATGTTGCCGAGGGGACTGTCGGGGAGGTTGACGATGGAGCCCAGGCCCATCAACGCAATGGGTACCAGGATGGGCGCGAAGGCCCGGGCGGGCCCCGGCAGCGAGCCGTAGAGTTTCACCAGTTCCCGACCGTGCTCGACTGTCCCGTCTTCGGCGTCGATTTCAAGTTGTACTTGGGTAAACTTTCGCGACCAGTACCAGCCCACCAGTGCGGCCACCGCGGCTACCGGCAGCCCCAGCATAATCACGGTGCCGAGGTGGTGCTCCAGCTTCAAGGTAGTGGCGGCGGCAACAGGACCGGGTGTGGGGGGCACCAGGGTATGGGTTGCAAAGAGCCCGGTGGCCAGGGCTACGCTCATGGCGCAGTTGGAGACCTTGAGCTTGTCCGCGAGGGAGTTTTTCAGCGAGTTCAGGATGACGTAGCCGGAATCGCAGAAAACCGGAATGGCAACCAGGTAGCCGATAATCGAGATGGCCAGGGTGGGCATTCGCTCCCCCAGCAGGCGGATGGTGGTCTCCGCCATGGTGATGGCGGCGCCGGACCTTTCCAGGATAATGCCGATAACGGTACCCAGCAGGATCACCAGGCCGATATAGCCGAGCACGTTGCCGAAACCGCTGCCGATAACGTTGGCGATATCGACCGCAGGTATGCGGCGGTAGGCGACGGCAGTGAGAAAGCTGGCCAACAGCAGGGCGAGAAAGAGGTGCAGCTTGAATCTCGTGGTTACCAGTATGATAAAACCGATAACGGCGAGCAGAATCAAAACCTGGGGCACGCTCTTCCTCCCTGTCCTGGGGGTTGGATGACCTCTGTTCCCGTCAGGCAGTCTCGGCCTGGGGCCAGCGGTAATCGACGAACTGCTGGCGCAGGTCCTTCTTGCTGATCTTGCCGGTGGCCGTGTGGGGCAGTTCCCCGGCTACTACGCAGTCGTCCGGTATCCACCATTTGGCCACATTGCCTTCAAAGGCCCGGAGAATTGCCTTCGGCTCCATCTCGACGCCGGGAACCGGCACCACCACGAGCAGCGGGCGCTCCGCCCACTTCTCGTGGGCCACACCGATCACCGCCGCTTCGGCCACACCGTCCAGTGTCATGGCGAAGTTTTCCAGCTCGATGGAGGATATCCACTCGCCGCCGGATTTGATCACGTCCTTGGTGCGGTCGGTGATGCCGAGATAGCCGCGCGGATCTATGGTGGCCACGTCGCCGGTATCGAACCAGCCGTCGGACGTCAGGGCGGATTCCCCGGCCCTGAAATAGCGCTCGCAGACCCAGGGGCCGCGCACCTGCAGGGCGCCGAAGGCCACTCCGTCTTGGGGCAGTGGCAGGCCCCGTTCGTCGACGATGCGCATTTCCACCCCGTAGGCGGCGCGGCCCTGCTTCAGGCGCAGGGCCCGGGCTTCGTCCGCCGGGAGTGAATCCGGAACCCGTGGGTTGTAGGTACCCAGTGGGCTCATCTCGGTCATTCCCCAGGCGTGGTGAGTATAGACGTTATGTTTGCGTTCGAATTCCTCCATGATGCTCCAGGGGCAGGCTGAGCCGCCCACCACTACGCGGTTGAGACTCGGAATCGTCTGTCCACTCTCGCGCAGATATTTGAGCAGGGCCAGCCAGACGGTGGGCACACCGGCGGCGATGGTGACGCCCTCCTGTTGCATCAGCTTGCTGAGCGTTTCGCCGCAGCCCATTTTCGGGCCGGGGAACACCAGCTTTGCACCCACCGCCGGCACCGCATAGGGGATGGACCAGGCGTTGACGTGGAACATGGGCACTACCGGCAGGACCGCCTCGTTGCCCTGCAACGCGAAGACATCCGGCAGCAGGACGCCATAGGTGTGGAGTACCATGGCGCGATGGGAGTAGAGCACTCCCTTCGGATTGCCGGTGGTGCCGGAGGTGTAGCAGAGGGCGGCGGCGGTGCTCTCGTCCAGCTGGGGCCAGTCGAACTCCACCGGCTCCAGAGTCAGCAGCTCCTCATAGCAGTGCACATTGGGCAGGCTGGTTTCGGGCATATGTGCGCTGTCGGTGAGCAGGACATAGCCCTTCACTGCGCTGAGCTTGTCCGCCAGGGCTTCCAGCAGCGGCACGAACATGGGGTCGATAAACAGCCAGCGGTCTTCTGCGTGCTCGACAATATAGGCGATCTGCTCCGGGAACAGGCGAGGATTGATAGTGTGGCACACCAGGCCGCTGCAGGAGGTGGCGTAGTAGAGTTCGAAGTGGCGGTAGTCGTTCCAGGCCAGGGTTCCGATGCGATCGCCGGGCTGGGCACCCAGCTTCTGCAGGGCGTTGGCCAGCTGCGCGGTGCGCTCGAAGGCCTCGCGATATGTGTAGCGGTGCTGCGGATTGTCCGCGGTGACGGAGACGATTTCGCTGTCGGGGAAATTGCGCTGCGCGTGGCGCATGACGCCGGTGAGGGTGAGCTGGGATTGCATCATCATGCCGAACACGGGGAACTCCTTATTATTATCGGTTTTCATTTGTTGCTTTCCGGTGGATCTATCTGCGCTGTGCTTCTCTCGGTAGGGGCGAGCCTTGTGTTCGCCCAGAGGGCCTTGCCGAATTCCACAAGGGCGAACACAAGTTTCGCCCCTACATGATTTTGTGGTAATTACTGCACTATCTTGATCCACTCGCCGGGCTTGGGCTCGCCGCGCGGGTAGTAGCCGTTCAGCAGTCGCAGTTGTTCCTCTGCGTATTCGCCGATCTCCATATGCCTCGCCAGGGAGGCGAAGGTGGTTTTCTCGTTGGCCTGGACGTAGCGGACGCGCTTGATATCCGGTTGGATAATGTCAGTTTTGCGCAGCGGGCGGAAGCTGCGGATGCTGGTCAGGAAGAGGTTGTCATATTCGTTGAGGATTTCCGCATCGCCGATGGATGCGTCGTTGATCCTGCCCTCGAGAATATACTGGCGGCTGCCGTAGTAAATGACTGCCACTCTGTCCGGATCGGCATCGTCCGCGGCGGGCAGCTTGCCGGTGTGGCCCACCAGGCGGTATTGGTTCAGCTCTTCGTCCTGCTCGAGATCGCGCACGTCGTAGACCTCACGCAGGGCCATGTCGGCGGGCTGGTTGTTCTTGCGCTGGTCCACCTTGATGGTGATGGTCGCCACACCGTCCGGTGCGGTGCCGACGATGGCGGAGCGCTGGTTCTCCACCTTCCAACCCTCGGGGAACAGCAGGGAGAAGCCCAGGCGTTTGTGGTTGTAGCGGTTCTTTTCCGACTGCTGCGCATTGTGCCCATAGACCAGGCCGTCGGTCTTTTCCCGGTAGTATTCGATCTTGGTGATCTTGCGGTCTTCCGGCAGCTTGCCGGCGGCCTCCACCACTTCCTGCAGGCGGATGTCATTGCGCGGGTGGGAGGAGAAGACGCCGTGGTAGGTCTGCTGCTTCTTGCCCTCTACCCTCGCGCGGCGGCGGGCGAAGGTCTCCTGGTCCTTGAGCAGGGCGATCACATTGATCATCGCCTGGGGATCGTAGCCGGCGTTGTACATATACTGGGCGCCGAAGCGGTCCGCCTCCAGCTCCATATCGCGGCCGTAGCCCTTGACCGCCGCCGTGCTCCACAGGTTCGCCACATCTCCGACCACGCCGCTGCCGGTCACCAGCACCGACAGCACCGAGGCGACACCGGCGCCGGTGGCGGCGGTCTTCTGCCGTACCGCGTGGCGCGCGGTGATATGACCGATCTCGTGGGCCAGTACCGCGGCCATCTCCGCCTCCGAATGCAGGTAGGTGAGCAGTCCACGGTTGATATAGACATAGCCGCCGGGCAGGGCGAAGGCATTGATGTCCTGGCTGTCGATAATCGTGAAGTGGTATTTGATGTCCGGCCTGTCGCTGGCCGCGGCGACTTTCTGGCCGACGTGTTCCACATAGGCGGTCAACACGGGATCACTGTAGATGGGGGTGCTTTCCACCAGCTTCTGGTGCATCTCCCGACCGATTTTGATTTCCTTCTCCTCCGACATCAGCACCAGGTCCGGGCGGTTGGTGGCCGGATTGAAGGCGCAGCCGGCGGTGGCCGCTATCAGGGTGCCGATGACCATGTATTTGAAATAATGTGTAACTGCTCGCCTGCTACTAGTAAGGAAGGTCTTGGCAGCCCTGCTACCGGTGGCCATTTGGGAAAAAGCCTCATCGGCAAACATTTCCCAAATGGCCCCCGGCATCAGGGCCTTCGCATCGGTTTCTGGCATTCTTTTTCGAGTCCCGAGTCCCGAGTCCCGGGTCCCGGAGGATGAGCAGTTGCAATATTTATTTGAATAGTTCATGGCTCCTTCCCTCCCTAGCTAAATGACCAATTCAGGATTTGCTGTCGGCGGTGGGCAGCAGGAACTGCTGCAGTTGTGCCGCCATGCCTTTGCAGGCGTTGTTCTGTACCCGCGCAATCAGCGGGATGGGCACTACGATGGCGGGCATATAGGAGGTGCCCTTGGCGTCCGCGCTCAGCTTGCCGGACAGCTCCTGGTCGCGGAAGTCCCACACCGACGCCTCGTAGTCGGATTCCTTGTCCCAGGTGCCGAAGCCGAAACAGCCGGCGCCGCCGGTGCCGATGGAGCAGCCGATGGAGCCGGCGCTGGCGGTGGTTTCGGTGGAACCGTCTATCCACACGATATATTTGACGCCGTAGGCCTCCATGCGCTCCCGCACGTTCGGGATCTCCATCAGCCGGTCGAGGGAGCGCAGGTGCATGGGTGCGGTGCGCGGCTCGAACCAGGGATACATGGCATCCACGAAATGCTTCTCCGGAATCACTTTTACGCCCCGGTCCGGATCGTGCAGCTGCCGGCCCACGCAGTCGATCAGGTCCGGCTCCGTTTCGTATTCGCTGGAGTGGCGGCGTCCGAGAATAACTATCGAGTCGCCGGCGGCCAGTTCGCCGTCACTGCGGCGGTACTCGTCGATGACGACAGTGGTGCAGCCGCTGAGCAGCGCCAGGCTAAAGACAAATAATGACTTGAACACGACAACCTCCTGTTAATCTGCGCCGGGCTCGTTCGCGGAATCGGTTTCCTTCAGGGAAAGGGCGCGCTGTTTGCTGGCGAGCAGGGCCTGCAACTCCGGCACCCGTTCAAACCCTGTGTAAAGTGTGGCACCGGCATCCCGCAGGGCCACGTTGATCGCCTGGGCCAGGGCATCCTCCTGGGATTTCAGGAAGGCGGTGGGTGTTTTGCCGTAGGCAGTGATCACCCAGCTGGCAAGTGATTCGCCCTGCTGGTTATAGGCGTGCATATCGTATTTGATCCACACCTCAAAGATATTCACACGGGTCTCCCGCGGCATCGTGAACTGCAGCTCGCGTACTTCGGGTACTATCACCAGCTCGACATTCTCCGGCAGGTTCTGCGGGTAGGAGGACAGGGATATGGTTTCGGTGAACATGGAACCCAGAACCGTCTCGAACAGGTTCTTCTGTGCTCGCCCGGTGTTGATATTCCACTCATCCCTGTCCTCACTGTCCTCGTGGTAGGTGAAGTTGCGGAAATCCTCGCTCAGGTAGACACCCACGGTCAGCGGGTGTTGCTGGCCCACCGGCTGTGGGTATTTACCTTCCACACGCACGGTGTGCGAGCAGGCCGCCGCCAGCAGTGCCACCAGTAGCAGGATGATTTTCGCCATCCCCAAAAATCTGTACCTTGAAAACTCCATTTCTCTGTCCTCGGTTGCTCCCCACCCGATTGCCAACTGACTGCTGCCGGCTATCGAAAATCGTTTAACCCCACGAAAGTGCCGCCGTTGCGATAGGTGAGTTCACGCATCAGCGCGGCGAACCGCAGGCCGGTGGTCTGCAGGTGCGGCGGGCGGGAAAACTGGATCGGGAAGCCGATCGCATGAATGCGCACATTGCGCTTGCCCTCGCCGTGCTGGGCGTTGACCCGGTCCACCGCGACCATCACGCGGCGGATGGAATTGCCGGTAAATTCGTCCCCCAGAACATAGATACTGATCTTCTTGTCCGGGTCGTAGAAACTGCGCACTGCCTTCTGTATGCCCTCGACGGGGCTGGAATTGCTGAAGGGGTTCCAGGAGCGCAGGCGCTGCAGTATGGCCTGGCGGCGGCCCGGCGTGTCGGGAATCCATTTGTCGCGGTAGTTGGAGAACATATAGTCCCCCATATCGTTCATCACCTGGATGCCCTTGACGTTGGGATACAGGTCGAGGGTGTTGACCATCTCGTTCATCATCCGGTCCCAGCCGTAATTGAACATACTGCCGGAGGTATCGATGATGAACAGGATATATTCGCTGTCCACCGGGATGCCGCCGATGACATTGTTCTTGCGCTGGTAGTTTTCCCCCAGCAGGCGGCGCATTTCCTCGGTCATGGTCTGCAGGGCCACGGTCAGCTCGCCCTTGAGCTTGCCCTCCTCGCTCTCCCCTTCGGTCTTGCGCGCGTAGAGTGCCTGTAGCGTGTCCAGTTCGCCGCGCAGCTTGGCGATACGCTCGCGTTCTATGTCCAGCTGCTCGCGTTTGGCATTGAGGTCGCGGTTGAGGATGGTGGTCTCGCCGCGGATCTCCGCCAGTTGGTGCTGCAGCTCTTTCACCTGGCCTTCGAGGTCGACCTCGGCCTGTTCCAGTACTACGGGCTCCATCGTCTTGGCGATCATCAGCAGCAGTACTATGGCGCCGAAGCCGCAGCAGATCACGTCGAGGAACGAAATGCTGAATTCCTCCTGGTTCCTTTTGTTGCGATTGCGCCTCATGGCCAGTCCCTCGACGGCGCCAGGAAGGATCCCTGGGTTTCCATGGCGAGCTTCCAGAATTCGCTGGCGGCAAAGGGGTCGCCCTCCATCGGAGCGAGAATCACATTGACCGGCACGTTTTTCGGCAGGACCTTGACCGCGCGCTTGAACAGCTCGCGCCTGTCCTTGCCGGAGATGGTGTTGCCGCGGGGCCTCTTCATGCCCTGGGTGGGCAGGCCGTCGGTAATGAGGATGATATTGTCCGGTAGCGGGTTCATGGCGTTGACGGCGTTGAAGACGCGCTCCAGGCTGGTGCCCTCGTCCGGCACTATCTTGTCCAGCTCCTTGATGGCCTTGTCCAGTTGGTCGCGGTCGTCCACGTTCAGCCAGCGGTCCTCGGTGCCGGCAATCGCGGCGCGAAAGCCGGTGTTGAAAGTGTAGATCTGGTACTGGCTGTCCTGGGGAAACTGCGCGGTGAGCCAAGAGACGGTATTGATGGCGCGGCGCCATTTTTCGGTCTCGCGCTTGACCCGCGACGACATATTGCGGGTGCGGATCACCTTGATCAGTTCGTCGCCCAGCATACTGGCGGAGGAGTCCAGCAGGATCAATATGCGGTCGCCGCCGAGGCGCAGGCCGGTGAGATACTGTCTGTCGCCATCGCCGACGAACTTGCGCACATTGTTGCCGAGTTTCTTGTTTTCCTCCTCGAGGCTTTTCTTGGCTTCCTCGAGCTTTTTCAGTTTTTCCTGCAGGCGCTTGATATCCTGCTCCTCGTCGGCACTGTCGATCTCGGCGATATTGCCCTTGACCGCCTCTATCTGCTCGATGATGCGCCGCGCCAGTCCCTGGGCCTCCGCCAGTTCATCGCTGGTGATGTCCAGGGTATTGCGGGCCAGCACCAGGTGCTCGCGGCCGAAATCCACTTCCTCCTGCAGCAGGTTGACCTCCGCCGCCAGGTCCATGTTTTCCGCCTCTATGTCGTGATCGGAGCCGTGCTTGATGATCAGGAAGATCAGCGCCACGGCACCGAAGCCGCAGGACATGATGTCGAGAAACGACAGGCTGAAAGTGGAAAACCTCCTACTTTTACGCGCCATAATGCTCCACGCTGATTGCGGTGATCACTTCGTCGTAGTCCGCCACGCCGATCCTGTCGCCGGCGCTCAGGTTGACTGGCGCCGCTATCTCCGCGCCGTTCAGCATCAGCTGTGTGCCGGCATCCACCCGCAGTGCCAGCTTGCCGGCGTGATTGGTCACGGTTGCTGCGGGGTGCTCCGGAGGCGTCGGGGTTACGTTGAGCCTGCCCTCCTGCCAGTAGACAAACAGCGGCTGCCGCGCCGCCAGGGCGCGGTGGCCGAACAGCAGGTGGGTCGCCGCGGCCTCGGCGGCGCTGTTGACCTGTACCGCCACCTCGTTGGCCGGCGCCGCGCTCAGCGCATTCACCAGTCGCAGCGCGGCGGTCTCGCTGTGTATTTCCTGCCAGCGCTTGGCCACCGACTGGGCGATGCAGTTGTGGGCCAGCAGGTGAATGCGCTCGGCCAGTTGGGCGCCGCCGGGAATCTCCGCCCAGCGGTGGGAGACGAACACCACGCCGTTGCCTTCGGCGAGGTTCTCGATCATGGCGCGCACCCGCGACAGTATCGGCGTGCTGGCGTCCTGCAGCTGGTGCAGGCTGACTTTGGCGGTGCGGTCGTCCAGCTCCGCCATCACTTCGCCCTGGCGCATGGCGCGGTTGACCCACTGCGGCATCATGTCATAGAGCTGCTGCTCTGCCTCCGCCGAGTGCAATGGGTCGAAGCGGCACTGCATGATGAAGGCGTCGGTAAACACCCGCGCCCAGGCGTCCTGGAAATTCTGCAGACCCGCATCGGTGACCGTCTCGGCGATATCCAGTACCGCCTGTTCGTGCACGGCGACGCGGCTGACCAGGGTCTGCTGGCGCTGCAGTTCGATATGCAGGTGTACGCCCCGGGGCGCCACGCCGCCGACACAGGCGGTGGCTGCGTCCACCAGGCCGACGGCGTTGACCGGGCTCTCGTTGACGATGCCGAGCAGCAGCGCCAGCTGTTCGCGGGTAAAGTTGCCGGGCACCGCCAGCATCACTTCTTCCGGCAGGTCGCAGTGCTCGGCGATTTCCTGCAGGTGGCAGTAGGCCAGGTCCGCGTGGTGGCGGCAGCGGGCGTTTTCGGATTTCAGGGACTCCAGGCTCAGGCGGCGCCAGAACTGGTTGTTGACCTGGGTGGGATGGCTGCGCGCGCGCATCAGCGCGGCGGTGCCTACATGGATGAGCTGGTTTTCGATGACCGCGACACCGGGGCTTTCCAGTACCTCGTCGGTGCCGGTGAAGACGCGCAGGCCGCAGTCGTTGATTTCGAGTACGCCTTGGGTCATGGAGTGATTTCCTTTTCAACTTCCGGGGCGGGCCGTAGCTGGCCCTCTCCCCCGGCCCCTCTCCCGCCAGCGGGAGAGGGGAGCTATTCTTTCGGGTTTCGGTTTTCAGCTGACTTTCAAGAACCTGAGCAGGTTGCTGTCGCAGTAATTCTGCGTATCCAGTACCAGCCGCTCCTGCATCAGCTGCAGCTGGTGGGTGAAGAACATGATTACGATGCTGATCACCAGGGCGACGAAGGTGGAGTTGAAGGCCACGCCGAGGCTGACGGTCACGCCGGCAATGTCGCCCTCCACCGCGCGGTGCGCCTGGGACAGGGCCTCGCCGATACCGCGCACCGTGCCGATAAAGCCGATGGAGGGAATGGCCCAGGTGATATAGCGCACCATCGCCAGCTCACTGTCCAGGCGGTCGCCCTCGGTGTCGCACACCTCCTTGACGGAGTTGGACACGGCGGCGACGTTTCTGGTGGAACCGAATCTCTGCAGCGCCGTGAGCAGGGCCCGCGGCAGCAGGAAGTTCCGCTCCTCCTCCGGCAGTGCCTGTATCGGCCGTGACAGATCCCGTGCGTCCTCCGGCAGTATCGGCGTGCCCTCCCTGACGTTCAGTAGCGCCTTGTCCAGCAGTTGGCGCTCGCGCATGCTGCGCCGCGCCTTGAGCCCCATGATCGCCAGGGCCCAGAGCATCAGCACGAAGCAGGCTTCCTGCTCGTAATCGCGCATCACGATATAAAGGGAGCGCTGCTGCACATAGGTCTCGCCTGCGGCTTCCCGGGCCAGCTGTTCCTCGATCAGGACATCTGCATTGGGGCGGATAATGGCCACGTAGATGGCGTGCACCAGGATGATCGCACCGAGCAGAGCGAACAGCTGGAAAATGAAGTCGGAGGATTTGAATTTCATGGCATTGCTCTTTTGCTGCTTTTGAGAGAGTCGCTCTCTGGATGTCGATGGGCTAAATATCGATTGGATAGGAGACCGACAGATCCTCGGAGATCTCCTCGGAGGCCTTGTAGTCGTCGGCATCGCTCTCTTCGTTCTTCTTGTCGGTCTTTGCCTGCGCGACTTTTACCGGTTTCTCTCCTTCGCTCTCTTCGGTTTTCTCCTGGGCCACAAGTGGAGCCGACAGGTACAGTAGGCTGAGAATAATGGCTGGCCATTTCATTGCATGTCTCCTAGTTCACCCAGCGTGCCACGCGGAAGCCCACATCATCCCTGGGTTCGGCGCCGTAGTCGCGGTAGGAAAGGCGCAGTTCCGTGAGGCCGGCGTGGCGCCAGCTGGAGCCGCGAATCACGTGGTAGTCACCATCCTGCGGACCCACCGGATTCTCCTCGCGACGCATGGAGAGGCCGGTGCCTATGGTGTAGAGGTCGTGTATCCATTCGGACACGTTGCCGCCCAGATCGTGGATGCCGAGCCCGTTGGCGGAATAGCTGGCCACCGGGGCGGTGGCGGCGTAGCGGTCGCTGTAGGTGCGCAGTACCGCGGGCACCAGCTGGGCGGCGTGGTTGTCGGCGTAGTTGCCGGAGTTTTCCCTGACCGGGAGATCGTCGCCCCAGGGGAATTTGCGCATGGCACCGCGCTCGTAGCGCGCCGCCCAGGCCCACTCCGCCTCGGTCGGCAGGCGGTAGCCGTTGGCGCTGCCGTCGAAACCGCTCACGCGGCCGCGCTCGGTGTAGTAGACCGGCTTCAGTCCGTCGCGCTCGGAGAGCCAGTTGCAGAACATGGCCGCATCGGCCCAACTGACATTCACCACCGGCAGGCTGTCGTTGTCCAGGCTGACGCCGTTGACGTGACTGGAGCTGTGCATGCGCTGGTAGCGGCGGTATTCGCGATTGGTCACCTCGGTGGTGCCGAGATAGAAAGGGCGGGTGAGGGAAATCTGCCGCAGTACCTCGTTGGCGCGGCGGCCCTGTTCGCGGCGGGAGGAGCCCATGGTGAACTGAGCGTTGGGGCGCATCAGTACCATGGTGCCGCCGGCCGGATGGGTGATCTCCGCCGGGATCTGGCTCCAGCGGGCCTGTTCCGCGGTGAGCAGCACGGCGCGGATACTCTGCTCCAGCTTCGAGCTGGGCACCACGGTGGTTTCGTAATCCTCGTAGCCGCTCTTGCGCACCAGGATGCTGTGGCTGCGCGCCGGCAGGTTGAAGGTCTCGCCGCTTGTTCCGGCGAGTTTGCCGTCGATATAGACCTGGGCATTTTCCGGACTGCTGGTGATGCGTACGCGGCCGTAGACGGCGTCCAGTGCGATAACCAAGTCGCGCTCGATACCGGCGCCCACGTCGACGGTGCGCTCTACCGAGGCGTAGCCGTCCTTGAAAAAGCGCAGCTTGTGCTCGCCGCCGGAGGACAGCTCCAGGTCCAGGGGGGTGTGGCCGCGAAACTCGCCGTCCACGGTCACGCTGGCGCCCTCCGGGGTGCTGACCACGCGCAGTATGCCGTCGGCCGCGTGCAGGTCCACCGGTGCCAGCGTCTGGTCTACGCCGGCGGTCACAGCCACCGGGATCTCGGCGGTCTTGTGTTCCGGCAGTGACAGGCTGACGATCCTGTCACCCTGGATCAGTTCTGCATTCAGCGGCGTGGTGCCGAGCACCTCGCCTTCGACGGTCACGGTGGCACCGGGCGGGTTGCTGCTGATGCGTATATTGGCCCAGGCCGGGCGCAGCTTGGCCTGCAGCCGCTGGGTGTTGTCCAGCCCTTCGATGTCGATTTCCCGGGTAAAGGGCAGGTAGCGGTCGGTTACTATGGTGATGCGCTTCTGTCCTGCGGGAATATTTTTTGCCAGGCCGTTTTCGCTCGCCACTTCGGTGCCGTTTACCAGGACACGCACCGGTACCGGTGGGTCGCTTATCACCTGCAGGTGTCCGGGCAGCTTCTCCAGGGTGACCGTGTGGCGGCTGTGCCCGTCGCCGGTCACCTCTACCTCGCCGCTTTTCGGCAGGTAGCCGGTGGCGCTGATGGTGTAGCTGTAGTGGCCGGGCAGGACCAGGTGGCCGTCGCCTAGGGGCAGGGCGAAACCACTGACGCTGACATCGGCATCGGCGGGTTGGGTTTCGAAGATCAGGGAGCGCGCGACCAGCAGGTAGACCAAGGCCAGGAACCCCAGCAACAGACAGCCGGCAATGGCCAGGGCGCGCGGTGACAGCAAGAGCTTCTTGCTGCCGGATTCCACCTGTACCGGTGTGAAGCCGACGGGCTGGATTACCGAAAAGTCATCGTCTGCGCGATCGCCGCCGCGCAGGGGTACCGCTTCCTTAGCTGTCATTTATGCTTTCCTGTTACGGGCACCGCTATAAATCTACTGCGCGTGCGCCTGGCGGCGGCGGCCACCACCAGCCGCCCGCTCGCTACGATTTCTAGAGGTGCCCTTACTGCGCACTTATCGATTTATCGCAATTGCAGTGAGCGCCGCGGCCGCCGGAGTCTGGGCGGCTCCGCGAGCCTTCCACTGTGCACTACAGCTTAGCTCGCCGGCGTGATCTTCATGGACTTTCGCTCGCCGTTTGGCGCGCCGATCCTCTTTTCGCGCCAACCGGAGTGGCGTTTTTGTCCAACTTTAATTTGCCTTTGCGAAGAACCGTACAGTGTTTGATCAGGAGGCGCGGTTTCGGGTTCTGGGGGGTCAGCTATTATTGGCACTGTTTATTTTTTCGGCGCACTGTATGACCACGGTCGGGATTTCCTCGCCCGGCGCTACGGTAAATTCGCGTCGCACGTCGCGATAGCCCTCGCGCGTCCCCACGGCGGTGTAGCGGCCCGGCTTGAGGGTGATTTCCCGCTCATCGAAGTTTCCCAGCCTTCCAACGTGGTAAATGGCAACATTGGTATTGCTGTCCGACTGCAGGCGCACCGGTAGGGGAATCAACGCTTTGGTGAGTGCGTTTTCCAGGTCTTCGATCTGCTGTTGCAGGCGCGAGGTGGCGGAGGAGGTTCCGTTGTTGAGCTGGCGGGCATCGGCGAGCACCTGGCGCGCGTACTGGTTGCGCTTGCTGTTACCCAGGGTCAGCGGGTCCTTCAATAGTTCCTGCAGTTTGTCATCCAGCTGCGCCCGGGCCTGGGCGCGCGCCTTGCCGGTGATGGCGTCCACCAGGCTGCCGTCCTTCTCGACAAGTGCAGTGTAGCTTTTCACTGCGCCGTGCCAGTCCTCTGTATCTTCCTGCTGGCGGGCGCGGCTGAACAACTGGTCGATACGGTTCTGTTCGGCACCGTTGCTGGCCTGCTGCAGGCCTATGGCCGGCTCCTCGGCATTGGGTTTCAGTTTCCGGGCGCGCAGGAAGGCCGCTTTGGCTGCGTTGAAATCCATTTCCGCAATGGCCGCATAGCCCGCGGACATGGCCTCGCTGTAATCCCGCTCGGTGATTGCCGCCTGCACTTTGGGCAACAGTTCTCTGGCGGGGCGGGTTTCCGGATCCGCGGCCAGGGACTGCTGCAACGCATCCCGGGCGGTATCCAGGTCTTTTGCGGCAAAGGCCTGTTTGCCGCTGGTGAAGAGCTGCCAGGCCTGTGGCAGCTTTTCCGCGCGGGCTTTGCCCTGGACGCCGCGCGGGTGTTCGTCGGAAATCGTCAGCACCAGGTCGAAGGCCTTGTGTGCCGCTTCGGCATCGCCTGTATCCAGTGCTTCATTGCCTTGGGCGAGGTGTTGTTCGATGCGCTCGGGGATGCCATCGCGCAGTTGCTGGAATGCGGCGAGGGACTCGCGGTATTTTTCCAGCGCCTGCATGAAATTGCGCTTGCGGTAGATACCGTCGGCCTCCTTCGCCAGTGCCTGGGCTGAGGAAAACTCGTCATTGGCCCAGAGTTCCACCTGGCGCTCCTCCAGTTCTTCCTGCAGCATCAGGATTTCCTGCAGCACCTTCTGCACATTGCGTCGCTGCTGGGCTATCTCCGCATCGCTGTAGGGAGAGGCCTGGATTTTGGGGACTGCCGGGCCCGATGGGCTTGTGTCGGCGACTGAGGGCAGGCGGGGCTGCGGTTTTTCCACCATCTGTGGCAGCAACCAGAAGACACCGACGAGGCCGAACAGCAACAGGAGTCCGATGGCAGCGGCCCGCAGCTGTGGGCTTTTCGATTTGCCGGTGCGCGCCGTCGGTGTGGTTCGCGGTGTCTGCGGACCCTGTTCGTCACGGCCGAAACGGAATTCGGCGGGCTGGATGGCTGTGCTGTCTTCTGAAGATGGATCGCGGTGTTGCATGGTGATTCCGCTTTGCTGTTTTATTGGCGGTGGTAACTGCTCGCTTCCCTGTTGCCAGCAAGAGAGGCTCGGGCGGCCCTGCTGCCGGGGGCCTTCGCATTTGGCTTAAGTATTCTTTTCGAGTCCCGAGTCCCCAGTCCCTATTCAAATACTGGTCTCCAGCGCGCCGGTTTCCGCCTCGTAGATTTCCTTCAGTATCTCGCGCCACTGGCGGTACTGGTTTTCCACGGTGCCGGTCAGGGTCACGGTGCGGTCTTCCAGCTCGACGATCTGTGGCTCCACCTCGGCTTCCATGGAGTCGCCGAGTTCCTGCAGCGCCTCGATGTGCATCTTGGCCTCGCTGCGGCGGTCGAAGCCGCTCTTGACCAGGTAGCCGCCGCCGGCGATACCCACCTGGCCGGCGGCGCGGGCGGCGCCCGTGCCTCCACCGGCGGCGGCTATGCCGCCGATAATCGCGGCGGCACCCATGATGGTGTGGTTGCGGGCCTTGCGCTTCAGTTCGCGCATCTGTTTCGTTTCTTCATAACTCATGGCGCGCCACTCCTGGTAGGGCGTTTCCATGGATTTTACGAAGGTGCCGTAGTAGCCCTGCAGAGTGTCCACAAAGAGGTAGTCGCGCTCGCGGATGCGCCGCACCCGCTGCAGCATGGGATCGTCTTCTGCCGGCAGTGCGGTCAGTTGGTAGATGCCGTCTTCATTTTGGGCCAGGTAGTGCTCAAAGGCGGCGGGGGAAAAGCTGCGCGCGAAGCGCATCTCGGAGATGGTGCGGAGTTCGGCGATCTGCCGGTCCGAGAGTTTCTGCCGGTAGGCCAGCATGTCGTTGGCGATGCGGTTGTAAATGCCCTGGAAGGCATCTCCCTCGGTGGGGTGCTTGCGGTCGTAGGCATAGTGGGAGGCCTGTTCGCTGTATTGCTTGGTAAACCAGCGCTGCCCGCGGGAATCGGTAACAGTGACATCCACGGTCAGGGTCTCGCCGTCGGACTGCACGATGGTGCCGGCGACTGTGACATCGATATTGGTGCGCTCGCTGGGAATCACGCGCACCGCACCCCAGCCCTGGCTGGACTGGAGGGACTCGGCCAGGGTGACGGCGATATAGCGGGATTCCGCCTGGCGCAGTTCCGGGAATACCAGTTGGTCCTCATCAGCCTCTGCTGTGTCCAGGCCGGGATTGAACTGGACTATGCCCACATCCAACAGTCGTTGTTCGGGAATGGTGGCGTCCTCGACGGTGAGTGGGGTAAACGCCGTGGTGCGCACCTCGGTGGTGGTGCAGGCGCCGATGGCCAAAGCGGCAGCCAGCAGCAGGCCGTTGCCGAACAATTTAGGGCACAAAAACGGTTTGGACAAAAACATGCTGACTTCCTCCGCTGTCACTTCTGCGCGTTCTTATATTTCCGGTATTCCTCCCACAGTTTTTCCCGCAGTTCCGGGTCCGACTCGCGCGTGGCGGCCTCGCGGATCTGCCGCGCCACCACATCGTCGTCGTTGCCGTCGGGAATGTCCGCGGGAATTACGGTGGGGGAATTGCTGTGGTCGTACTCGCCCTTGCGCCCGGCAGTGGGCAGGCCCGGGCCGGTGGCCTGGCCGCTGGAGTTGTTCTGCTCCGGGCCGCTGCCGCCCTCCGCACCGCCGCCGGGGGGAGCGGGAATTTCGGCCTCTGCGGATTCGATCAGGTCCTCCAGGGACTCGCCGGGAGGCGGCTCGTCCATGCCCTCTTCACTCTCTTCCTCGGCGGAGGCGGGGCGGTTGCGCACATAGTCGCGCTCGCGCAGGATCATGCCGTCGTAACTGGCCATGGTGGAGTCAAACTGGCCCTCCAGTTCAGCCACCCGCTCGGCGGTGCTGGCGGGTGCCTCGTTGGGGGCGCTGCCGCCGCGGCTGCCGGCGCCGCCAGCGGATTGACTCGAGCCACCGGCGGGCTGGCCGGACGCGGAGCTGCTGGCCGCACTGCTGGAAGCGGAAGCACTGCTCGCCGATGAATTGCTCGAGGAAGCGCTGCTGCTGGAAGATGAACTGGAAGAGGCGGTCTGCTCCTCTTCGGAAAAGTCGACCTCATCCGGCGGCTCGCCCTGGCTGTCGGTGACGGGGTCTGGTGGCATCTCCGAGTACTCTTCGGAATCGCTGCTCGACGGCGAGGATCTGCGCTTGCGCGAGCTGCTAGGCGCGCTGTCGCCGGGACTGCCGCGCCGGCTGGATGACGACTCCTGCTCGCCATCGCGCGAGGCGCTGCTACTGGGGCTGGATTCCTGGCCGGATTCAATGGTCGGCATATCCATCGGCGGCCGGTTGCTGCTGGTGGAAACACTCGGCATGCCCTGGCTCGGCTGGCTGGAGGAGCTGCTCGACGGCATGCCGCTGCTGGCGGTCTGCGACTGGCTACTGCTTGAAGAGCTGCTGCTGGAAGATGAACTCGACTGGGACTGGGACGACGAGCTGGAAGAGGACTGGGACGGCTGCGCCGGTGGTTGCTGCTGGGTCTGCTGGCTCTTGCAGCCGGCGACCACCGCGCTCACCACTACCATCGAGGCCAGCGTGCGCCAGCCGATGCTCCGGCGAACATCTTTGAATACCGCTTTCCGTAGTGTCATTTTGTCTCTCCTGGGTCGCCCTGTGGGCGCTGTCGGATGTGTGATTTTTGCGGCGAAAGCCGGGGCGGCGGTCCGCCGGCCCGGCTTTGAATTTGTGCCTTCGGGAATCGGCGATCCCGCAGACAGCTTAACGGTTCGACAGCGGCCGTTATCCGGGGTTTGTCCCCCCCGTTCACGGAGGCGCCAGATTTGCGCATTTCGCTCAATCGAAAACGAACCGCTGCACTATGCTCCTGGTTTCCACCGGCTCGCCGTTTTCAAAGCGGGGACGGAACTTGGCGCGTTTGAGAACGTTGCGCACCCTCGAGCGGATACTTACCCGGTCGTCCGGATAGGCGTTCAGTATCTCAATGTTGCGCGCCTTACCGAAGGCGGTGACGTCGTAGGACACGGTCACATAGGAATGTGCCAGCGCCTCGCGGTCCTCCTCCAGCATCGGCAGTGCCGGCAGCGCCGCCGGGCGGCCGAAAATATCCTCGATTTCCTGGTTGGTGGCGCCGTTGTCCCACAGTGCCCGATAGGCCTCGCCGTAGGTTTCCCGCGCCGAGTGCCACTTGTTGAACATCATGTACCAGTCCCCCAGTTCCACCTTGGCCTTGGCGGAGGCCGCCGGCGGTGACTGCGGGTTTTTCTGGTAGACGTCGACGATGCGGGCTATGGCGTTTTTGCCGGTGCTGAAGCTGTTCATGCGGTAGTGGTCGAGCTTGGAGCGCCGCTGCGCATCCAGGTCGCCGCCGCCGAAGCTGGTGTTGATCACCACCGGGGGCTGGGGTTCGCCGTCGTAGGTGGCGAGGTAGTAGTTGGTGGCCTTGAGGCCGCGCAGGGCCTCCACCAGCCGCAGGTCATTGGCGCCGAAGTTCTGCGTGATGATGTCCACTGCCAGCTGGTAGAGATTGGTGGCGCTGATCAGATGTTCGAACAGGGTGCCGCCTTTTTCCTCTACGTAGGCCTGCAGGTGCCAACGGCTCAGATCGTTGATGACCGGCAGCATGCGCGGATCCTTTTCGCCGTAATTGCGCGCGTGCAACCAGTAGAGGTACTGCTGGTTGTCGTCGGCGTCCTCCCATTGGTTGAGGGCTATCTGGCTTTCGATCATGCGCTCGATCATGGGGATCTGGTTCAGCGAATAGAGTCCCTCGTTGACCCGGTTGATCAACATGGCGCGGCGGAACTCGCTGATGGCCTCTTCGTGGGCGCCGGCCTTCTGCAGAGCCGTGGCGAGGCCCAGCAACTGTTCATCCATGCCGGCGCCGTAGGCGCCGTACCGGGCTTCCATTTCCTCAATGCGCTCCCTATAGCTTTCCACGGCCTCTGACGGTCGCAGCTGGCGTCTTGTAGTCTCCAGTGGTTTGGATGCCGCCTCGATAAAGGCGGGGGGTGGGGCATTGGTGTCTGCGACGACGGAGACGCCAGATTCCGCGTAGGCGTTGCCACACAGCAGAGCTGTGGCTGTAAACATCAAGCCGATAGCAAGGGTATTGCTGATATCTGTCTGTGTCACGATTGAACCACTTCCGTTCCATGTTTTGCTTCACCCGTTTCCCGCGCCTGTCGGCGGGGAAAGGCGGGCACGAACTCCGCCCGGGACTTGGCCGTGCGGATTTTCTCTCCCTGAAGTGTGGTTCTCTCACAAATCCCTGACAGTGCCCGGAGCCTGTCTTGTTGTTTCCGGTGACAGGCCTGTGGCAGGTTGCTGGCCCGCGGTCGATTGCCGCGTCGCGGCCCCTGTGAATACGCGCCTCGAGCCTGTTGTCCGGCTCCCTGGGTGCGTACCAAAGAGTATAGCCACGACGATTCGCCTCCTGGCGATCTCCATTGCGATGGTGGCGTGAAAGTCAACTGTTGGGCTGCGGATTTGTGAACAGGTGCATTGCCACCTATTCGGTTTAGCAGCCCCCGGGCGCGCAGAGACAGTTGCCGTATCCATGCCGGGAAAGCAGGTGCCAATAATTCGGGCGCGTGAGAAAAAGGACGACGACCGAACAGGGAATGGTCAGCCGGCGGGCAGGGCAGCGCTGTCTGTGTATGTCGGCCCGTTTGCCCGAGTCAGGCGTCACTTTCGCAAGGGTCGAGATATTCATCCTAATGATGGCGTTGATCTCGGCTTATACATTGCGCTCAAGCACAGTATGGCGGGCGGCTGATTTGGATTGCCGCGCGGCAAGCGCCATAATCAGCCCATTGAAATGAGAGGAGAGTGCCGGTGAGCATTTATATAGACCCAGCCGTGGCGACCAGTCTGCGCGGATTCGAGATGCCCGAGAAGCTGGGCTTTGGCACCGTGATGGCGCCGGTCATGTTCCGCGCCGTCTGCCAGGACGGCTGCTGGAGCCGGGGGGAACTGGTGCCCTATGCGCCCCTGTCCCTGGATCCGGCCGCCAAGGTGCTGCACTACGCCCAGTCCTGTTTCGAGGGCATGAAGGCCTACCGCACCCGGGGCGGCGGCGTCAGCCTGTTCCGCCCGGAACGCAACGCAGCGCGTATGGCCCACTCCGCCGAGCGGCTGTGCATGCCGCCGGTGCCGGAGGCGCTGTTCATGGACGGCGTGCGTATCGTAACCGCCTACTGCGCCAACCTGGTGCCGGCCACCAGCGGCGAGTCCCTCTACCTGCGCCCCTTCCTGATCGGTACCCAGGCGGACCTGGCCGTCTCCGCCAGCACCTCCTACGAGTTCTATGTGATCGCCAGCCCGTCCGAGGCCTATCACGCCGGCAACATGCGCCTGTGGGTGGAGCGCGAGGATTCCCGCGCGGCGGTGGGCGGCACCGGCGACGCCAAGGTGGGCGGCAACTACGCCGCGTCGCTGCTCAGCATCGCGCGGCTCAAGCAGCGCGGCTACGACCAGTCCCTGTGGCTGAACCCGGGCAACCGCAAGACGGTGGACGAGCTCTCCGGCATGAACTTCTTCGCGGTGATCGATGGCGAATTGCACACGCCGGCGCTGACCGGCTCGATTCTCGAAGGGGTTACCCGCGACTCCCTGATCGACCTGGCCCGGGACCTGGGCTACACGGTGCACGAGCGCGCCATCGACATCGACGAGCTGCTGCGGCAGGTGGCGGAAGGCAGCTGTGAGGAGGCCTTCGCCTGTGGCACCGCGGCCATCATCAGCCCGATCAGCCTGTTCGGCGATGGCGGCGAAAACTACCAATTGGCCAAGGCGCCAGGCCCGGTGGCTTCGCTCCTGCGCGACGCGCTGCTGGATATCCAGGAGGGGCGGGCCGAGGACAAATTCGGCTGGATGCACCCGGTGGAGGTGGTCAGCGCCGACTGACGACCCCGGTTTGTTTGTGTAGGAGCGGCGGGGCGGCCATCCGCCCATGGCCGCGATCGATGTCGGAGACTGCCGAAAGTCCGATCGCGGCCATGGGCCGCTCCTACAGCCAACCGTCGAGTGAATCGGTATCACTTTCTTCCGCGCATTTGTTTCCTGCAGAAACGCAAATGTAATCTCCCACGCCAATCTCTCGGCGACCGTTGACTTGCACGACTGAACTCCCTACAACTGAATCGACAAAATAAGAAATGAACTGGAACTTTAGGGAATGGCCTTTTAGCGGTATTCCTCATTTTGACAAGTAGTTCCCAGATCAATTTGAGCAACTAGGTCTCGCCCTGGAGTTCCTCGCAGTGAGTGAGGAAATCGGGATGTTGATCCATATGTTCGGGCTGCTGGTACAGCCGCGCAGGCAGTGGCAGCTCATCGGAAACCTGTCGGAGAAAAACCTTCGCCGGCAGATCCCCTACGTCATAGTGCTGGCGCTGTTGCCGGCGCTGGCCTGGTATTTCGGCACCACCAAGGTGGGCTGGAGTATCGGCGGCGGCGACCCGGTGCGTATAACCAGCGACAGCGCACTGTCCCTGGTGGCTGTCTTTTACTGCACCATGGTGCTGGCGGTGGTGGCCATCGGTTATTTTATTCACTGGATGTCCAAGACCTACGGTGCCAAGTCCTACCCGATGAAGGGCATGGTCATCGCCGGCTTTACCGCCACGCCCATTTTCATCGCCGGTGCAGCCGGTTTCTATCCACTGCTGTGGCTGGATATCCTCCTCGCCACCCTGGCTGTTGCCTACGCGGTTTACCTGCTGTACCTGGGCATTCCGATCGTGATGGGGGTGTCCGAGGAGCGCGGTTTCCTGTTTGCCAGCGCGATTGTGACCGTGTCGCTGGTGGTGGCGGTGATGGTGATGGTGGGGACGGTGCTCTTCTGGAGCTTTGTCGCCGCGCCGGTGTTTCACTGATTCTCGGGACTCGGGACCCCGGGACCTCGGGAAAACTGCGATTTTCCCGGTCCCCAGCTTGTAGGGCGGATAAGCGTCAAGCGAGTCCACGCCGGGCGCATCCGCCACTGGGGTTGGTGGATGCGCCTGCGGCTTATCCACCCTACAATTTTTCCAGTTCCCAGTTCCCAGTTCCCAGTTCCCAGTTCCCAGTTCCCAGTTCCCAGTTCCCACTAAGGCGTATAGCGAAACTCCAACCGGTAGCCATTCGCCAGCTGCAACTGCTGTGCCGCGGCGCTACCCCTTTCCAGCTCTATCTCAATCACCGACTTCACCACCTGCCGCGGCTCCGTGTCTATGCAGTGCACACTCATGGCCGCAATGGTCTGGTCCTCGCTGATCACCGCGTGCTCCACTATCTGCAGCAATAATCGGCCGCCCTCGGCACGCAGCTGGTAGCCGGGCCCGCTGGCGAGGGCTAGTCGGTACTTGGTTGCACCCCAGGGGCCTTCGCAGCGGATCGCCTGGTATTCCCGCGGCGGCACCTCACCCGGAATGGCGCCCGACTCGAAGGACTCAAAGGCCTCGCCCAGTTCCTGTTGCGCTTGATAGCTGTGGCCGGTGGGCGTGACTATTTCCAGTTGAAGAGTTTCCATCGCCTGGGCACTGATGCCGAGGCAGGCGGCGAGGGTGAAGGCGGAGAGGGAGCGATGGTTCATTTTGCTTACTGCAGCTTTCCCGGCTACTTCGCACCGACACTACAGGGTGCCGCCGCCGACGGCAAGGGCATGGAAAACCGCCTTGATGGCCTCTGACCGATTGGATACTATCGGTCTCGCTGGCAACCAGTCATTTTTTGCGCGATCTAATTGGTACATTCGTACTTATTAATAGGGAGAAGCCTGAGATTGCTCCGATTGCCAGCGGTCATAACTCGAATAAAAGGAAAAAACACCATGAAGACTGCAGCCCACAAGATGGGGATAGCGGGCGTGGCGCTGGCTGCTGTACTGGCCGCGGCCTGTTCCCAGGACAAGAAAGAGAGCCGGGCCGACGAGGCCCAGGCCACCGCCTCCGACGACTTCCAGAAGCGGCTGCTCAAGCAGCTGATCTCCGCCCAGCCCGGCGATGTCATCGAACTCCCCGCCGGCGTGTTCCACCTCAACCGCAGTCTTTCCCTGAACGTGGACGGCGTGACCATCCGCGGAGCCGGGATGGATGAGACCATCCTCTCCTTCAAGGAGCAGATCCAGGGGGCCGAGGGCCTGCTGGTGAACGCGAGCAACTTCACCATCGAGGACCTGGCCATTGAGGACACCATCGGCGACGCCCTGAAGGTGAATGAGGGCGAGAACATCGTCATCCGCAATATCCGCGTCGAGTGGACCAACGGCCCCGCCACCGAAAACGGTGCCTACGGCATCTACCCGGTGCAGACAAAAAACACCCTGGTGGAAGGCACTGTCGCCATAGGCGCGTCCGATGCGGGTATCTACGTGGGGCAGTCGCAGAATGTGATCGTTCGCAACAACCGCGCCGAGTACAACGTGGCCGGTATCGAGATCGAAAATACCATCGGTGCCGACGTCTACGACAATGTGGCCACCAACAACACCGGCGGCATACTGGTGTTCAACATGCCGAACCTGCCGCAGCCCGGCCACAGCACCCGCGTGTTCAACAACAGGGTGTTTGAAAACAACACCGAAAACTTCGGCCACGAGGGTACCCCGGTGGCCGCGGTTCCCGCCGGCTCCGGTGTAGTGATCAATTCCAACGACAATGTAGAGATCTTCAACAACGAGATCGCCGACAACGATACCGCCAACGTGATCGTCAGCAGCTATTACATGGCTGGCTACTACAGTGACAAATCGACCCAGGAGGACTTCGATCCCTACCCGGAGGGAATTTACATTTACGACAACAAGTTCACCGGCGGTGGTTCCTCACCCGACCACCTGGAGCTGAAGGCGCTGAAACTGGCCAAGTTCGGCCTCAGCGGCAGCCTGCCGGATATCCTCTGGGACGGCGTGGTCGACGCAGAGAAAATGGTCGACGGCCAGCTGCGCGACGAATTGAAGTTGTGCATCGACAACGGGGATGCGGGCATCATCAATGTGGATGCGGCCAACGACTTCAAAAATATTTCCACCGATATGGCGCCGCACAAGTGCAGCTTGAAAAAACTGCCGCAAATCGTGCTGGACTCAGACCAACAAGAGGACCAGCCGGCGGCTGAAGACAACGAAGTAGCACAAGTCGAGGCTGCTGATGCGTAGAGTCCTGTTGTCCAAATGGTTGGGGCGCGCGGTGCTGGCCCCAATCTTCGCCGCCGCACTTTTTGTTGCCGCGGCGCTGGGCGGCTGCGATGCACCGAGGCAGCAGGTCACACTCTACGAGCGCGATGCCGTGCCGGAGCGCCTGAGCGACTGGCATATCGTCGAGGCGATCGACGGCGAACTGTCCCTCAATGACGGAGTGACACCCTACGACCTGAACACGGCCCTGTTCACCGACTATGCCCACAAGCTGCGCACCGTGTGGATGCCGGCGGGCAGCTCCGCCAAATACGGAAACGAGCGCTTCGAGTATCCGGTGGGCACTGTGCTCAGCAAGACCTTTTACTATCCGAAGGGCCGGGATGGCGCGGTGCTGCGCACCGGCGACTACGGCGGCGACTATGTCGAGGGCAAGGCCGGCGAAGCACTGGACCTGGATAAGGTGCGCCTGATGGAGACCCGCCTGCTGGTCAAGCGCGCGGACGGCTGGCAGGCGCTGCCCTATGTGTGGAACGCCGAGCAGACGGAGGCGACGCTGGAGATCGCCGGCGACGCCAGTGGGCTGCAGCTGGTGTCGGCGGACGGTGAAGCGACGGCATTCACCACGGCCTTTACCTACGTGGTGCCCGATGCGAACCAGTGTTCCGGCTGTCACGCGGACAATCACACACAGAAGGCCATAGTGCCCCTGGGTCCCCGCGCGCGTCACCTGAACAAGGACTACGCCTATGCAGGCGGTGCGCAGAACCAGCTGCTGCACTGGCAGCAGATAGGCTACCTGAGCGGGCTGCCGGAATTCGCCGCGATACCGCGCAATGCGGATTACGCGGATAGCGGCCTGCCGCTGGAGGAGCGCGCCCGCGCCTACCTGGATATCAACTGCGGCCACTGCCACAACCCGTCCGGCGCGGCGGACACTTCGGGGTTGATGCTGGCGCACACGGAGCGGGACCGCCGTCGCCTCGGGCTGTGCAAGCCGCCGGTGGCCGCCGGCACCGGCAGCGGCAACCGCCTGTTTGCGATAGTGCCCGGTGCACCAGACAAGTCGATCCTGAATTTCCGCGTCGAGTCCACCGACCCCGGTGCGATGATGCCGGAACTGGGGCGCAGTCTGGTGCACGAGGAGGGCACCGAGCTGTTGCGCCAGTGGGTCGCGGCCATGCCGGGAAGCTGTAGCTGACGGTGGTCAGGGAGTGGGCTGTGCCGCGCTCACCGGGAGATGATGAGTGCTGCCCGGCACCGCCGGGCAGCCGGCTGGTCAGAGTTGCTTTTCGGTTTCCGCGACAGGAATGGTGGCCGGGATCAGGCCCCGGATCATCATGGTGACGCTGCGTTCCAGCAGCGGCGAGTCCAGCGCTATGGCGCCGCTCAGTATCTGGTATTCCAGGTTGAGGATGGTGCCGTGCACTATCTGCGATGCCGCCTGGGGATCGGCGAGGCCGAGCAGATGGAAGAACTCCTGGATCAGCGTCTCGGTGGCCTGGTTGGCCATGCGGATGGCGCGGGTCAGCTGTTCGTTGCGCAGGGCCTCATTGCGGAACGCCAGCTCGATCAGGCGGCGGTCGCGGTCGCCGGCCTGGGTGCGCACATGGGTGAGGATAAAGCGGGTGAGCTGCTGGATCAGCAGTTTGCGTCCGGCGCCGGAGGCGCGCTCTTCCGCCGACAGGTTGCGGGCGGCGGTGAAGCTGTCTTCCTGCAGTTGGCGGGTATGCTCCAACCCCTGCTCGACGAAGTAGGTGAAGGAGTCGCTGATCAGGTCGTTCAGGTCTTTGAAATAGTAGGTGGTGGCGGCCAGGGGCACGCTCGCCTCCCGGGCCACGGCGCGGTGGCGTATGCCGCGGATACCCTCTTTCACGATCAGCCGCAGGGTGGCCTCGAGTATGGCCTTGCGGCGCTGGCGGCTGTCGGCGCGCTGGGCGCGGCGACCGTGATAGACCAGTTCAGACTTTCCATTGTCCACAGTCATGGTGAGTTCCTTGTTTTTATTGTTCGGTGCCGATCGCGTAACTTGATCGGGCGTCCCATTCTAGCGGAACAGTTGCAAATGGCTACCGCGGTGGGGAGGAACGGGGTGCCAAAGCGATTACATTGCATTACACGCGATTATTTGGGGACTTGGAACTGTGTAGTAGGAGCGGCCCATGGCCGCGATCGACCTGTCGGGCATTCCGGAGGTATGCCGGCAAGGGGACGTAGAGGTGGCTCTGCCGCCGGTGGTTGTTTCCGGGACCTTTCGCGGCTGGCCGCTCCTACAGCAAGCATAGGTTGATGAGTCCCGTAGGGCGGATAAACGTCAAGCGCATCCGCCGGGGGTGGTGGATGTGCCTGCGGCTTATCCACCCTGCAACTTCCCCGGGCGAAATCAGGTGATCTTGCCGGTCACCCGCACCCGCTTGGCCCCGGGCACTATCTTCACCCGCTGGCTGCGGCGGCGCTCTATGCCGGCGTCTATGGCGTTCTTGGCCGCGATCAGCAGCCCGGCCACCAGGAAGGCGCCCGGTGGCAGCACCGCGGCCAGGAAGCCCGGGTAGCCGGCGCCCATCACCGGTATGGCCCAGTCCTTCGCCATGGGGCCGAGCAACAGGTCCATATCCGCGAATAACGTACCCTGGCCGATGATCTCGCGCACCGCGCCGATGGTGATCAGTACCGCGGTGAAACCCAGCCCCATCATGAAGCCGTCCACCAGGGACGGCAGCACCGGGTTCTTGCTGGCGAAGGCGTCGGCGCGGCCGAGGATGGTGCAGTTGGTGACGATCAGCGGGATAAAGATCCCCAGCACCAGGTACAGCTCGTAGGTGAAGGCTTTCATCAGCAGCTCGGCGCAGGTGACGAAGGTGGCGATGATCATCACCGAGGCCGGCAGGCGCACCGTGTCCGGCATCTGCCGGCGCACCAGGGACACCGCCAGGTTGGAGCAGGTGAGCACGCCGATGGTGGCCAGCCCCAGGCCTATGGCGTTGACCACCGTGCCGGTCACCGCCAGCAGCGGGCAGAGGCCCAGCAGCTGTATCAGCGCCGGATTGTTGTTCCAGAGGCCGTTGCGGGTGATTTCGCCGTAGGGTGCTGTCATCAATTCTTCTCCGCTTCCGGTTCAGTCGCTTCAGACTGCTCCACTTCCACCGCGCGCTCGGAAACCGGAGCACTGAAGATCTGCCCGCGGTGCCGGTCGACGAACTCCAGCACCTCGCGTACCTGATTCACCACCGCGCGGGGGGTGATGGTGGCGCCGGTGAACTGGTCGAAGGCGCCGCCGTCCTTCTGCACCTTCCACATCTCCGGCGGCGGGTCCTGCAGGGACAGGCCGTTGAACTGCTCAATCCAGTCGCTCTTCTTCAGGTCCACCTTGTCGCCGAGCCCCGGGGTCTCGCTGTGGGCGGTCACGCGCACGCCGGCCACTGTGCCGTCGCGGTTGACGCCCACCAGCAGGGAGATGGGGCCGGAGTAGCCGTCCGGCGCCACGGCGGGCACGATCACCGCCGAGATGCTGCCGTCCTCCTCCCGCGCCAGGTTGATGTCGCCGCCCTGGGTCAGGCCGAGCAGGCTCCAGTACTCCCTGGGGATCGGGTAGGTGTCCACCAGGATGTCGTTGCTGTGGCGATCCAGCGGGATTATTTCCAGCAGCGCCTTGGCGGAAGCCGCGCGTATCGCGCGCTCTATCGGCTCGCGGGTGGTGATCTGGGTGACTGCCAGGGTTCCGGCGGTGACCAGGGCGAACAGGGTCAGGATGCCCGCATTGGAGGTCATCGACTGCTTCAGCATCAGCGCTCCTCCGTATCCGTGGCGCGGCGCGGCGCCTTGTGGCCGTAGGTGCGCGGCAGCGTGTAGTTGTCGATAGTGGGGGCGGCGAAATTCATCAGCAGCACCGCGAAGGCCACCGCGTCCGGGTAGGTGCCCCAGGCGCGGATCACATAGGTCAGCAGACCGACGCCGGCGCCAAAGATCAGCCGCCCCCTGTTGCTGGTGGCGCCACTAATGGGATCGGTGACGATGAAGAAGGCCCCGAGCATGGTGGCGCCGGAGAAGAGGTGCAGCGCCGGCGAACCCTCGGACAGGGAGCTGCCGCTGTCATAGAACAGCAGCGACATCAGCGCCAGGGTCGCCAGCATGGCCACCGGCGCGTGCCAGGTGATGATGCGCCGGAACAGCAGGAAGAGGCCGCCCACCAGGAAGCCTAGGTTGGCGGTCTCCCAGCCGAGCCCGGCCACGGTGCCCTTGTTCAGCAGCGGCTCCATCTCGTACAACTGCGACAGCAGCACCGACTCGTTCAGGCGCACTATCTCCAGCGGCGTGGCACGGGTGTAGCCGTCCACGCTGTAGTTGCCGAAACCGAATACCAGGCCCAGGGCCTCGCCAATGCCGGGGGCGCCGTAGATCAGTTCCGCCGGCCCCACCCAGCGGGTCATCTGCACCGGGAAGCTGATCAGCAGCACCACATAGCCCACCATGGCCGGGTTGAACGGGTTGTAACCCATGCCGCCGTACAGGTGCTTGGCCAGCACTATGGCCGAGGCGGTGCCGATCACCGGCAGCCACCAGGCACAATAGGGGGGCAGGGAGATGCCCAGTAGCAGGGCGGTAACGAAGGCGCTGTAGTCCTTCAGGTAGAAGCCCACCGGGCGGTCGCGCAGCTTCATCACCCCCGCCTCGCAGGCGATGGCGGTGACGGTGCAGAGCGCGATATTGATCAGCACGCCGATGCCGAAATAGAGCACCAGTGCCAGCACGCCGGGAATGGTGGCGGCCGCCACTTGCAGCATCACCTTGGCGGTGCTGTCGCCGGAGCGGGCGTGGGGAGAGGTGGCGCGCATCAGTGCCATTACCGGTCCCCGCCTTTCAGTTTTTCCTGTTCGCGCATCTTGTCTTCCAGTTTCTGCTGCAGGTTTTTCAGCGCCGTCTCGAAAGCCTCGATATTGGCCTCGCCGGCGGAACAGGCTTTTTCCAGGCGCACCCGGGCCTTCTCGACCCGTGCCTTCAGGGCCTCGATTTCCGCGGCCAGCTTGTCGGCCGGGCTCATGGCGGCGCGGGCCGCGGCAGCGGCCTTGGCTCTTTCAATCGCGCCCTGCGCCCTGGCTTTGGTGTCCTCGGGTGCCGCTTTTTTCTGCTCGGCTTCCGCGGCGGCCTCGGCCTTGTGCTGGGCCTCCGCCAACTTCTGCCGGGCCTCCTGCAGTTTCAGTTCGGCTGCCTTCAGTTGCGCCGCCAACTGATCGCGCTGGCTCTCTTCCGCCGCCTGCAGTTTCTGCTGCAGCCGTTCCACCCGGCTCTCGGCGCTGGCCAGCGAGCGCTGTGCCCGGGCCAGTTGCTGTTCCGGGGACGCCTGCTTGGCCTTGACTCGCGCCAGTGCCGCGGCCACGACATCCGCCTCCTTCTGCGCGGCTGCGGCCTCGGGCGACTCTTCTCCGGGGAGGGGGGCCTGTTCGCGCTGTTGGCGCGCCAGCTCGGCGGCCTCGCGCCGGGCCTGGCGCTTGGCCTCCTTCTCTCGTTCGGCCTTTTCCAGGCGCAGCTTGCGGAATTCGAAGCGGTCGCGGGCGCGGTCGGCCTTTTCCTTTTCCAGGTCGGCGACCAGGATATCGCCCTTGGCGGCGCGGTAGTACTGCACCAGCGGGATGCTGCTGGGGCACACATAGGAACAGCAGCCGCACTCGATGCAGTCGAAGAGGTTGTAGGCCTGCAGTTTCTCGCGGTCGTCGGCGCGTGCATACCAGTAGAGTTGTTGTGGCAGCAGCGATGCCGGGCAGGCCTCGGCGCAGAAGCCGCAGCGGATGCAGGCCTGGGCCGGCGGCGGCGGGGGCAGCTCCTTCGCCGTGGGCACCAGCAGGCAGTTGGTGGTCTTGATCACCGGCGCGCGCTCGTCGTCGATGGTGTAGCCCATCATGGGGCCGCCGATGATCACCTTCTGCATCAGCCCGCGGTGGGCGCCGTGCTGCTTGAGGATATGCTGGATCGGGGTGCCGACGGGCACCTCGATATTGCGGCTCCGCTCCAGCGCCTCGCCCACCACGGTGGTCACGCGGCTGATCAGCGGCTCGCCGAAGCGCACCGCGCGGTAGACGGCGCGCGCGGTGCCGACGTTCTGGCACACGATGCCGACATTGGCCGGCAACCCCTTGTTGGGCACCTCGCGGCCGGTGAGTATCTGGATCAGCTGCTTCTCGCCGCCGGACGGGTACTTGGTGGGGAAAACCACCACATCGAAGCGGGTATCTTTCACCGCCTTGCGCATCGCCGCTATGGCTTCCGGCTTGTTGTCCTCTATGCCGATCAGCACCCGCTCCGGCTCGTCGAGGATATAGGCGAGTATCTCCACCCCGGAGATTATCTCTGCCGCGCGCTCGCGCATCAGCATATCGTCGGCGGTGATATAGGGCTCGCACTCGGTGCCGTTGATGATCAGGGTATCTATGCTGGCGCCGCCGTGGGGATCCAGCTTGACCGCGGTGGGGAAGCCCGCGCCACCCAGGCCGGCCACGCCGCAGTCGCGGATCTTCTCCAGCAGGTCCACCGGCGTGTGCGAGCGGAAGTCCTCGCAGGGTTCCAGTTCACACCAGCGCTCCTCGCCGTCGGTGCGGATGGTGATGCAGTCCGCCGGCATGCCGGACGGGTGCGGCACCGGGGCCGGCTCTATGGCCATCACCCTGCCGGAGCTGGGTGCGTGCACCGGGCAGCTGATAAAACCGTCCGCCTCGGCGATCTTCTGCCCCTTCAACACGTATTCGCCCAGATGGACCAGCGGGATGGCGGTGGCACCGGCGTGTTGCAGCAGCGGGACCACCAGGTCTTCCGCCAGCGGGATGCTGCCGATGGGCTCCCCGGTGGACTGGTGTTTGTTTTCCGGCGGATAGATGCCGCCGGGGAAATCGTTGGGGCGCAGCTCGCGCGCCTTTTCCCGCGCCCGGTCGCTGGCGATCAGCTGCGCCTCGCGCTCGGCGCGGCGCTCGCGGGCGGACTCCCCCCGTTCCACCTTTTCCTGCTGCGGGCTCAAGGCTGGCTCCTGCTGCGGGCTCAAGCTGCGTCCCTCTTGCTACTCTGTGTGCGGCGCCTGTCGCTGGCGATCAGCTCCACGCCCTCGGCGGGCTTCTCCGGGAACCACAGCTGCAGCGGGGCTTCCAGCGGCACCATATCGATACAGTCCACCGGGCAGGGCTCCACGCACAGGTCGCAGCCGGTGCACTCGTCCACGATCACCGTATGCATATACTTGGCCGCGCCGGCGATGGCGTCCACCGGGCAGGCCTGGATGCACTTGGTGCAGCCGATGCACTCCGCCTCGCGGATAAAGGCCACCATCTTTACTTCTTTCTCTTCCCCGTGCTCCGCATCCAGGGGCATGGGTTCCATATCCAGCAGATTGGCCAGCTCGTTGATGGTGGCCTGGCCGCCGGGCGGGCACTTGTTGATCGCATCGCCGTGCACTATCGCCTCCGCATAGGGGCGGCAGCCGGGGTAGCCGCACTGGCCGCACTGGGTCTGCGGCAGCAGCGCGTCCACCTGCTCGACCAGCGGATCCCCCTCGACCTTGAAGCGCACCGCGGCGAAGCCCAGCAACGCGCCGAAGGCCAGCGCCATGCCGCCGAGGATCATCAGGGGAGTGGAGATTTCGGAGAACCAGTCCAGCATCGTGTCTACACCAGACCACTAAAGCCCATAAACGCCAGCGACATCAGCCCGGCGGTGATCATGCCGATGGCCGCCCCCTTGAAGGGGACCGGCACGTCCGCCGCGAACAGCCGCTCGCGCATCGAGGAAAACAGGATCAGCACCAGGGAGAAGCCCACCGCGGCGCCGAAGCCGTAGAGGGTGGACTGCACGAAGGTGTGCGCCTTCATGGTGTTCTGCAGCGCGACGCCGAGCACCGCGCAGTTGGTGGTGATCAGCGGCAGGAAGACCCCCAGCACCTTGTACATCAGCGGGCTGGTCTTCTCGATAAACATGCGCGCGAACTGCACCACCACCGCGATCACCAGGATAAAGGAGATGGTGCGCAGGTATTCGATACCATAGGGCTCCAGCAGGTAGGTGTTCACCAGGTAGGAGCAGATGGACGCCAGCGTCAGCACAAAGGTGGTGGCCCCGGCCATGCCCACGGCGGTCTCCAGCTTGTTGGAGACCCCCATAAACGGACACAGGCCCAGAAACTGCACCAACACATAGTTGTTGACCAGAATGGTGCTGAGCAGGATGACGGCGAATTCGGTCATGGTTCTCCGCTGGTGTCGGTTGAGGGCAGGCTGCTACCCGCAAAGCCTAGCATTGGCACGAGTGCTCCCTCTCCCGCTTGCGGGGGAGGGGCTGGGGGAGGGGGCGTCGCGCAGGGGCGCTATTATGGGTGAGCCCTCATGTGCCTTCAACATGGCCGGCACGCCTTCCTTGTAAATCCAGACTCCCGTGCCGGGTTTGCAAGGAAGGCGGGGGGCGAATGGACCACTCAACATCGATCCCCGAAAGCCGGGGCCGAACTGGCGGTTGACCCGCAGGGACCACTGGCGTAAAAACATAACGGCGTCACAAACAATAACAATGGCAGTTCACACACTGGTCCGTGAGCTGCGCCAGGCCACAGCTCATGGAAGAGATCCAACAGCGCCGCTTCTGGCTGATCGAACTCATCGCCTACTGGGAAGGGCGCCTGACGACCACCCACCTGCGGGAATTCTTCAATATCAGCCGCCAGCAGGCGAGTGCGGACATCAGACGCTACCGGGAAACCCACCCCGGCAACCTCCCTGACTACCAGCATAGCGACAGGGCCTACCTGCCGAGCCAGGAATTCGAGCGCCACTACATCAGCGCCGACGTGGCCGAATACCTCAACTGGATGGCCGGCCTGAGCGCCCGCTCGCTCCCCGCCCACCCCTCCTGCCAATTGCCCAACCTGGTACTCAAACACCCCGCCCGCAACGTCACCCCGCAGTTGATGCGCCCACTGGTCAGGGCCATCCGCGAACAGCGCCGGGTGGAAGTGGACTACGGCTCCATTGCCAACCCCAACCGCGAGGGTCGCATCATAGTCCCTCACACCTTCGTCAACACCGGCCTGCGCTGGCACCTGCGCGCCTGGTGCGAGAAGAACCAGGGCTACCGCGACTTCGTCCTCAGCCGCTTCCACGGCCAGCCGGAAGTGCTGGACAAATCCAAGCGTAGCGCCGAGGGAGACATCGCCTGGAATACCCAAATCACCCTCATCCTGCAACCCGACCTACGCCTCTCCGCCGAGCAGAAGGCCGTGCTCGAACACGACTACAACATGGAGGGCGGCCAGCTCTGCCTCAAAACCCGCGCCGCCCTGGCCAGCTACCTGCTCAAGGAGATGCAGGTAAACACCAAGATGCTGGACGGGCGGCCGGAGGCGCAGCAGTTGGTGCTTGTCAACTATGACGACGTTAAGGAGTGGCTTTTCTAGATGACGGCCGGGTGGGCTGGGGTAGAAGTGTCAAGCAGGGTTACCTGGGGATTTGTGCAGTGTTGGCCGCTCGCGGAACCGCGGTTAGGGTTGCGGGAGTCAAACGCGAAGGGAAGGTAGTCGGATGTCGAAACCACAGTGGACAGATTTTTACGCGCACTCCACAGATAGGACCGATAAGGCGGATTGGCAGTCTCTGGCTGGCCACCTTTCGGCGGTAGGAGAGCTGGCTGCGCACAAGGCAGCTATTTTCGGTGGAGAAAATCTAGCCCAAGTAGAAGGGTTGTTGCACGATCTGGGCAAGTATACGGAGGCGTTCCAGCAGCGCCTGGAAGGCAGCCCAGCGCGGGTGGACCACGCGACCCACGGTGCGGTGATGGCAATAGAGCGCTATGGCCTCATCGGGCGATTGCTCGCTTACGCCATTGCCGGCCACCACGCCGGTCTCGCCAATGGTAGAGACAACGGCGAGCGCACCAGCCTAAAAGATCGCTTGAGAAAGGAGCTGCCGCAACTCCTGCCACACTGGCAAGACGAAATTGATTTACCTGAGCCTGAATCTCTGGCGTTGCCGGGGAGGCTGAAAGGGATTAAGGAGCGCAGCAGTTTTCAGCTTTCGTTTCTAGGCCGCATGCTCTTCTCTTGCCTGGTGGATGCGGACTATCTCGACACAGAAGCCTTCTATCTACACAAAGACAAGGGAGTGGATGGCCGCGACCAGGAATTTCCCAATCTTTCTGCGTTGCGCGAGCGCTTGGATCAGTATCTCGGTCGCTTCAAGGCGGACTCCGATGTCAACCGCATTCGGGCCGAAATCCTCGAACACGTGCGAAGTAACGCTGTGCAGGACCCGGGGCTTTTCTCTCTCAATGTACCCACCGGCGGCGGCAAAACGCTGGCGTCCCTGGCTTTTGCCCTTGATCACGCTATTGCTCACGGCCTGCGCCGCGTCATCTTCGTGATTCCCTTTACCAGCATCGTCGAGCAGAACGCTGCCGTATTCCGTGAGGCGTTGGGCGATCTGGGCGAAGTGGCAGTGCTGGAGCACCACAGCGCTTTCATCGACGACGGCAAGAATGGTAGAGACCCTCAGTCCAGGGACAAGCTGCGCTTGGCAATGGAAAACTGGGAGGCGCCGATAGTGGTGACAACCTCGGTGCAGTTCTTCGAGAGCCTGTACGCTAACCGCAGCTCGCGCTGTCGCAAACTGCACAATATTGCCGGCAGCGTAGTCATTCTGGATGAGGCGCAAACGTTGCCTCTCAAGATGCTGATGCCCTGTGTCGCCGCCATGGACGAACTGGCACTGAACTACCGCACCAGCCTGGTTCTTTGCACCGCCACCCAGCCGGCGCTTAAAAAGGAGGAGGGCTTTGCCAATGGATTGGATAATGTGCGCGAACTCGCTCCAGAGCCGGAAGACCTGCAGCGGCAACTGGAGCGGGTGCAGGTGCAATACAGGGGCCCACTTGCCGACGAAGAACTGGTAGACGAGCTGGCTGCCCACGAACAAGTGCTGTGCATCGTCAACAGCCGCCGTCACGCCCGCAGCCTCTACCAGTCCATCTCTCACCTCCCGGGCGCGCGCCATCTCACTACCCTGATGTGTGCCAAACACCGCAGCCAAGCCTTGAAGGAGATTCGCCAACAGTTAAAAGACGGCGAGCCCTGTCGGCTGATTGCGACTTCCTTGATAGAGGCGGGAGTAGATGTAGATTTTCCCGCCGTTTTTCGGGCCGAGGCTGGCCTGGATTCCATAGCCCAGGCCGCCGGCCGCTGCAACCGTGAGGGCAAGCGACCGCTGGAGCAGAGCAACGTTTATGTATTTGCCGTTGCCAGCGACTGGCCGACACCGCCGGATGTGGAACAGTTTGCCGGAGCGGCAAGGTCAGTTTTCCGCAGATACGAAAAGCCCTTGTCACTGGCCGCGATCCGTGACTATTTCCGAGAACTTTATTGGGTGAAGGGCAAGGAGCAGCTGGGCGCGGGCATGCTGGAAATGGTCGAGGACGGCCGGCTCGAAGGTCTCCCCTACGAGACCCTGGCCAAGGATTTTCGCATGATCGACAGCCATATGCTGCCCGTGATCGTGCCCTACGACGAAGATGCGAGAAAGGCACTGCGCGACCTGCAGTGGGCGGAGTCCTGTGGCGGCATAGCGCGGAGATTGCAGTCCTACCTGGTGCAGCTGCCCGAGCGGGCCTTGCGGGCGCTGAGAGAAACGGGAGCCGTTCAGCCGGTTGAAGCAGAGCGGTTCGGAGAGCAGTTCATGGAGCTGGTCAATGGGGATCTCTACCACGAGAAATATGGGTTGGACTGGGATGATCCTTCCTTCATCCGTGCGGAAAAATCGGTAATGTAGATAGGTCGCCGCTTGGCGGCGAGGATAGAGTCAGGGGAGAAAACGAATGGCATATGGAATAAGACTGATGGTCTGGGGAGAGCGCGCCTGCTTTACCAGGCCGGAAATGAAAGTAGAGAGGGTGAGTTATGACGTAATCACTCCCTCCGCGGCTCGCGGAATCCTGGAGGCCATTCACTGGAAACCGGCTATCCGCTGGGTAGTAGATCGGATACAGGTCCTCAAGCCTATCCGTTTCGAGTCCATCCGCCGCAACGAGGTGGGCAGCAAGATCAGTGCCCGCAACGTGAGTTCTGCCATGAATGCCGGCAGCACGGTCGGGCTGGTCAACTATGTGGACCAGGACCGGCAGCAGCGCGCAGCCACAGTGTTGCGCGATGTAGCCTATGTGATTGAAGCCCATTTCGAACTCACTGATAAAGCCGGCACAGATGATAGTGAGGGCAAGCACCTGGACATCTTCAACCGCCGCGCACGCAAAGGCCAATACTTCCACGCCCCTTGCCTGGGAGTGCGTGAGTTTCCGGCCGACTTCCGCCTCATGGAAGAAGGTGAGCCGGAACCGAATCCCGACGCATCTCTGGTCGGTGAACGCGATCTGGGCTGGATGTTGCACGATTTCGATTTTAAGAACGACTGCGAGCCGCGATTCTTTCGCGCCCTTATGCACGATGGTTTGATAGAGGTGCCGCAGTTTGCCAGTGAGGAGGTCAAGGCATGATCCTCTCTGCTCTGAACAACTACTACCAGCGCCTGGTAGAAAACCAGGAAGATGGCATAGCCCCCTTCGGGTACAGCCAGGGAAAAATCAGTTATGCGTTGATCTTGTCCGAGAATGGCAGCCTGGTGGATGTACAGGATATTCGCGATACCAGTGGCAAGAAACCGGCGCCGACAATGCTGACGGTGCCCCAGCCACCCAAGCGCTCTGCCAATATCGCCCCCTGCTTTTTGTGGGACAAGTCTTCGTATGTTTTGGGTGTTACCGCTGAGGAAGGAGAAAAAAAGCAGAAACGAGCAGTTGAGGCTCACAGAGCATTTAAGACTCTCCATCAGGAACTGTTGAAAGATTGCGAGAGCAAAACACTAAAGGCGCTACTGGCTTTCCTAGATTGGTGGAGGCCGGAAGAGTTCCGGGAGCTGTCCTTGTTTTCCGAGTCTATGTTAGATGCGAACTTCGTATTTCGATTGGATGGCAGGATGGAATACCTACATGAGTGCAGTGAAGCTCAGCTAATACGTCAGGAGATGCTACAACAGTCTGAGAGTGGTAGTGAGCTGTGCTTGATTACGGGAGAGAGGCTGCCCATCGCAAGAGTGCATGCGGATATAAAGGGTGTAAGGGGAGCTCAAGAGAAAGGGGCATCTATAGTCTCCTTTAATCTTCCAGCGTTTAAATCCTACGGCAAGTCTCAAGGAGAGAACGCGCCCGTATCTGAACCCGCTGCCTTTGCCTATACAACTGCACTTAACCATCTGCTCCGAAAAGGCAGCCGCCAACGGTTGCAACTGGGGGATACCACAGTGGTCTTCTGGGCCGAGGCGGGTTCCGCAGCGCAGGCCGAGACGGCCGAGGGGCTGTTTGCCGAACTGCTCAATCCGCCGGCAACGGATGCTTCCGAAACCGACAAACTGAGACCGGCGCTGGAGGCCGTTGCCAAGGGCAGGCCCCTGAGGGACCTCGATCCGGAGCTGGAAGACGATACAAAACTGCACGTGCTTGGTCTTGCTCCCAATGCCTCCCGCCTGTCGGTACGCTTCTGGGAGACCGGATCATTGCACAGCTTTGCCGAGCGTTTGGCGCAACACTACAGGGATTTGGAGTTGCAGCCGCTACCCTGGAGGACGGAGCCTTCCGTCTGGCGGTTGCTGTTGCAAACTGTGCCTCATCGGGAGGGCAGTCAGCCAAAATCCGATGATATTCCGCCGCAGCTCGCTGGCGAAATGACCAGAGCCATACTCACCGGCCGCCGCTATCCCGGCAGCCTGCTTTCCAACCTGATTATGCGTATGCGCGCCGACGGTGATATATCGCCGCTGCGCGTGGCCCTGTGCAAAGCCGTATTGGCCAGAGATGCGCGTATTGCCAATAAAGTCAAAGAAAAGGAGATCCCCATGAGTCTTGATACCGATAACGCCGAGCCCGGCTACTTGCTTGGGCGGCTGTTTGCTGCCTTGGAAAATATTCAACAGTCGGCGCTGGGCCGCGATATCAACGCCACTATCCGAGATCGTTATTACGGTGCCGCATCCGCTACGCCGGCCAGCATTTTCCCCGTGCTGGTGCGCAATGCTCAGCACCACCTCAGCCGCCTGCGTAAAGACAAGCTCGGAGCTGCGGTCAATCTGGAAAAGCAGATCAACGAGATAGTAGACAAGCTGCCCCCCAGCTTTCCCAAGAGCTTGCGTATTGAAGCCCAAGGTCGCTTCGCCATCGGCTACTACCACCAGAATAAGGCGCGCTTCGGCAGCCAGGAATCCAATACTGAGGAAGGAGAAAAGTAATGTCCGCCATCGCCAATCGCTACGAATTCGTGTATTTGTTCGACGTTACCAACGGCAACCCCAACGGTGACCCGGATGCTGGCAACCTGCCGCGCCTGGACCCCGAGACTAACCAAGGCCTTGTGACCGATGTCTGTCTCAAAAGAAAGATTCGCAACTACGTGAGTCTGGAAAAGGAGGGGGAGCCCGGTCACGGTATCTACATGCAGGAAAAATCCGTGCTGAACAACCAGCACAAGTTGGCCTATGAAGCGATCGATATAGAGCCGGTATCCAAGAAGCTACCGAAGGAAGAGGCCAAGGCCAGGGAACTGACTGCGTGGATGTGTAAAAACTTCTTCGATGTGCGCGCCTTCGGGGCTGTCATGACCACCGAAATCAATGCTGGCCAGGTGCGCGGACCAATTCAGATGGCCTTCGCCTCCTCCATCGATCCGGTGGTTCCCATGGAAGTTTCCATTACCCGTATGGCGGTGACCAACGAACGCGACCTGGAAAAAGAGCGAACTATGGGCCGCAAGCACATAGTCCCCTACGGCCTCTACCGCGCCCACGGCTATATTTCTGCCAAGCTGGCCGAACGCACCGGATTTTCCGAAGAAGACCTGGAGCTGCTCTGGCGCGCCCTGACCAATATGTTCGAGCACGACCGCTCCGCTGCGCGCGGCGAAATGGCGGCACGCAAACTGATCGTGTTCAAGCACGAGCATCCCATGGGCAATGCTCCGGCCCACAAGTTGTTTGAAACGGTCAAAGTCGAACGGATAGAGGGTTCGGACGACACTCCCGCCCGCGGATTCCAGGACTACCGCGTCACCGTAGATGCGGAATCTCTGCCTCAGGGAGTTTCCGTCGAGGAAAAGCTATAGGCGATCACAGTGGACGACTTACTGCCCATCTCCGCCTTGCAACACTACGCCTACTGCCCAAGGCAGTTCGCGCTGATCCATGTAGAGCGGGTATGGGCGGAAAACCGCTATACCGCAGAAGGGCGCATACTGCACGAGCGGGTGGATTCCGGGGCGGCCGAGCAGCGCAAGGATGTGCGCTTCGAGCGCAGCGTAATGCTGCGCTCGGAACAGCACCGCCTGAGCGGAAAGCTCGATCTGCTGGAGGTCCACGGCGGCGAGCGCTATATCCCAGTTGAGTACAAGCGTGGCAAGCCCAAGTTGCAGGACTGGGACCGCATTCAGGTATGTGCGCAGGCGCTGTGTCTCGAAGAAATGCGCTCCATCCGCGTGGAGGAGGGCGCTATCTGGTATTGGGAGGTGCGGCGGCGTGAAGCTGTTGCGCTAACCGAAGAGATCCGCGAGGCGACGCTTGCAGCCATCGAATCCTGCCTCGCCCTGATCGAACGGGGTGAAACCCCCAGGCCAGCAGTGGATGAAAGCCGCTGCAAAGCCTGTTCCCTGCGCGACCCGTGCCGGCCGGACCGGTTCCGCCGGGACAGTTCCGCCCGCTACACAAGGAAGCTGTTTGAACTGTGAAGAAGCTGCTCAATACCCTCTACATCACCCGCCAGGAAAGCTATCTGCACAAGGAGCGGGAAACCATCGTCATCAAGCAGGGCGATGAAAAGCTGGGCCAGTTTCCGGCTCTTTCTCTCGGCGGCATCCTGTGCTTCGGGCGGGTTTCCGTGTCGCCTTTCCTGATGGGGTACTGCGCGGAAAACGGCATCGGCATCGCCTTCTATACCGAATACGGTCGCTTCCTGGCTCGGGTACAGGGGCGCCAGACCGGCAATGTGCTGCTGCGCCGCACCCAGTATCGCTGGGCGGACAGTGGCGAACGCAGTACCGATGTCGCCCGGCTGATCGTTGCGGCTAAGATCGCCAACAGCCGCTCGGTGCTTCTGAGGGAACTCAGGAATCATGGTGACAACCCCGCTCTGAGCGATGCTGCCGACAGACTGGCGTCAAGCCTGCGGCGTGCCCGCACTGCCAAGTCTGTGGAAGAAGCGCGAGGCATTGAAGGCGACGCCGCCAGCAGTTATTTCTCCGTGTTCGATGAACTCCTGCGCGGCTCGGGATTTGCCTTCGGTGGCAGGATACGGCGGCCGCCCACGGACCCGGTTAACGCCCTGTTGTCCTTTGTTTATTCCCTGGTTACCCAGGAATGTGTATCGGCATTGCAGGGCGTAGGGTTAGATCCCTATGTAGGGTTCCTGCATAAAGACAGGCCGGGCCGGGCCAGTCTCGCCCTCGACCTCCTGGAAGAATTCCGGGCATCTTGGGCCGACCGCTTCGTACTCACCCTGGTCAACCGCCGTCAGGTACAGCCCGGAGATTTCGTAACGGAAGCCAGCGGCGCAGTGCGGCTGCAGGACGACGCCAGGAAAAAGTTACTGACGCTCTACCAGGAGCGCAAGCAGGTGGAACTGACGCATCCCTATTTACAGGAACAGCTGCCCATCGGTCTGCTGCCTCACAGCCAGGCGTTGCTGCTAGCCCGCCATCTGAGAGGGGATACCGAGTATTACACGCCCTATGTGGTGAAATAATATGCTGGTTCTCGTTACCTACGATGTCAGCGTAACTACGGCTGAGGGCCGTAGGCGCTTGAGGAACATCGCCAAGACCTGTCTGGACTACGGTGTCCGCGTTCAGAACTCCGTGTTTGAATGCGAGGTGGACCCGGCGCAGTTCGCTTTCCTCAAGGACCGGCTGCTGGAAACCTACGATCCCGATGAAGACAGCCTGAGGTTCTACTCTCTTGGCAAACGTGGGCGCCAGCGGGTTGAACACTTCGGAGCCAAGCCGGTTGAAGACCCCGTGCGTGATGCGCTCATTCTGTAGCCGCTAGCCTCTGGTTCTCACTGAATTCTGGGTAGGCTAGCGGCCCTCCAAGCTATTGAATTCCTTTGGGTTGTTTAATTTTTATGCGGATTCTATAGCTGAAGCTAGAGCTTTGGGTGAGAGTTAGCGGAAATCACAGATTTTTTCTTTGCTTTTTAACAACTTAGAATAGCGTGGTCGCACCCCTCGCGGGTGCGTGGATAGAAACCGCACCAGCCTTGAGCAGCGGCACCGGCGCCAAACGTCGCACCCCTCGCGGGTGCGTGGATAGAAACAACCTATGAGTGAGCAGCAACTGTTTACCGACCTGTCGCACCCCTCGCGGGTGCGTGGATAGAAACCATGGAATCATGGCTGGTGTGAATGCGCAGGGTGTGTCGCACCCCTCGCGGGTGCGTGGATAGAAACCTGGGCATCATTCTGAGCTGGGGCAAGGCCCGGGGGCGTCGCACCCCTCGCGGGTGCGTGGATAGAAACAACAAGGGCTCCGCCACCCTGCAGGTGTTCGACAGTCGCACCCCTCGCGGGTGCGTGGATAGAAACTCTTCACTCATGGGTGTCTCCTATTCAAACAGTGAGTCGCACCCCTCGCGGGTGCGTGGATAGAAACACTTGGCCCGGGACTGAAGAGAGTGAGCCCGCTTGTCGCACCCCTCGCGGGTGCGTGGATAGAAACAGCTCTTCGGGGACAAATGGTTGCACCAGGAGGGCGTCGCACCCCTCGCGGGTGCGTGGATAGAAACATGCGGCTATGACCACGAGGGCCAAAGCATTATCGTCGCACCCCTCGCGGGTGCGTGGATAGAAACCGCCTAGCGGTTGAGAGAATCAGTGGAGAGCCTCGTCGCACCCCTCGCGGGTGCGTGGATAGAAACTCGTATATCATTCCCCATTCTCCAGCCAATCATTGTCGCACCCCTCGCGGGTGCGTGGATAGAAACAGCATATCTACAGTCTGCTTCTGGGCCTGCAATAGTCGCACCCCTCGCGGGTGCGTGGATAGAAACAGGCATCGAGGATTGCATGGAGGCCATGCTCCAAGTCGCACCCCTCGCGGGTGCGTGGATAGAAACATGTCCCTCAGAGACTTTTCGTGGCCTGCGGCCTGGTCGCACCCCTCGCGGGTGCGTGGATAGAAACTCCAGCCTGTCTAGAGTGGCTGTTGCTCCATTATCGTCGCACCCCTCGCGGGTGCGTGGATAGAAACCGGTCTATCCAAACTTCGAGATCACAGACAATAAGTCGCACCCCTCGCGGGTGCGTGGATAGAAACACCAACAACAACCGCAACTACATCAACCTGAAGACGTCGCACCCCTCGCGGGTGCGTGGATAGAAACCTGCTATTTCAGCCTCAGATTCCGCAACTCTAGTGTCGCACCCCTCGCGGGTGCGTGGATAGAAACACGCCGCAGCCCCGCGCCCAGGCCATCACAGTCCCAGTCGCACCCCTCGCGGGTGCGTGGATAGAAACATATCTCGGTCAATGGGTAAGATCGGTGAATACAAGTCGCACCCCTCGCGGGTGCGTGGATAGAAACACTGAATAACGTTACCGTTGATTTTGGAGCCTTCGTCGCACCCCTCGCGGGTGCGTGGATAGAAACTATTGTAGGTGAGCTACAACGCCGTGGCGTCCTTGGTCGCACCCCTCGCGGGTGCGTGGATAGAAACAGGCAACAATACAAAACTTGTTGATGTGGTTGAAGTCGCACCCCTCGCGGGTGCGTGGATAGAAACCATAAAATTGCCATTGAGCCCCACCTTCGTCAGGGTCGCACCCCTCGCGGGTGCGTGGATAGAAACACGTCGAATACACTACACATTGGTACCCTTGTTTGTCGCACCCCTCGCGGGTGCGTGGATAGAAACCATGTGACTATGCGGCAGGTGGTGCAGAACCAGGTCGCACCCCTCGCGGGTGCGTGGATAGAAACATGGCATGCGGCCCCGCCGAAGCGGGGCTTATTGTGTCGCACCCCTCGCGGGTGCGTGGATAGAAACCGACAAACAGATTTGCCAGCCATTTGGTTTGGCGCGTCGCACCCCTCGCGGGTGCGTGGATAGAAACCCGGAACTGCGCCGGCGTGTAGTGCCGGACATGCGTCGCACCCCTCGCGGGTGCGTGGATAGAAACTGGCGGTCGTCAAGGCACCGGTCGAGGCGGCGAATGTCGCACCCCTCGCGGGTGCGTGGATAGAAACCACCAGGTCGTGCCAGACCGTGTCGAGGACGCCGGTCGCACCCCTCGCGGGTGCGTGGATAGAAACTCCACTATGGAGGGGTCTGCGGCCTCTATAAGCTGGTCGCACCCCTCGCGGGTGCGTGGATAGAAACCTTGATCGTCGGGCACTCGAAGAGAGAAACGCCCGTCGCACCCCTCGCGGGTGCGTGGATAGAAACTGGAGCGGGACTACTGGAAGAACTTTGAAGCCGCGTCGCACCCCTCGCGGGTGCGTGGATAGAAACACCACCCGCTCGCTGCCGCGCAAAATGAAATCGTGTCGCACCCCTCGCGGGTGCGTGGATAGAAACCGGCGCTCCTCAGCCATGCGGGCGGCCTCTGCTTGTCGCACCCCTCGCGGGTGCGTGGATAGAAACCCACCAGCCTCTGACGATCCCCGTCATATTTGACGTCGCACCCCTCGCGGGTGCGTGGATAGAAACTTCTACTTCAGCAAACAACCGCAGGAAATCTCGCGTCGCACCCCTCGCGGGTGCGTGGATAGAAACCCGTCAGCAGGTTCTCCGCCGCCTTGGCATAGAAGTCGCACCCCTCGCGGGTGCGTGGATAGAAACCGTTTGTTCCGTTATCGTTTATCCACCCATCATCGTCGCACCCCTCGCGGGTGCGTGGATAGAAACACGGCCGAGGCCGCCGCTTTGCTGGCGTCGGTGGCGTCGCACCCCTCGCGGGTGCGTGGATAGAAACAATAGTCAGTTGCTCGTCGCGGATCTGTAGCCACGTCGCACCCCTCGCGGGTGCGTGGATAGAAACATGCGACGGAAACCCAGCTGGCCGGCGGCGTTGACGTCGCACCCCTCGCGGGTGCGTGGATAGAAACCCGGTACCGGAGCTGCGCATGGCGGAGCGCCGCAGTCGCACCCCTCGCGGGTGCGTGGATAGAAACTCCGCAGGCCGGGCTCCATCCGCAACGCGTACATGTCGCACCCCTCGCGGGTGCGTGGATAGAAACTCGCGAAACACTACGGCGGTAACTACACCGGGCCGTCGCACCCCTCGCGGGTGCGTGGATAGAAACGACAGTATCACCCTGATATCGCCCTACGATCAGGTAGTCGCACCCCTCGCGGGTGCGTGGATAGAAACCGGTTTCTTTGACCGCGTGTTCGGCGCTATCGACGTCGCACCCCTCGCGGGTGCGTGGATAGAAACCTGGGTGATCGTCCTCACCGGTGTCCAGCTGCAGGTCGCACCCCTCGCGGGTGCGTGGATAGAAACATCTCTGGCATGAGGAACCCTCCTGGTTGGCGTTTCGCACCCCTCGCGGGTGCGTGGATAGAAACAGATCAGTGATTCAGGTAGAAGACATTGTGTAGGGCGTCGCACCCCTCGCGGGTGCGTGGATAGAAACCTGAGCCGCCTGTTCATCAAGGCCGCGCTCCTGACGTCGCACCCCTCGCGGGTGCGTGGATAGCAACACCGCGCGGAAGTCGTCGCTATCGGTCAGCAAGTTGGATAGAAACAGAACCAACATACAGGTGGGCGGCACCCGTCGGCGTGTCGCGCCCTTCGCTGGCGCGTGGATAGAAACCCCAAGACCGGCCGGAAGATCCAGGCGTTCAGCTCGTCGCGCCCTTCGCGGACGCATGGATAGAAACTTGGCCAAGCACTACGGCGGTAGCTACACCGGCCGCCGCGCCTTTCGTGGATGCGAGGGTAGAAACACACTGTAGAAATAGGTGTCGCGGTCATAGCATTCGTAGCGCCTTTCGTGAGCGCGTGGATAGAAAAACTGATGCAGTCAGGGAGAAAAACGTCGCATGTGAAGGCGATATCAGCTTGACAGCTGAAAATTTGGAGCGAATTCATTTTTGCACTTCCTGTGCGAGTTTAAAACGAATCTGAAAGCCTCTTCAGGATCTACGTTTATTGCCTCGCAATAAGTTATAAATTCGTACAGTTCAAATTTTCGGTCACCGGACTCCAATTTGCCGATTATGGAGTGATGAAGTCCAAGTATTTCTGACAGTGCTCTTTGCGATAGCCCAGACTTGCCCCTGGCGCGTTTCAACCATTCTCGGAGGCTGTCGTATTCGGGACTGTACAGGGATGAACCGAACATTTGCCTCGACAGTAGAGGCAGAATGTAATGTCTCAAAATTCGAGACGAGCGGGGCAAAGGTCGGGTCATCTGTGGGAGGTGTGAAGGCCGATTATTTATGGACCTGTTTGGGTAAGAAGGTGGGGACTTCCTTGCCTCGATATTGGAGGCAGTTGCAGGGTGATAGTAATTTCTGGGTAAATGTGAGTCGTATATTTTGCGAGGAGTTCAATGCCATCCATCTATCGACAAATCAATCAATTGCCCTACCCGCTGGACAGGATTCTCCAGGCTGCCCGCAGCCTGCTGGAAAAGGGCGCCGTCAGGGCTAGCACCACAGAACGGATCGCTGCCGCCTTTGTGCTGGAGCGCATGGAATACCTGCCGAGTGGGTGGGGTGCGATCGAGGCCTGGGAGCGGCTGGATATCGAATGGCAGTTTTACGTCAAGCACCTGCGGCAGGATTGCCGGCACCTGATCGAGGGGTTGAAAGCCAGCGCGGCAAGCCAGGAGAGGCGATAGCCTGCCGTTTTAAGGAACCCTCGATATATCTGGGTTCCGCTATATCGCCTGCCACTGCGGGGGGCGCGCCCTTCACGGGCGCGTGGATAGAAATCCCTTCACCGACGAAATCGAAACGGCTAAGGCGTGTCGCGTCCCGTCCAGCCCATTTCCTCGACGGCACGGGCGCGCCCCGGTACAGCGTTTAGACCAGACTGACCTCCGCCCCACCACTTTGTCTCGCACGGGAGAACACTGCCGCAGGCTGCTCTTCGTCTGTTCGCGCGATGGTTTGCTTGGCCTGGGCAAGGCCTTCTTCATCAATCTGGAAACGGGCTACGAGGCTCTGCAACTGCCGCGCCTGCTCCTCCAGCGACTGGGCCGCGGTGCTGGATTCCTGCACCAGTGAGGCATTCTGTTGGGTTACCGCATCGATCTGGGTGACCGCGGCCGTGACCTGGTTGATGCCGCTGATCTGCTCCCCGGTTGCCGTGGACACCTCGAGCATCAGCGTGGCCAGGTCGTTGATGGCCGATACCGCCTGGTCGATGGTCGCACCGCTGCGCTCGGCCTGCGCGGCGCAGCGGCTGATCATCTCCTGGGTTTCCTCCAGCATGGAGCGGATCTTGCCGGCGGATTCGGTGGCGCCGCTGGCCAGGCTGCGCACCTCTTCCGCCACCACGGCAAAACCCCGTCCCTGCTCCCCGGCCCTGGCTGCCTCCACGGAGGCGTTGAGGGCGAGGATGTTGGTCTGGAAGGCGATGCCGTCGATCACCTCGATGATGCCGTTCATTTCGCTGGAGCGCTGGGCGATTTCCTGCATCAGGCACACGCTGGTCTTCACTTCGTCTCCCCCGGCGCTGACGCTGGCGGAGGCGCTGCTGGCCAGGTCGCTGGCCTTCTGGGTAGTTTGGGTATTCTGCTGCGCGGTAGCGGAAAACTCCTCCATGCTCGCCGCCGTCTCCTGCAGTGCCGCGGCCTGCTGCTCGGTGCGCGTGGACAGCTCCTGCGCCCCCTCGGCCACCTCGTTGGCCCCGGTGTGTACCGAATCGCTGGCGCCGCGCAGGCTGAAAACCAGGCTGGTAAGGGAAACGCTCATCTCGCGCATCGCCGCCAGTAGCATGGCCGCCTCGTCGCGGCCGCTGACCGACATTTCCTGGCGCAGGTCGCCCTGGCTGATCCGCTCGGCGGCGTCCACGGCGCGCCGCAGCGGAATGGTGATGCTGCGGGTGATGGCGACGGAGAGTAGTGCCGCCAGTGCCAGCGCGACCAGCGCTACTGCCAGCAGCCAGAAGACCGCGCGCTCGAAGGATCGCGCCATGGCAGGCGTCACCTCGGCCATACCCGCGGTGGCCAGTTCGTTGATGGCTCCGGCGTGGGTTTCGAGACTGTAGATATTCTTCTTGTGCTCGGAGAAGGCCGCGTTGGCCGACTGGGGGCTTCTCAGTTCGCCGGAAACTATGCGCTCGTGGATACCGGTGAAGTCCGCCCGGTAGGCGGCCAGCGCCTGCCGCGCCTGCTGGTAGTGCTGCAGCAGGGTTTCGTCGGTAGTCAGCGAAAGGCCCGCCTGCAGGGTTCCTGCGAGCCGTTCGCTGGTCTTCTGCCAGCGCTGGAAATAGGAATGCACCTTGTCCTTCGATCTGATATTGATGAACACATCTTTCTCGTAGCGGCGCTCCTCCAGTGCCAGGATTTGTATCCTCTGCGCATTCAGCGCCAGGGCGGCGCTGACGTTGAGTGCCTCGTCAGAGGTGTCCTTGAATTTTGACAGGGAGTAGAGACCAACTCCCGTGGCCAGTGCCAGCAGCCCTGAGACAACGGCGAAGGCGAGTGCGAGCCGCGCCCCTATCCTGATGCGGTTTAACATTGTTCCCCTCTTGAATATATGCTGTATGTAAGCCGTTATATCGGCCGGGGCGGCAGATCCTTGAAACCCTGCGGTCGTTGCAGAAAGGGCTGGGAAGTTGTTCTATTGCAATGCTGGATTTTGTAACAACAGCCTCTTATTCTGCATATGCAGGAGTAAAAATAACCAATAACCAACCGCAAGGAGCGCTGTATGGAATTCCTATCCCGCCAATCCCTGGCTCGCCTCGGGCTCGATGATGATGTAGAACTGCTTGAAACCATTGCCAATCTCTCCCAACACTGGCCGCAGCTGCGCGGGGACACCTCCGCGGAGTCTGCGCTGGATTACCTGGCCACTCTCGAGGACCAACTGGAGCAGCAACGCCCGCTGCTGGAGAGTCTCGATATCAACCCGGATGCCTTGACACAATTGTCACGCAAGTTCCGCAAGGCCTATGCGGGTGAGGTGCCGGAACCACTGCGAAAGCTACTGCGCGAACTGGGTTCCTTTCGCGAACAGGAGAGTGATCGCGATCCGGGCCTGGTGCGCTGGAAGCTGTATGACGACCAGGAGGGCGGCGAGCTGCTGTCCGCGGATGCGTTGACCTTCTCCCTTAACAACGGCCTGGCGCAGATAGACCTGGAGGCCGGCGACCTGTCTCCGGAGATACTGGCGGAGGAGAACCTACTGCGCGTCGGTTTTGCCGGCCAGTTGAGCGGCGCCGCCGCGGCCAGTGGGAATGGCACGGCGATCGGCCTGGAGGCCGGCGCCGACGGGCGCCTGGATTACTGGTTTGCGGCCCCCGCGCAGGAACTCTTCGCCAGCGCCGCCGCCGACAGCCTGCGCAGGCTGCCGTCGCCCTTTTCACTGGCATCCATCGACGCTTCGGTGGAACACGGCTTCCGGGGGCTGCAGCTGACACTCGCGACTTCCAGCAAGGCATCGCTCAGTGTCGAGTACAGCCTCTTCAAGGGTGGCGACCTGATCGATACCAGTGCCGGCATCGACATCAGCGCCAGCTACGACGCGCGGCGGAATTTCGACCTCAGTGTCGGACGGGATCCCGAAGACGGCGGAAAAATGGCGGTGCAGATCCGGCGCAGTCGCGGCAGCGGGATCAACAGCACCGTCGGCCTGGGCGTGCAACTGGATATCGCCCGCGCCGTCGAGCAGGTACGGGAGGCGGTGATAGAGCCCCATCTGGGCAGGTACGAAAGTGTTTACGAGAAGTTCAAACCCTACCTGAGCCCCGGCACCCTGCTGGAAGAGAAGTGCAACGAGGAACTCTCGCGCGCGGCGGCGCGGCTGAGCGACGACGCCCATATCCAGGCTGCGCTGCGCCTGGCGCTTGGTCAGGAGGTGGATGCCAGAGAGCTGCAGCGGGATATCAGCGCGCGGCTGGTGAACTGGTTCAACAGCGGTGTCGGTGGTATCTACGACCGGGTGATTTCCGCCGGGCTGCTGCAGAGCGCCGCCGACAGGCTGAACGACAGCCTGCCGGCGGGGCTGCCGCAAGGCGTGCGCAGCAAAGTCGGCGAGGAGGTGCGCGAACTGATCCAGTCTCTGCAGGCAAAGTTGAAGGAGGAGGTGCAGCAGCGCGCGGATGCCGCCAGCGGCGAGCTTGTCGATGAACTCTCCGGACTGAACCGGCGCGTCTCCGACGCGATGGACAGCGTCAGCCAGTCCCTGGACAAGGCCTTCGAGGGCGCGCGTGAGGCGCTGGCGGAAATCGACGAGCGTATCCATTCGATCGTCACGAAGTTGGAGGAGGCCGCCGCGCGCAAGATCAAGCTGCGCATCCTGTCCGCGGAAAAGGTCCTGCGCGAGCGGGAGGTGTCCATGCAGCTGCGCATCGACAGGAGTAGCGCGCCTGCCGCGGAGATCTACCGCTCACTGGTAACTGGTAAACTGGATCTCCTCGAGGACCTGATGCAGGCGCGGGTGCCCGGTGTGGAAATCGTCTCCGGCAGCGCCAGCGAGCTGTTGGGGCGCAACTACACATCCGGGGTCGAGTTTTCCCTGCTCGGTATTTCCCTCGGGGCCTCGTCTATCGTCGACAGCAATGTGCAGATCCAGAAGGACTCCGCTGGCAATATCGCCATCCAGTCGCAGCTGGCGGCGACGCGGGTCCTCGACGGTATCCGCGAGATGCAATCGGTCGGTTTTGCCTCGCATCTGAGCCTGAGCCTGTTGAAGCGCAGCCGCAGCCTGCCACTCAACCTGACGGTCACCCAGGAGGACGAGCGGCTGGAGGCGAAGGAACTGGAAAAATTCCTCGGTGGGCTGACCGGCAGCGGCCTGCTGTCGCAGACAGCCGGGGATAATGCCCTGGCGCTCTACCGCCAGTGGCAGGGCGCGGGCAATCGGCATATCAACGCCCGCGTCCAGGTGCTGCTGCAGATAAGTGGCGACCACCTGGACAACCTGATCGACTACGCCGCCACTACCGGGGACGGGGAGAAGATTTCCGATGTGCTCGCGGCACTGCAGGAATACGATGTGTTCAGCGAGCGCGCCGTGGCCAGGGCCTGTGCCGATGTGCGCGGCTGTTCGAGAAGCTATCGGAAATACAAGGACCCAGTTTCGCTGTTCGAGGCGTTCAACGTGGGTATGCACAGGGATGACCGCCCGTTGAAGGGCCGCCGGGCATTTTTCGCCGCGCCCTTTGCCAAAACCGACGGCCACCCGCTCTGCAGCAGCGGGGACCGCAGCCTGGTCGATGCCCGCGCGATTCACTTTCAGGTCAAGTCCTGGGTGCTGCTGATGCGCGAGCTGCACACCATTTACGAGATGGAACCCGGCGCCGCGGATACGCAGCAGATGGAGCGGCACAACGAACTGATGGCCTTCTGCCTGCTCAAGTGGTTGAAGGCGAAGCAGTTCTTCCTCTTCCAGCCGGGCGACGAGGTGTCCGCGAAAACCATCGCCTTAATGGCGCTGCTGGCCCGGGCGGCGGGCCTGCCCGCGAGCCATCCGCTGACCATTGCCATGGAGCTGGTTGGCGAGGACGCGGAGCCGCAGTTGTTTTCCTAAACTGCGTGGGAGCCTGCCCCGGACTCGATCCGGGGGCCGGCTCCCACAGCGATCGTAGGGTGCGCCATGCGCACCGAAAGGTTTGAAGCCCTCGTCAGCCGTGGGCGGTGCGCACGGCGCACCCTACGGTTCAGGACAAATGGGTAATTTTCAGAGGCATCAGGCCTCGGTCTTCTCCGTTTCCTCTGCCCGCACAGCTTCCGTCGACGTGACGGCGGCCTCGATTGCTGCCGGGCTTCTCTCTGCCGGATCCCGCAACTCATCCAAGTTGCGCCGGAACATATGCGCCTGCAGCATATCGCTGTACAGCTGGATGGAGTGGAAGCCGGCGATCTGTTTGAAATTCGGGAAGCTGCCCAGCCAAGCGCGCCAGATGCAGTTGATGCGCCAGAAAATATTCACCGACTGGTCGACGCGCATATCCCTGAAGCCGATATCGTGCGTGTCGGGCAGGTTGGCGGCGTGCTTGATGAATACGCGAAAGCCGGTGTGGCAGTAGCCGAGAAACTTGCCCTGCAGCCAGCGGGCGATATGCAGGGTGCCGTTGATCGGGATCAGTCTCAGCAGGGCGAGAAAGCCGTTGAAGCCGTAGCCGAAGGGCACCATGGGCACCGGGTCGCCGCCGATCTCCAGGCGGTAGATGGGGGTCTTCACCTTGCTGAAATAGGGCCTGTCGCCGGTACGCGGCGAACCGTACACATAGGTGGCGCCGTGGCCCCTGGCATTCAGTTCGCGGGTGCAGATCAGGGCGAGGGCACCGCCAAGGCTGTGGCCGAAGGTGTACAGCGGGTGATCCCCGTGCCGGCTGAGATCCCGCTCCAGGTCCGCGCGGATATTCTCGAAGGCCTGCTTGAAACCCGCGTGCACGCGGCCCTGGCTGTCCGCGGGTACCAGGGTGAATTTCAGGTCGGTGGCGATATCCCAGGGATTCATCTCGGTGCCGCGGAAGCAGAGTATAAGCACCTTGCGCCCGGCGCCCTCCTCCATGCGGGCGAGAAAGGCCTGGGTCTCCGACTTGTCGTAAAAGGCGATGGGCTCGAAGCGGTTTTCCCGCAGGATTTGCCGGATACCGTCCGCCAGCTGGCAGTTGGCACTCTGCAGGTGATTGCTCCAGGCGCCCAGCAATTCCTTGCGCTCGGTGTCATTCTTCGCCTTGCCGAGTTTCTTCAGGATTTCGGTGAGACTGGCGTCCGGGGTGAAGGGTTCGTAGACGAGGCGCGAAAGCTCGGCGCCGATATAGGCCATGCGATCACTGTAGGCGGCGCGGCCGACGGGAATGCCGGGCAGGCGTTTCATACCTTCGAAATAAGACATTGCTGGTCCCTCAGGTCGTTTGGCTGTTCTTGTGTTCGCCCGGGTACCTCTGGGTGTGATTTGCGGCCGGTGCCGCAGCGGCAGTTTACTCCGGTGGAAGGGAATGGGGCCAGTGCCGCGAGCGCGCCCGCCCGATGGGCGGGCGCGACGGCTCATGCGACTTGCGTGAGCCGTGCAAGGGCCTGCTGAAGGGAGACTTCGCCGACAAAACCGCCGCTGCTGGCCGCGGGGCGCTGTAGCTCAATCGCGTGGGCAAAGATCACCCCGGGGTCGGTCTGCAGTTTTTCGTAGAGCCGCTGCAGGTTGGGGTAGTCGCGGTGATCGATCACCTGGTGGTACTCGTTCCAGCGGGCTATGCCGATAAAGTAGGCGTCGGCCAGGGTGCGGTGGTCGCCGAGCAGCCATTCTTTGTCGCCGAGCATGGTCTCCAAGGCGGAATGGGCTCTTTCCACCTGGCGGCGGCCGTAATCGGTGAGTATCTCCTTTTCGACACCTGCGGTACCGTATTTCACGGTTTCCCACAGAGGGGCGAAGGCGGTGAAGAAGGTGCCGTTCAGAAAGGCGAGCATCCGGTTGAGCCGGTCGAACTCCGGGGTGCCCTGGGCGAAGGCGAGTTTGCCGTCGATGCCCCGGGTGCCGATGTGGTTCAGGATCGCCGCGCTCTCGTTGAGCGAATCGCCGGCGGCGGTGATCAGTGCGGGTGTCTTGGCCTGCGGATTGATGCGCTTGAAGTCGCCGTTGGTGGCAATTTCATGCATATCGATGCGGCACAGGTGATAGGGTTCGGCCAGCCACTCGAGGGCGACGATGGAACCGAAAGAACAGCCCAAGGGCACGCCGTAGAAAAGGATGGGATTCATGGTGCTCTCCACTGGTTGGGTTTCGCTTGCTTGTGTGGAGGCACTATATGTTTATGGACTTTGCCCGAGTAGCCGGTAAAAATTGGTTGTAAAGTCCACGTATATGAACTTTGCAACCGATGCTGAACCTCAATGACCTGTTTTTCTTCGTGCGTGCGGTGGAGCACGGCGGTTTTGCCGCCGCCGCGCGCAGCCTGGGCATTCCCAAGTCGACCATCAGCAAGCGGATCGCGGAGCTGGAGGCGAACCTGGGCGCGCGGCTGATTCACCGCACGTCGCGTAGCTTTAAACTGACGGAGCTGGGGCGGGATTTCTTCGAGCACGCCCGGGCTGCGCTGATCGAGTCGGAGACCGCGGAGGCGCTGGTGCGCAGCCGTGCGGCCGAACCCGGTGGCACCGTGCGTATCAGTACATCGGTGCCGGTAGCGCAGGTGCACCTGGCCGCGCACCTGCCCGAGCTGGCACAGCGGTTTCCCAAACTGCACCTGCTGGTGGACGTCTCCGACCGTTACGTGGACTTGGTGCAGGAGGGGGTTGATATCGCCATCCGCAGCCACTTCGCACCGCTGCCGGATTCCGGTCTGGTGCAGCGCAAGATAGTGGAGGAGCCGATTATCCTGGTGGCCGCGCCGGCCTACCTGGACCGGTTGGGGCCGCTGGACACCCCGCGGGATCTGCAGCGGCACCACGGCTTGATCACCGGTCCCCACAATAGCACCTGGGAGTTGCGCGACAACGCGGGAAAGAAGGTGGGAGTGACGCCGTTGCCGCGGATGACCGCCAACGAATCGGCGGTGCTGGCGGCTTCCGCGGCGGCGGGACTGGGCGTCACCTGCCTGCCGGAGATGTTGTGCCGGGCCGAGCTGGAATCCGGGCAACTGGTCAGGGTGCTACCGGGCTGGAGCTGTGGCAGCGTGACCACCACCATCTTGATGCCGCACAGGCGCGGCCTCCTGCCCGGGGTGCGCGCCGTGGTGGAGTTCCTGGTGGAAAAACTGGGGCCGCAGTGACCCCAGGGTTGCTTGTCCAACGATTGTGCGTCGGTCACTTCGTTGGCTATAACAAACCTTTAATTCAAATTTCCCGGGTGGGTTGCGGCAGTTCACGGCAATCTTCCGCCAGCTTCGGGCAATGACGGCGGCCGGCCATTCGCGATAACCTGCGCGGCCTGGATTACCGGGGCGGGAAGCCCCACAGCGGAGTCAATTTATGTCGGACAGCAGTTACACACCGCCCAGAGTCTGGAAATGGGATTCGGAGAGCGGCGGCCAGTTCGCCAGTATCAATCGCCCCATTGCCGGCCCCACTCATGAAAAAACGCTGCCGGTGGGCGAGCACCCGCTACAGCTCTATTCGCTGGTCACGCCCAATGGCGTCAAGGTGACCATCATGCTGGAGGAGCTGCTGGCGCTGGGGCATGAGGGCGCCGAGTACGACGCGCACCTGATCGAGATCACCGACGGAGACCAGTTCGGCAGCGGCTTTGTCGAAATCAATCCCAACTCGAAGATCCCGGCAATGGTGGACCGGAGCATGCACCCGCCGATCCGCGTGTTCGAGTCCGGCTCCATCCTGCTCTACCTGGCGGAAAAGTTCAGTGCTTTCCTGCCGCACACCCCGGCCCAGCGCACCGAGTGCCTCAACTGGCTCTTCTGGCAGATGGGCAGCGCGCCCTTTCTCGGCGGCGGCTTCGGCCACTTCTATGCCTATGCGCCGGAGAAGTACGAATACCCGATCAATCGCTACGCGATGGAGGTGAAGCGCCAGCTGGATGTGCTGGACCGGCAGCTGGGTGATCATCCCTATGTGGCCGGGCGCGAGTATACCATTGCGGATATGGCGATCTGGCCCTGGTACGGCGCCCTGGTCAAGAACAAGGTCTACGACGCCGCCGAGTTTCTCGAGGCGCACACCTATAGGAACGTCATTCGCTGGGCCGAAGAGATAGCCCGGCGGCCGGCAGTGCAGCGTGGCCGCATGGTCAACCGCACCTGGGGGGATCCGGGTTCGCAGCTGCACGAGCGCCACGACGCCAGTGATTTCGAGACTCGCACCCAGGACAAGATCGGAGGTGATGCGAAACCGTAAAGGATCACAGCGGCCACCATCGGCGGACAAGGCGGAAGGCGCGGGATGGTGTTGGCAAAGGAACAAGCCGCTCTACGAGGAATCCGCCGATAAATCCCAGGCCGATCGCAAGCGGGAGCGGAACCCTGCGCACCTGCTGGCGAATATCGTCTCTCTGCCGGTCCAGCAGTATAAAAGCGCAGCGACGCTGCTTTTCCATTTCCCGGCTGCAGCACTGGATACGCTTATTTAAATGTCTCAAAGACATCGCTAATTGCCTCTTTTGCCTGCCGCCTGGTTTCGCTGAATCCCAGCATGGCACTCAGCTTCCGTTGGTACAGGAGAATGCCCGCCAGGATGAAAACCTGCGCCAGCACGAAGACGGCAAAGCCCACGTATATGGATTGTGAGTAGTAGTAGCCGATCAGGCCGGCGCCTCCACAGAGGCTAAGCACCAGCGCCAGAGCCAGTGGCAAAAGCAGCAGCTGCAGCGCGATGATCCGCTTGCCGGCCGCAAGGGTGCGGCTGAATTCCAGCCGCACCAGCGATTGCAGGTTCACGAGCCATGCGGACAGCAGCGTCAAGGTGGCTTCGGAGTGGGCCAATGCCTTTTCTTCATTTCCCGTTTCATTTTCCGGAGGCGGCGTAGAGCGATCCCGGCTGCGCTGGTGCGCAGCCGGCGTCTCATCGGAGGGGTGAGACTTTGGTTCCTGTGCCATTCAGCAGGCTCCTCGCAGAGGTGCCCTTATCTCTTGAACAGTTTCGCAATCACCCAGCCCGCGGCAAAGGCACAGCCGACGCTGAGGACAGGGTGCGACTTGATAGAGGCTTCCGCTCTTTTTTCAAGATCTGTAGCGCGCCGTCTACTGGTGTTGAGGGTAGAGGTTGCGCGCGCTCTCAGGTCTCCCGCCGTTTGTGTCGCCGCCTCGCCGGCGAGCTGGTAGGCCTGGGTCAACTTTTCCCGACTGGAGTTGGGGGCTTTTGCGGTTGCCATGAGACTCTCCTTTACACTGGGGGTCAAGGTGTCTGGTATCTTAGAGTCGCCGCTGTCAAAAACCACGAATGATCGGAAAAGAGACCAATCCTCTCTCATCTTATGCCGGCTGCCGATCCCGCGGCCGCCACCTTATATTGCGACTGAATGTCCGTTGGCGAAGCGGGACAAGGGGTTCCGAACGAATGGCGGGCACTGCGGAGGCATTATGTCGAGTCTTAGAGTTTTCTTCGCAACGCTGGCCAGCCTGTGCGCCTGCGCTGCCGTGGCGCAGGATCGCTATGTGTGCAACCTGGGGAACAGCGAGCGGATCATCCAGGTGATCTACGCGAGCCCGCCCAGCAGGATCCCCTGCGAGGTGAGCTATACCAAGTCGGAGGGCGTGCAGACGCTCTGGCGCTCGCAGCATGAAGTCGGCTACTGCGAGGCGCGGGCGCGGGAGTTGGTCGAGAAACAGGTGGCCTGGGGTTGGCACTGTTCGGAGCCTTTGGCCGCACCCGCGGAGACCGAAGCCGCAGAAGACGGGCGGGAGCCGTAGGCCCCGGTTACCGCGAGGCGCGCCACTCGCGAATATTTTCCACCACGCCGTCCAGTAGTCGCTGGCGGCTCTCGCGGCTGATCCAGGCGTTGTGCGGGGTGATGATCAGGTTGGGAATACCCTTCGCCAGCAGCGGGTGATCCGCCGGCGGCGGTTCCTCACTCAATACATCCAGTGCCGCGCCCCCCAGGTGGCCGCTTTTCAACGCAGCTGCCAGCGCGGTTTCATCGACCAGGCCGCCGCGGGCGGTGTTTACCAGGAAGGCGCCGGCCTTCATCGCGGCGAGAAACTCTTTGTCCACCAGCCGGTCTGTCTGCTCGGTCAGTGGGCAGTGCAGGCTGATTACATCGGACTCGGCCAGCAGCTGTCGCAACGGGATGCGGCCTTGCTGTTGGTGGCTCCCCTGTTTTTGTGGAGAGAAAGACTCCGCCACCAGGACATTCATATCCAGTGCGCGCCCCAGTTCGGCAACCCTCCGCCCCAGGTCACCGTAGCCGATGATGCCGAGATTCCTGCCGGCCAGCTCCACTACCGGGTGGTCCAGCAGGCAGAAGATCGGCGACCGGGTCCAGCGGCCGGACAGGACATCGTTGTGGTAATCGTGCCAGCGGGTAGCCAGCGCCAATATCAGGGCCAGGGTGTGTTGCGGTACGGAGGCGCCGGCATAGCCCCGCACATTGCGCACGGGGATATTGCATTCCTTCGCCGCATCCAGGTCGATATTGTTGGTGCCGGTGGCGCAGACGCAGATGAGTTTCAGCTTGGGGGCATTTTCGATAACGGCGCGGTCGAGGACCACCTTGTTGCTGATGACCACCTCGGCGTCCGCGATACGCGCGGCGGTCTCTTCCGGCGCGGTGGTCTCGTGGAAGTCCCAGTGGTCGAGGGCGTCTTCCAGGGCGGAGGTGTCCAGCTCCTCCAGTTTCATGGTGAGTGTGTCGAGAAATACACCGCGCATTTATTCAAGTCCTTCAGCAGTAAGGGGAAACCTGTAGGAGCCTGCTGTGACCGCCATGGATGGCGGAGTGCCGCCCCGCGGAAATGCAGATTTTGCAGGAGCAAAAATCTGCCAGGCGAAAAGAAGTGTGCTTCGTGGCCGATCCGCCTGCAAGCAGGCTCCTACAGGGAGGCATCGTACAAAAGAAAGTAGTGAAAACAAGGTCAGGTGGCATCGTGGAAGATAATGCCGGCGGTCAGCCGCCGGCCGCTGTGCAGGCGGCTGACCCCGTGGCGCATGTTGACCCGGTAGTAGCCGCGGCTGCCCTGCTGCGGGCGCTGGTGCACGGCGAAGATCACAGCGCTGCCCTTGTGCAGCGGCACCACCTGGGCGCGGGACTGCATGCGCGGGCGCTGTTCCGTGAGCACGAACTCACCGCCGCTGAAATCCACTCCGGGTTCGGAGAGCAGCAGGGCGACCTGCAGCGGGAACACCTGCTCGCCGTATAAATCCTGGTGCAGGCAGTTGAAGTCGCCCTCGCCGTACTGCAGCAACAGCGGCGTGGGGCGGGTCTGGCCGGCGCGGTGGCAGTGTTCCAGGTAGTCGCTGTGTTCTTCCGGGTAGCGGCTTTCTACGCCCAGGCACTGGTTCCAGCGGTTGGCGACGGCGGCCAGGGGCCGGTAGAGGGCGCTGCGCAGTTCGGTGACCAGTTGAGGCAGGGGGTAGGCGAAGTATTTGTACTCGCCAAGGCCGAAGTTGTGGTTGGCCATCACTATGCGGCTGCGGAAATGTTCGTCCTGAGGGTAGAGGGCGGCCAGGCTGTCGCATTCCGTGGCGGTGAGCAGTCGGTCGAGCAGGGCCCAGCCGTCGCTGTCCAGGTCGGCGGCGACCCGCGACCAGTCGATACGGGCGATGCGTCGTTGCAGCGTGGCGGTTTTCATCGGGCTGTCTCCGGGCGATTGGTGCCGCGCAGAGTAGGATAGCCTGGGAGTGGTTGCCGGCCGGTTTCGGAAGTGGTTTTAAGTGGGGCGGGTGTGGTGATATTTCGCCGCACCGGCGCAGGCCGGTGCCCAGGTAGGCCTGGATGCCGGTCTGCGCCGGCATGACGAGGAAAAACCTTACATCACCCGCATGCCGGGCTGGGCGCCCTCGTGGGGCTCAAGGAGCCACAGCTCCCTGCCACCGGGGCCGGCGGCAAGGACCATGCCCTCGCTGATGCCGAAACGCATCTTGCGCGGCGCCAGATTGGCGACCATGACGGTGAGCTTGCCCTCCAGGTCCTCCGGCTTGTAGGCGCTCTTGATACCGGAGAAGACCTGGCGGGTCTCGCCGCCCAGGTCCAGGGTCAGCTTCAGCAGCTTGCCGGCGCCCTCGACGTGTTCCGCCCTGGCGATCAGCGCGATGCGCAGATCCACCTTGGCGAAGTCGTCGAACTGGATTTCCGGTGCAATCGGTTCGTCGGCCAGGGGACCGCTTGCCGGTTTGGATTCCGCCTGCAATTGCGCCAGGGATTCCCTCGCCGCTTCCATCACCGCGTCCACCTGGGTCTTCTCCACCCGCTGCAGCAGCGGGGTGAATTTTTCGATCCTGTGGCCCGCCAGCGGTGTGGTGGCTGCATTCCAGTCCAGCTCGCAATTCAGGAACTGGGCCGCCTTCTGCGCGGTGTTCGGCAGCACCGGCGCCAGCCAGGTGATCAGGGCGCGGAACATGTTGACGCCCTGGGAACAGATGGCCAGCACTTCCGCCTCCTTGCCTTCCTCCTTGGCCAGGGACCAGGGCGCCTTGTCGGCAATCCAGGCGTTGGCGACGTCGGCGAGGCCCATGATGTCGCGCATGGCGCGGGCGTATTCGCGGCTCTCGTAATAGTCGGCGATGCGCGGCGCCGCCTCGACGAACTGGTTCCAGAGTTTTTCGTCGGCGAGTTCACCGGCCAGCTCGCCGCCGGACTTGCTGACGAACTTGGCGGTGCGCGAGGCGATATTGACCACCTTGCCCACCAGGTCCGAATTGACCCTGGCGATAAAGTCGTCCAGGTTCAGGTCCAGGTCGTCGACGCCGGATGTGAGCTTGGCGGCGAAGTAGTAGCGCAGGTACTCGGGATTCAGGTGATCCAGGTAGTTGCGCGCATTGATAAAGGTGCCGCGGGACTTGGACATCTTCTTGCCGTTGACGGTCAGGAATCCGTGCACGCACACCTTGGTGGGGGTGCGGAAATCCGCGGAGTCCAGCATCGCCGGCCAGAAGAGGGCGTGGAAGTTGACTATGTCCTTGCCGATAAAGTGATACACCTCGGCATCGCTGTCCTTTTTCCAGTAGTCCTGCCAGTCGAGGCCGTTTTTGTCGCAGTAGTTCTTCAGGCTGGCCATATAGCCGATGGGCGCATCCAGCCACACGTAAAAGAACTTGCCCGGCGCGTCGGGAATCTCGAAGCCGAAGTAGGGCGCATCGCGGGAGATATCCCACTCCTGCAGGCCCTCTTCCAGCCATTCCGACAGCTTGTTGGCCACTTCGTCCTGCAGGGTGCCGGAGCGGGTCCAGTCACGCAGGAATTCGGTGAAGGCGGGCAGGGTGAAGAAGAAGTGCTCCGACTCCTTCTCGATGGGCGCAACGCCGGAGATGGCGGACACCGGGTCTATCAGCTCGGTGGGGCTGTAGGTGGCCCCGCAGGCCTCGCAGTTGTCGCCGTACTGGTCCGGGGTGCTGCAACGTGGGCAGGTGCCCTTGATATAGCGGTCGGCCAGGAACAGCTGCTTTTCCGGATCGAAGGCCTGGGTGATGGTGCGCGAGGCGATATGGCCGTTGTCGGACAGGCGCCGGTAGATCATCGCCGACAGCTCGCGGTTCTCCTCAGAGTGGGTGGAGTGGTAGTTGTCCACGCCGATCAGGAAGTCGGCGAAGTCGCGCTCGTGCTCCGCCTGCATATTGGCGATGTGTTGTTCCGGTGTCAGGCCCAGCTGTTCGGCCTTCAGCATGATGGCGGTGCCGTGGGCGTCGTCGGCGCACATGTACAGGCAGTCGTGGCCGCGCGCGCGCTGGAAGCGCGCCCAGATGTCGGTCTGGATATATTCGAGCACATGGCCCAGGTGCAGGGAGCCATTGGCGTAGGGGAGTGCGCTGGTTACCAGGATTTTTCTCGCTGTGGGGCGCGATTGCGGCATGGGGGATTCCGTGTGCTTTTGGTCGGTGGAAAGGGCGGGGAATATAGCAGATTTGGAGTGCTGTCGGGAGTTTGGGGGTTCGTTCACCCCTCTCCCCCGGTCCCACTGACTCGCGCCATCCCTGGCGCTTGCCCGCTGCGCAGGCGCCTTCGGCGTCCAAATTTGATCCTGTCAAATTTGTCCCCGGGAGAGGAGCGCTCGGTCGGCTGGCTTTGGGCGTCGGCTTCCGGGACAATGCCGCCCAACATGCATTCGCCAAGAGGGACGAAAAGTGAGCGACCACCAGCACGACCATCACCTTGAAGACGTGCCCGAGGAAGTACAGGCCGAACTGGAGCGCCTGGCGGAGTGCCTGGGGCAGCTGCACGATCCGGCCACCGGCCTGCCGCTGGACGAGCTGGACGCGGAGATAGAGGTCGGCTTCGACGAGGGCACCGTGTTTGTCGGTATCACCCTCGGCTATCCCTGCGCCAGCCAGGAGGACAGCTGGAGCGGGCGGGTGCACGAGGCCTGCCTGCCGACACTGAAGGGCGGCCCCCTGGGCGATGCGCAGCTGCAGTTCGAGCTGTTCAGCGAGATTCCGGCGACGCCGGCGGCCGATGTGCCCGAGCCGCTGCAGGGGGTGAAGAACATAGTCGCGGTCGCGTCCGGCAAGGGCGGCGTGGGCAAGTCCACCACGGCGGTGAACCTGGCCCTGGCCCTGGCGGCCGAGGGCGCTAGCGTCGGTCTGCTGGATGCGGATATCTACGGCCCCAGCCTGCCCACGATGCTCGGCACCGAGGGCGCGCGCCCGCAGGTCAAGGAGCAGAAATTCTTCCTGCCGGTGGAGGCGCAGGGCCTGAAGACCATGTCCCTGGGCTACCTGATGACCGAGGAGACCCCGGCGGTATGGCGCGGCCCAATGGCCAGTGGCGCCTTGAACCAGATCCTGACGCAGACGCTCTGGTGTGAAGAGGGGGGCGAACTGGACTACCTGATCGTGGACATGCCCCCGGGCACTGGCGATATCCAGCTGACCCTGGCACAGAAAGCTGCCCTCGCCGGCGCGGTGATAGTGACCACTCCCCAGGATCTGGCGTTGAAGGACGCGATCAAGGGCGTGGAGATGTTCCGCAAGGTATCGGTGCCGGTACTGGGCATCGTGGAGAATATGTCCCTGCACACCTGCTCCAACTGCGGCCACAGCGAGCCGATCTTTGGCAGCGGCGGCGGTGAGCGCATCGCCGCGGATTACGGCACGCAGCTACTCGGCCAGTTGCCCCTGGATATGGCGATCCGCGAGGACGCCGACAGCGGCCTGCCCAGTGTGGCGGCGGATCCGCAGGGGGAGATCGCCGGTCGCTACCGTGAGATAGGCCGCCGCGCCGCGGCGCAAATCTGGCTCAGCGCCGGCGAGGAGGCACTGCCGGAAATCGAAGTTACCTGAGATCGGAAACAGGTCACAAACGGAGTAATTCCTTGCATTTTTCTCTTTGTTGGGAATTTGTTCCAAATGTATTGTTGGCGAAAGGATTTTGCGCCACGACCTGAATACCTGGGTGGCGCAGCCAATGTCTGCACGGAAGCCCGCATGTCGCCCAGTTTCCAGATTCGCTATCTCGCCGTTGGGCGCATTGTCCGGGTACACCTGATCGGCCGTGTGGGCCTGGCTGAGCGGTTGCAGGCCGCCGGGCAGTTGGTGGAGAAATACCGCCACCTGACCCCCCTGCGCCTGCTCGTCGACACGCGCTATGCGGAATCCACCATGACCCCCACCGAACAGAAGCAGTTTGCCGAGTTCATACGGCTGCACCCGGTGCTGCGGCGGGCGCGCATCGCTGTGCTCTACCGCAACGGTTACAGCCCGGTGGCGCTGGCCGCCAGTCAAATCGCCCTGCGCGCCGGCAACACGCGGCAGTTTCTGGTGGAGTCGGAAGCCCTGGTCTGGCTGAGGAGCCGGAGAGTGCATTCCGCCGCCAGGGAGCGCTTCCCGGCTAAATGACAGGGGCGCTTATCGAAATCACAGTTAGCCAAAGAATATCGATTTTGTTGGTATTCGAGCGAAGACTGTTTTTATACTGGTGACGCAGTTGGCGCCACATATGTGAAGTGGTCGCGGAGAATAATGGCAACAAGCGCAGGACCTTCGCAGCGATGAATTTTCACATCACCTACAGGCCGGTCCCCGGCATAGTGCGGCTACTGTATCACGGCACTATCGGGCTGGCGGAGCGTATGGAAGCGGCCACAATGCTGGTGGAAAAGTACCGCCACAGGACGCCGTTGCGCATCCTGGTGGACCTGCGCTTCGCGCGCTCGGTCATCGCGCCGGAGGAGCAGCGCCGCTTTGGCCACTTCCTGGCCGAACACCCCGTTCTCGGCCCGGCGCGCATCGCCGTGCTGCACCCCAGCGACAGCTACCCCTCGCAGATGGTCGCCAGTGAGGCCAGATCGCGCGGGCACAGTTTGCGGCAGTTCTTTGTGGAGGCTGAGGCCGAGGCCTGGCTGGTGCAGGCGAGAGATGAGGTGCCGTCCCTGGCGCTGTAACTCTGGCTCTAAGAACTCTGCGCCTCCGCCTGGCGGCGGCGCTCTTCCTGTTTCCGGCGGCGCCGCGCGGCGGTCACTTCCCGCGCCTCCAGTCCAATATGTTCCTCGCCGCGCTGCCTGGCCAGTTGTATCTGCTTTTCCCGTTCGCGAAAGCGCGCCCGGTCGGCCTCGGAAACCCTGTCGAAGCAGTGCGGGCAGCTGACGCCCTGTTCGAACATGGGTGACCGTTTTTCCTCCTCGGTCACCGGCATGCGGCAGGCGTTGCACTGGTCGTAGTTGCCGCGCTCCAGGTTGTGGTTGACGGTCACCCGGTCGTCGAAGACAAAGCACTCACCATCCCACAGGGTCTCCTCCAACGGCACCTCCTCCAGGTATTTGAGGATGCCGCCCTGCAGGTGGTAGACCTCCTCGAAGCCCTGTTCCTTCAGGTAGGCGGTGGACTTCTCGCAGCGGATGCCGCCGGTGCAGAACATGGCCACTTTCTTGTGCTTGGCCGGGTCCAGGTTGTCGCGTACATACTGCGGGAATTCGCGGAAGCTGCTGGTATTGGGATTCACCGCATTGCGGAAGCTGCCCACCTGGTACTCGTAGTCGTTGCGGGTGTCGATCAGTAGCACTTCCGGGTCACTGATCAGCGCGTTCCAGTCGGCGGGTTTGACGTAGGTGCCTTTGGTGCGGCGCGGGTCTATGCCCTCCACACCCATGGTGACTATCTCGCGCTTCAGCTTCACCTTGCTGCGCAGGAAGGGGGGCTTGTCGGTGTAGGACTCCTTGTGGTCCAGTTCGGCCAGGCGCGGGTCCGACGTAAGGTAAGAGAGCAGCGTGTCTATGGCCTCACGGGTGCCGGCCACGGTGCCGTTGATGCCCTCGCGGGCCAGCAGCAGGGTGCCGCGCACGCGGTTGTCCATCATGACCTTGAGCAGGGGGGCGCGCAGGGATTCGAAGTCGTCCAGGGTGACGAACTTGTAGAGCGCGCAGACGACGATCTGTTTCATGTTGTTTCCTCTTTGCGGGCCGGAGCGTAAATCCGGGGCAGTGGGACCTGTACGTCGGGCACAGGTCAAAAATCGCCGCGCATTTTATCGCAGACGGGCGCAGTTGTCGTACATTTATCAATCAGTGGTGGCGGGCTGCGAAAAGCAATTGACCGTCGGGCCACAAGTTGTCACAGTTCGGCAACACCAAAATGAGGCTATCCCCATGGATGAAGAGTTTGCACCCAGAGAGTCGGAATTGAGCCAGACCTATCGCGAGGGCGATGTGACGGTCCACATCGATATTTACGAAGATGGCGAGGGCGGCTGGCTGCTGGAGATCGTCGACGAGAACGACAACTCCACCGTGTGGGAGGATGCATTCGATACGGAACGAGAGGCGCTGGACGAGGCCCTGGACGCGCTGCGGGAAGAGGGCATAGCGACCTTCGTCGGCCCGGTCCAGGAGACCGACGAGAGCTGGTGACTTCCCCCGATCCGCCCCGCCGATTCCCCGCCCCGATGCAATGTCCGGGTGAGCCCGGACATTGCTTTGCCGGCTGCGCCCTCACTTGATCTCTGCACGCTCAGCGCATTTTTTCGGCTAATACAGGCAGTAAGCATGCATATACGCCGAAAAAATGCGCTGAGCGCACAGATCTCGGCGCGATCATCACAGCCGGCAACGCAATGTCCGGGCTATGCTATGGTTAACTGAGAAGGGAATCGCGACAGTGTGACAGCACACAACCCAATCACAGCACCGTCGCGAGGCAACCACGGACTGATTGTCTCCGGCGGTGCGACCTGGTGTTCGCGGGCGGTTCCCTCTCCATGAAAGCACTTTGTTTTCTTTCCTTCCTATTGCTGAGCCCCCTGGCCGCAGCAGAAAGCATCCAGCTTTCCGATCGGCGCCTTCTCGATACCGGGCTGGCGGAAGCCAAACTGATTTCCGAATTGCGCGGCTATGCGATTGTCGCCGGCCGCAGCTGCGTGGACTGCGACGAGAACACGGCCATCTATATTCACCGGCTAGGTGGCAACGGGGAGGAGGGCGACGGGGAAACGGCCAGCGTCGACCGCTACACCTATCCCGGTCGGTATCTCGATTACCTGAGCAAGGAACTGGTGGAAAAGACGCGCATGTTCTACGGCCGCTGCTATGAGAACCAGCCATCGCTGCTGTGGCTCAGTGAATACCGGGAGAACGGCGGCTGGATCAAGTCGGAATACCTGATCGTATTCGGTGAGGACGGCCTGGAGCACCGCTACAACGAGAACCGCCAGCCGAGTATTTTCTATATCGACAACAGCGACTGTGTGGAGCTGCCGGGTATTACTGCGGAGACGGAGCCCTAGCGGAATTGGCGGGCTCGCCCCGCGTGGGTTCGCTTGAATGGTAGCTTGGGCTGAGCGCAGCGAAGCCCAACGAGGAGGTCGGGACTTCGCTGTTGGGGGTTCGCAGGGCTCACCCCAACCTACGCGCTTTCCCGAGTCCCAGTCCCCAAATAAAAAGCCCCGCTGGAGGGCGGGGCTTTCAGGGGCGGGGTCAACCGCTGTCGTCAATAATCAGTTATTTCTTCTTCAGCAGGGAGACCTTCAGTTTTTTCTTGCCCCACTTGCGCGCCTTCTTGATGTCCTTTTCCATCCACACGTCGATGCGGTTCTTGAAGCGCTTGTTCATGCGGTCGCGGACGGTATAGGTGCCGGGCAGCCCCTCAATCTTTACCTTGGCGCCGTTGGTCAGGCCGTGCTTTTCGAGGTCACGGGACACTGCGATGACCTTTTGGCCCGGGCGCAGGCGGTTGTTCCAGGCCGCTACCCAGGGATCGCCGTCGGTCTGTCCGGGTACTGAGTTGTAAGCGGTGGCGTCGACGGTCATGGTCTTTTTCACGGTGGCAGATGCATTCAGGCTCACTGCTGCTGCGAGAAACGCGATTACAAAAAGTGCCGAATTGCGCAGAGTCTGTTTCATCATGTCCCGATACCTCCAGGATTCAAATGGGCCGCAAGCCAAAAGGTGCTTGTGAAGTTTCCAAGTGCCTTTGGAAATAACTGATCAATGTTTGATCAGTGATCGCTATATTACGGACTGATGACCCCATATCAACTTTTTCTGGGAAGTCGGCAAAAAGCCGTACGTTATGACAGGTTATTTCCTGGCGTGAGCATATTTACCCCGGTCACGCAGGGATTCTGAAAAATAATTCTTGGAGATCAAGTATCCGTAAACGGTTGGTCAAAAAATGCACTTCCGGTTTGGTAATTGATTTCTTTACTCAGGTATTTGCTGACAACGATGTCATCCTAACGGCTGTATAAAATTTGTATTAGGTTGTCTTCCTAATCCCGGGGCGGAAAGTAAAAAATTTCCTTTGAATTATTTGTGACCGAGCGTCCGGAAAAGCGATTTCCAGCCTTGAAACAGGCATATAGGAGGAGAAACCATACGTTCTGTATGGAAAATAGGGATGGGTATCCGGGTTTAAAATGGCTAGAGGGCCGTGCTGCTGGCGCGGGCCGGGGGATTGACCAGCTGGCGCAGGGCCAGTAGGTAGGCGCGGTCCTCTTCGAGGTCGGCAAAGCCGTGGCGGGCATCGAGCTCCACGGCCTTCTCCAGCCACTCGATGGCCTCTTCCAGGTTGCCCTGCCACTCGCACACCTGCCCCAGATTGAAATAGGTGATGGCCAGATTGTGCCACTCCCTCTGTCGCGCCAGGTCGCGGGCGGCGCCGCTATAGAACAGGTAGGCGGTGCGCAGGAAGTGCGCTTTCTGTACCGGGTCCTCCTCGCTGGCGGACTGCTGGTGATAGGTGTGGGCCAGGGCCGAACGCACCCGGGCGGCCGAGTGTTCGAAGGGGGGCGGATGTCCCAGGGAGGCGCCGCCGTCCAGGTAGTCCAGCACCGACTCGAACTGGGCCCGCGCCAGCGGGTAGAGGTCTGGGCGCGCCCGCGCGCTCAGGGCGTTCAGCACCATGCCGTAGCGGTAGCGCAGGGCCTGCTGCTGTTGCGGCCGGCTGGCGAGGGCGGCGATGGCTTTCTCATAGAGGGGCAGGGCGGCCTCGAAATCGCCGTCCAGGGCGAGTTCTTCGGCTTCGTCGACCAGCTGTTGCGGAGCCGGCTCCGCGAGAGCGGCACCCGGCGCGAGTAGCGCCGCCAAGAACAGCAATCTGGTCAGGCTTTTGTACATCGGCCTTTCCCGTGGTAGAGGTAGGGTGCGCCGTGCGCACCGTTGATCGGTCGGTGCGCACGGCGCACCCTACAAATTTCCCGAGTCCCGATACTTCTCAGTATCACCCCTCAACCCGCAGCTGCGCCAGCACTCCCTGCAACGGATGGCGCAGAGTCACACCCGCGAAGCGCTTGGCCTGGCAGCGGCAGGAGTAGCCGCTGGCGAGCAGCGTGCCCTTCCCGTCGGCGCTGGCTTCTGACAGCCGCGGCGCCCAGGACTGCTGGAAGATGGTGCGGGAAGTCTCCCTGTGCGCCGTCTCGTGGCCGTAGGTGCCGGCCATGCCACAGCAGCCGAGGCTCTCCGTGTGCAGTTCCAGCCCCAGGGCCTCGAAGATGCTCTGCCAGTCGCGCAGGGAGGCGGTGGCGTTGGTCTGCTCGCTGCAGTGGGGCAGCAGGCGGAAGCTGGTGGGATTCAGCCGTGGGCGCTGCTGTTCGAGGTGCTCCAACTGCCCGGCCAGCCATTCCTGCAGCAGCTGCACCTTGGGTGCGCCTTCGCCGAGCAGTTTCCGGTACTCGGCGCGGTAGGTCAGGGTCATGGATGGATCCACGCCCACCAGGGGTACGCCGCTGGCGGCCAGTTCATTCAGCATATCGCTGTTGCCCTCGGCCACGCGTCGGAACTGGCGCAGGAAACCGTGCACATGCAGCGGCTTGCCGTTGGCCTTGAATGGCGCCACCAGTGGCACGAAATCCAGCTGCTTCAGTAGGCGCAGGGTATCGCCGACCACTTCGGCGTCGAAATAGCTGGTGAAGGCGTCCTGGACGATGATTACCGCGCGGTTGCGCTGCGCCGGTCCCAGGGCCTTGAGGCAGGCGGGACTGGCGAAGGGCACGCCCAACTCGCCCATGGTCTTGCGCAGTGTCTTCTGCGCCAGCAGCGGGCTGTCCACCAGGCCCAGGCCGCGCTCCAGCAGCCAGGACACCGGCCTCAGGCCCAAGGGTAAATTGTACAGCTGCGGCAGCCTCGCCAGGTGCGGCATCACGAACTCCAGGCCGCCGACGAAGTAATCCTTCAGCGGGCGCAGGTAGCGGCTGTAGTAGAGCTCGAGGAACTTGCTGCGGAACTCGGGCACATCCACTTTCACCGGGCACTGGCCGGAGCAGGACTTGCAGCCGAGGCAGCCCTGCATGGCCTCGTTCACCTCGTGGTTGAAGTCGTACTCGCCGCGCATCTTCGCCAGGGAGTTCACGATGCGCCCGGGCAGGCCGACGAAGAAGGACTGCTCCCGGAACCTGCGCGCGGCCTCCACCGCGTCCACGTTCCGTTCACTCAACAGCCGCAGCCACTCCTTCATCAGGGTTGCGCGGCCCTTGGGGGAGTGGATGCGCTCGCGGGTGGCCTTGTAGGACGGGCACATGGCGTCGTCCGGGTTCCAGTTGAAGCAGGCGCCGTTGCCGTTGCAGTGCACCCCTTCGCCATAGCCGTCCCAAACCTGTACCGGGATCTGCCGGTCCAGCTCGCCGCGGGTGGTGACCCGGTCGATCTTCAGCAGCGCCGAGGCGCGGCTCGGTGTGGCTATCTTGCCCGGGTTCAGCTGGTTGCGCGGGTCGAAGGCGGCCTTGATCCGCTGCAACTCCGGGTAGAGCTCGCCGAAGAACTCCGGCGCGTACTCGGAGCGCACGCCCTTGCCGTGCTCGCCCCACAGCAACCCTTGGTATTTCTGTGTCAGCGCCACCACCTGGTCGGTGATCGGGCGTATCTGTGCCGCCTGCTCGGGGTCCTTCATGTCGATGGCCGGGCGCACGTGCAGCACGCCCGCATCCACGTGGCCGAACATGCCGTAGTCGAGGCCGGCTTCATCGAGCACCGCGCGGAACTCGGCGATAAAGTCCGCCAGGTTCTCCGGCGGCACCGCCGTGTCCTCGACGAAGGGAATCGGGCGTTTCTCTCCCTGCACATTGCCGAGCAGCCCCACGGCGCGCTTGCGCATGCCCCAGATGCGGTTCACCTCGCTGTGGCCGCGGGCGATGGTGTAGCCGAAGCTCTTGCCCGGCTGGCCTATCACTGCGTCCACACGGCCGGTGAAGCCGGCCAGCAGCAGGTCCAGTTCCTCCTCCGAGTCGGCGGTGTATTCCACCAGGTTGATGCCCTTTACCGGGCGATCGTCGGAGGGGAAAAACTCGCTGACGCTGTGCCAGACGATATCCTCCATCGCCAGCATCAGCACCTTGCTGTCCACCGTCTCGATGGAGGTGGGGCCGGCCCCCATCAGGTCCTTGGCGTCGCGCAGGGCGTCCCGGAAGTGGTCGTACTTCAGGTTCACCAGCGCCGCGCATTTGGGGATCGGCAGCAGGTTCAGCTTCGCCTCGGCGATAAAGCCGAGGGTGCCCTCGGAGCCGCACAGCACGCTGTTCAGGTTGAACTGGTCGCCCTCACGGATGTGGGCCAGGTCGTAGCCGGTCAGGCAGCGGTTCAGCTTGGGGAACTTCTGCTCGATCAGCGCCGCCTTGTCGCGGGCTATCTCGTTGCAGGTCTCGTGTACCTTGCCGATGCGGTCGTCGCGTGCGGTGATTTCCTTCAATTCTTCGTCATTCAGCGGTGCGGATTTCCACAGCTCGCCGCCCAGCAGCACCGCGGACAGTTCCAGCACATGGTCGCGGGTCTTGCCGTAGACGCAGGAGCCCTGGCCGGAGGCGTCGGTATTGATCATGCCGCCGATGGTGGCGCGGTTGCTGGTGGACAGCTCCGGGGCGAAGAAGAGGCCGTGGGGCTTCAGTGCCGCGTTCAGCTGGTCCTTGACCACCCCCGCCTGCACCCGCACCCAGCGCTCCTTGGCGTTGATCTCCAGGATGCGGTTCATATGGCGGGAGATATCCACCACCAGGCCGTCGGTCAGGGACTGGCCGTTGGTGCCGGTGCCGCCGCCGCGGGGGGAGAGCACCACCTGGTGGAAGTCCTCGCGATCCGCCAGTACCGCCACCAACTGCAGGTCGCGGGTATCCCGCGGGTAGACCACCGCCTGGGGCAGCACCTGATAGATGGAGTTGTCCGTGGCCAGCACCGTGCGGCTGGCGTAGCTGGGGCTGATATCGCCGCGAAAACCGGCGTCCGCCAGTGCCTGCAGGAATTGCAGGTAGAGCGCCTGTACCTCGTCGACTTCGCGCAGTGCTGGGATCATGGGGGTAAATCCGTAGCTCTCGGGAGCACCTGTGGAAAATGCGGCCCTGCATTGTAGCCGCGGCGCCTGTATGCGCAAGCGGCGCCCGGGCCACCGGCCGTCTCGCCGTGTGGAGAAGCGTCATCCCGGGGCGGTGGGATTTCTTGTGTGGCTTTCGCCTCCGGGATATAAAAGTTGTACCTGTCATCGTGGACCTGGGACTCTTGTGACGATCCAATTGCTGACACAGAAGATTCCGGTAGGCATCAGCCAGTGCGCGCTGGGGGACCCGGTGCGCTACAACGGCGGCCACAAGTTGAGCCGGGTCTGCACCGGGCTGTTGAGCCGCTGCTTCGACTATGCGCCCTTCTGCCCGGAGGTCGCCATAGGCCTGGGCGTGCCGCGACCGCCCATTCACCTGGTCGCCAGCGACCGCCTGCGCGCCGTCGGCGTGGACGATCCTTCGATGGACGCAAGCGAGGCACTCGAGGGCTATGCGGACCGAATCGTGCCCCGGGTGGCGCAGCTGCGCGGCTTTATCCTGATGCAGAGGTCGCCGAGCTGCGGTGTGGGCAGCACACCGCACTACCCGCCGGGAAAGGCCGAGCCACTGGCCCACGGCGCCGGCCTGTTCACCGCGCGCCTGCGGACGCACTTTCCGCACCTGCCGGTCGAGGAGGCGGGGCGGCTGGACAACCGCGAGATCCGCGGGAATTTCCTCACCCGGGTCTTCGCCTACGACGCCTGGCACCGCTATGTGGCGCCGGACCCGCGCCCGGCGAAAGTGATCGAGTTCTACTCCGCCTACAAATACCTGCTGCTGGCCCACCACCAGGAGATGACCCGCGAACTGGGCCGCTTTCTCGCCGGTGCCAAGGCGCTGCCACCCGGACAACTGGCCTTCGAGGCGCGCGGCCGGATCATGGAGATCCTCGCCCATCCGGCGAGCCGCGAGAACAGGACCAATGCGCTGATGCACAGCCAGGGGCACCTGCGGGAGTTCCTCGGCAGGGCGGAGAGAGCCGAGCTGGTGCAACTGATCGAGGACTATCGCCTGGGCCGGAAACCCCTGTCCGCGGTGTTGAGTCTGCTGCGTCGCTATCTGCCCCGCAGCCGGCACGCGTTTATTCACAGCCAGGTGCTGCTCGCCGCGGAGCCCGAGGCGTGCGCGCTGGCGGATTCGCAGCAGCCGGAGCGACCCTGATGGCCGCCCGGGCCTTCGCGCGCGGGCTGGTGTGGCTGCGCAACGACCTGCGCCTCAACGACAACACGGCGCTCTACCGCGCGGCAAAAGGTTGCGATGAGCTGGCGGTAGTCTTTATCGCCTGCCCGCAGACCTGGCACAGCCACGATGACGGCGAGCCGGTGGTCGCCTTCCGCCTCGCCTGCCTGCGCGAACTGCAGCAGAGCCTGGCGGGGCGCAATATCCCGCTCTATTTCCTCGAACTGCCGACTTTCGAACAGGTGCCGCGGGCGCTGGTGCAGGTGGCGCAGAGACTGGAAATCGATGCACTCTTTGCCAACGCGGAATACCCCCTCAACGAGCGGCGCCGCGACGACGCCGTGCGCGATGCGCTGAAAACAGTGGGGGTTCCGGTGGAATACAGTAGCGACCGCACCTTGCTGCCCCCGGGCTCGCTCAAGACTGCCAGCGGCGAAACCTACAGGGTGTTCACCCCCTTCAAGCGCGCCTTCATTGCCCAGTGCGGCAGTGACAGCTTCGCACCACTGCCGCCACCGCGCAGGCTGGGCGGCTACGGCGGCTGGCCGAAGTGGATTCAAATGGAGGGCGAGCACAATCTGGTGCAGAAAATTCCCCATCGCCTGCAGGGATACGGGCTCGCGCCCGACAGGGATGGCAGGCTGTTGGGCTGGGTGCCGGGAGAGCAGGCCGCGGGAAAACGCCTGCGGGAGTTCCGCGAGGAAATCGGCGGCTACGCGGAGGAGCGGGACTTTCCCGCGCTGGACGCCACGTCGCGCCTGTCTCCCTACCTGAATTGCGGCGCCGTCTCGATCCGCCAGTGCGCGCACATGGCGCTGGACTTGAATGGCGGCCGCTGGAGCGGCGGCAGCGAGGGCGTCAGCTGCTGGCTGGGCGAACTGCTGTGGCGCGAGTTCTACACCCACCTGGTCGCGGCCTTTCCGCGGCTCTGCATGCACAAGCCGTTCAAAACGGAGACGGAAAAGGTACCCTGGTCCTGCGACGAGCGGCAGTTCCAGAAATGGTGCGCGGGCAAAACCGGGGTGCCTATCGTCGATGCGGCCATGCGCCAGCTGAATGAAACCGGTTGGATGCACAACCGCCTGCGCATGGTCGTGGCATCCTTCCTGAGCAAGAACCTGCTGATCGACTGGCGCCGGGGCGAGCGCTATTTCATGCAGCACCTGATAGACGCGGACCTGGCCGCCAACAACGGCGGCTGGCAGTGGGCCGCCTCCACCGGCACCGATGCGGTGCCCTACTTCCGCGTATTCAATCCCTACAGCCAGTCGCGGAAGTTCGACAGGGAGGGAATATTCATCCGCGAGTTCGTGCCGGAGCTGCGCCATCTGGACAGGGATCAGATTCACTGCCCGCCGCCCCTGGCGGGCTATCCTCCGCCAATCTGTGATGTTGCGCAGAGTCGCAAACGCGCGATCGCCGTGTTCGCCGATTTGAAGTGAGTAACGGTTCGGGGCGTGTTGCGCTGGTCTATATTCTTGGAAACTCAAGTTTCGGAGTTCACATCGAGGGCAGGAAGCCTCCGGTTGGCACTGTGCGAGGCCCTGCTGCCGGTGGCCACCTGGCAAATATCTACCGATGAGGTTTTTTACCAGGTGGCCACCGGCAGCAGGGCCGCTCGAAGGCATCTCCCCGCGGCGTTGGCAATCCCTGTGAACTCCGAAACTTGAGTTGGAAAAATCGACGGAATGATTTTGGGTTCGGCAGAATAAGCGAGCTGGAAGCATGAAACAGCTGCTCAACTTCTCGATGTATTTCTGCGGCTGGTGGATCGCCATTCTCGGCGGTAATGCCATGGCGCTGGTGGCGCTGTTTGTGATCCTGATGTCCCATTTTGCCCTGTGGCACGATCAGCGCGACATCTTTATCGTGCTGTTTTTTATCTTTACCGGCTTCCTGACGGAGTGGCTATTTATGGCCAATCGGGTGCTGGATTATGGCTCCAATCTGCCACCGGCCTGGGTCATCTGCATGTGGGCCATGCTCGCCACCACCCTGCGCTATTCCCTCTCTTTCCTGGTTGGGCGGCCGCTGGTGGCGTTTGCCACCGGCTTTATCCTGGCGCCTCTCGTCTACAGCAACAGTGTGTATTTCGGCCCCGCCGACTGGGGCAGGGAGAGCTGGGAATCCCTGTTGATCCTGTCCCTGTGCTGGGGACCCCTGGCGGCCGCGATCAGTGGCCTGGTGATTCCCTTTGTCGATCGACTGGACGGCGGTGGTGATTCGCTGGGTACTATTCGATAAATTTTGAATAGCTGTCGCTACCTATCGAGTGATCTCTTGCCGCACTGCACCGCCGGGCGGCGTGTCTATACTTGCCCCATCGTGATCTGACCAATTTCCGCAATGGAGTGCGCAATGGGTTTTCCCCTCAGACCTGTCTGTGCCGCCGTGGCCCTCGCCAGCGCCGCCACCGCATATGCCGATAACGGCAACGATCTCCTGTATCAGAGTATTGTCGTCTTCGGCGACAGCCTGTCGGACAGCGGCAACGCCGGCATTTTCACCAGCAGCGATCCCGACGGCATACTGCCGAGACAGCCGGCGATCAGCTTTACCGCGCAGAACTTCGGCCTGGATCCACTGGAGCCCTCCTGTTCCGGCCTGGGGATCAGCATCGGCGGGCCGGTTCCCTGCTACCCGAGCGCCGCGGATCCCGCCGGGCAGTTCCAGCAGGTAGCGGCCTCGGTATTGGCCAACGGCAGCAACTGGGCCGTGGGCGGCAACCACACCGCGGACGTGCTGCTGGACGTTGTGGGGCCGCAGCGCTTCCGCCAACTGTTTCCGAATACCACCGTCGCCGATCACAATGCCCTGACCACGATCCTGCCGGACTCCAGCCGCTGCGGCGCCGACGGCGTCTGCGATCCGGCCGCCGGCGAGAGCCCTTTCCTCTCCCCTGCGGAGGTGGCCGCAGCGGTCGCCGCCTTCGATGATCCCGCGGCCCTGCAGGCACTGGTGGACGACCCGAACAACGATATCACCCTCACCGGCGTGCCCTTCGGTACCGGCCAGGGTTATCTGCCGCAGAACGGCGTCTCCAGCGACACCCTCTACTACCTGAACGGCGGCGGCAACGACATCATCGCCGCCACCATTGCCGGGACTGTTTCCCCGGACAGCATGGAGCGCGCCGCAAATTTCCTCGCCACCGCGGCCCGGGAACTGCGCATTGCCGGCGCCGACTATGTGGTGGTGTCCAACGCGCCGCGGGTGGGCGATACGCCGCTGATGAACGACATTGGCCCCGACGCAATCAGCGCGGCCAACATAGGCACGGCGCTGTTCAACAACTCGCTGCGGATACAGCTGAACTTTGTCGGCAATGTACTGATCCTGGACACCGAGGGCATGGGCGCCCTGGCCCTGGCCAGACCCGGGCTCTTCGGCTTCGCCAACATCGATCAGGCCAGGACCTGCTACGCCGCCGGCGCCTGCTCCAACCCGAATCCCGTCTACAGCGAGACCGGCAGCGCCCCCGACTCGGACCGGCTGCTGTTCAACGACGGCGTGCACCCGACCCTGGCCGCCGGGCAGCTGCTCGGGGATTATTACTATTCGGTACTGAGCGCGCCGGTGGGCTTCGGCATGCTGCCGGACCTGGGCTACCAGAACACGCGCCTGCACCAGTCCAATATCGACCACCACCTGGTGGCGCAGCGCTTCCGCGATCCCACCACCACGGTGTTTTTCAGCGCCGCCTGGCAGTACACCGACCTCGGCCAGGGCCCGGCCCCCAACCGGGAGAGCAATGGCTGGGATGGCTTCTTCGGCTTCAGCTTTGCCGCCGGTGACCATTTCGAGTGGGCCCTGGCGCTGTCCTACGCCGGCAACGACTACACGCCCACAGACCTGTCCCTGAAGGCCCGCAGCTGGAATCTTTCCGCCTTGGGGCGCTGGGACGACGAGCGCTGGTTCGTGGACGGCGGCATCACCTACAGCGATATCGATTACCACGAGGTGGACCGCGACATCCACCTCGGCCAGACTTTCAGCACGCGCATCGAGGGCGATACCGACGGCAGTGCCACCGCCCTGTTTGCCCGCGCCGGCTACGACAGCGCGCCGGCGCTTCCCTGCCAGATAGGCCCCTTCGTGTCGGCCGAGTGGACCCAGGTGGATGTGGACAGCTTCCGCGAATCCACCGATCCGGACCTCACCTATATCGGCAGCAACGGCCAGACCCTGGACCCCCTCGGCCTCTATGTTCGCCACCAGGACCGCGAGTACTATCGGCTGCGCGCCGGCTTCTTCTACAACGCGCCGGAAGAGGCGGACTGGCGCTGGTTCGGGGAGGTGTGGCTGGAGCACAACGGCGGAGACGACACCGCGAATGTGGGCATCGGCGTCAAGTCCATTCCCGGCAACAGCGCCTACCTGAATGCCTACGACAGCCGCAACGCCGGCTTCTTCCAGAACGGCTTCGGTGCCCTGGTGGGCCTCAACCTGACCGACAAGCTGCAGCTCTCCGGCAATATCCTGGTGCGCCCGGAGGACACGGTGGGCGGGCTGAACCTGAACTACCGCTTCTAATGCTGGGGACTGGGGACTGGGGACTGGGGACTGGGGACTGGGGACTGGGGACTCGGGACTCGGGACTCGGGACTCGGGACTCGTCGGATCCTCCTGGGCGAGAAAGAATAGCTCCCCTCTCCCGCTTGCGGGGAGGGGCCGGGGGCGGGGGAGTCACAAAAGTGTCACCGAATTTTCTGCGGCAAAGCCGCTGAAAAAGCCGCAGGAATGCGAAATTCGAGCCTCTATATCGCCATCAATTACCCGCGCCGTTGTTAACGTTAGAAGTATCGATAACAACCCGAAAGTGACACCAGTGACGATGTTCAGTCCCCGATTCAGCAAACAGAGTGAAGCCCTCAACAGCGCCGATGCCGACGTCTGGGCGGTCAGCGACCGCGCCCACGAACTGGCCGACAAGGGCGAGGATGTGATCTTCCTGTGCGTGGGCGACCCCAACTTCGACACCCCGGAGCCGATCCTCGATTTCGCCCGCGCCCGCCTCGGCGTCGGCCGCACCCACTACTCCCCGGCCGCCGGTGAGCCGATGCTGCGCCGCGCCATCGCCGATATCGAGAGCAAGGTCTCCCCGCACCCCTGCAGCCCGGACGACGTGGTGGTCTTCCCCGGCGGCACCAACGCCATCTACGCGGTGCTCGCATGCCTGCTGAACCCGGGCGAGGAAATCGTGATTCCCGAGCCCATGTATATCGGCTATGTGCCTATCTGTGACTCCCTGCGCCTGAAGGTCAAGAAGGTCGCCTGTCCGGCGGAGACCAACTTCGCCTTCGACGTGGACGCGATCGAGGCCGCCATAGGCCCGGACACCCGCGCAGTGATGATCAATACCCCGGTCAATCCCACCGGCGCCATGGCTACCCCGGAGCAGCTGCGCGAACTGGCCGCCTACTGCCGCGAGCGCGACGTCTGGCTGGTGTGCGACGAGATGTATTCGATGATCACCTTCGCCCGCCGCCACACCTCCCTGCGTACCGCGGCGGCGGAGCTGGACAATATCGTCGTGATCGACGGCCTGTCCAAGTCCCACGCCATGAGCGGCTGGCGCCTGGGCTGGGCGGTGGCCCGCGGGCCACTGGTGGAGCGGCTGATCGAATTCGCCGGTGCCACCATCTTCGGTTGCCCGCAATTCATCCAGGAGACCGCCGCCTTTGCGCTGGAGTTCGACACCTACTTCGTCAAGCAGATGCGCGAGGCCTACGAGCGCCGTCGCGACCTGATAGTCCCGCGGATCAACCAGATCCCCGGCCTCAGCTGCTACTCCCCCGAGGCGGGTATGTTCGTGATGGTGGACGTGTCCCGGGTGGCCCACTCGAAAGAGGGGAGTAGTGGCCAGGCCTTTGCCGAGGCATTGCTGGATGCGGAGCGGGTTTCCGTACTGCCCGGCGCGCCCTTCGGTACCAGCGCCGCCAACCACGTGCGCCTGACCCTGGCCGCGGACGAGGGGGAACTCTCCCGCGCCCTGGACCGCATTGAGCGTTTCGTCACCGCCGGCAGCCGCCGGGCGGGTTAATCCCCGGCATCATGATGGGGGCGAACCTTGTGTTCGCCCATTCGATCGCCGCGCACTGACCCGAAACGGGCGAACACAAGGTTCGTTCCAGCCGCTCCAGGTATTCGCGGCGCCTTCGGCCCCTACGCGGCGGGTGCAGTACGTGATGCGATTGCCCGCGAATGCCGCTATCCTTGCCCCTTTTCCAAGATCAAAAGAACAGCCAAGTGAAAATCGACCGGCACAATCTGCGTATTTTGCAGGCGCTGCAGACCAATGCGCGCATCAGCAACCTGAAGCTGAGTGAAGAGATAGGACTTTCCGAGAGTGCCTGCCTGGCGCGGGTCAAGCGCCTGACCAGCGAGCGCTATATCCGCGAGTTTCACGCCGAGGTGAACCTGGACAAGGTGCGCCACGCCGAGTTTTACGTCAACGTGGCCCTGAAGCGCCAGGACGCCCGCACCAGCGAAAGCTTCCGCCGCGCCATCAACGATATTCCGCAGATAGTCTCCTGCGTGAAGATGTCCGGCGAATTCGACTATATGCTGCGTTTCGTCTGCCCGGACGCGGCGGACTTCAACCGCGTGTCCGAGCAGCTGCTCGCCAACGAGGACGCGGCCATCTCGCGCATGACCTCCCACCTGGTGATCGAGAAGACCAAGCCGTTTACCGGCTATCCGCTGGAATTGTTGTTCAACGACTGAGCCTTGCGGCCATCTTGCCCAGCGATTCCAGAGCCCGCTGCAAGTTCTGGTCCAGGGGCCAGCCGCAGTTGATGCGAGTGCAGTTGCGGTAGCGCCCCAGGCTGGAAAATCCCTGGCCGGGTAGGATGCTGATGTTTTCCGCGGCGGCGGCTTCGAATAGGGCCATTCCGTCGAATTCCTCCGCCAATGTCAGCCACAGCACGAAACCGCCGTCCGGTTTCGAAATTGCCGTGCCCGCAGGCATGGCTTCATCCAATACGTGGCGGTAGGCCGGCAACTGTTCCGCCAGCGCCGGGCGCAGCCGCTGCAGGTGGCGGCGGTAGTAGCCGCCGTTGACGAAGTCCGCCAGTGCCGCCCGCAGGGGCAGGTTCACTACGAGCTGCTGGTGCCCCGCAAATTGAATGTGGTGGTCTTCCGCCCGCGAAAATGCGCGCCTGGTTGAGAAGGCTGAACGGCAGCGACGAGGTATTTATGACGCCCGGGCAGTGGCGGGGCGGGGACGCGCTGCGTGCTGCCTTCAGTAACTGGTCCACAACCGACGCCGATGTAAGCAGGGTGATTCGCCTGCTGGAGAAAATCGCGTCCTGACGCAACAATCGCAGGTGATGCCCGCTAAGAAACGACCTCACAGCGCGTCGCGCACCAGTCGAACGGCTTTCGGCTTCGTCCTTTCGCCGTAGGTAAAAGCGCCGGTTGCAAAATTGACGTGCCACGAATAGTGCGTATGAAAATTGGCGGGCGATGACGACCAGACATCCGCAGGGGCCGCGTTGGGGAAAATCGCCAGGTTGATTGCGGGGCCGGCGCACTGCAGTTCGACCAGGGTGCCCAGTTCGCGGATATTCGGCAGGCGCCAGTCCCTGTGGCCGCCGAAACCGCCTTCACCGTTGAATGTCGGTACGTAGGCCAGCGCCTCGGCCCAGGTCAACGCCAGCGGTTCGCCCCGATCACAGGTTTTGCCCGCGACACCTTCCAGGCAGGCGCGCCACATCAGGCCGGTTTTTGTGTCGACAATGGCGCCGTCATCCTGTTGCCGGTAGCGCGAGGAGGGTGCGGTCGCCGCCATATGTCCGGTTTTGCAATGCTGGGCGGCCTGCGCCTGGGAGAGCGGTGCCAGCAACACCAACAGCAGTGCCGTATTGCGCAAGCTATCGATCATTTCGCCCCCGAATCTCCACTGTTCCAGTTTCTGACCAGCCGCACATGGCGGCCGTTGTCGCGCGGCATGGGTGCGGAATAGCCGAACTGGAAATTGACCGCCCAGGCCCTTTCCTCCAGCCTGGCGTCGGGCGAATGGCTCCAGTAAAAACCGCCTTTCGCGTTGGGAAAATACGCCGTATCGATAGCCGGGGCGCTGCGCCCGAAGTGCACCAGGGTGGCGAGTTCCGCCAGGGTCGGCACACGCCAGTCATTGAAGCCGCACAGGCCCCGCCGGTTGATGCGACTGACGAATTCCTCGATATTGCAATAGGTGGCGGGCTGACCCCGGACGTATCCCGTGCACTGGGCGTAGTGGCTGTTCCAGTCGCCGATGGCGCCGCCGTTCATGCGCTTGTTGGGGTTATACCAGGTGTACACATCGTCCGCGTCGTGCCGCCCCCGGTTGCCGTAGACCCCGTCGCCCGGCTGCTTGACCTCCCACGCCAGGCCGGTGATTTCATCCAGTACGCAGTGCCACTTCTGTGCGTCCGCGGGCAGCGGTTCGCCCCGATCGTCAATCTTGCGAAAGACAAAGCCTGCCGCGCCGTCGGCGTCGCCGCCGGCGGTGTCCCTGCCGTGCCTGCAGTCCTGCTGGCTCAGGATATCGCCGCCCAACGACGCCCCCTCGGGCAGCCGTTCGAGGTCGATGCTTGCGCTGCAGTCGCCGTTGACGCCCCGGGGATAGTTCGCGCCCCAGGTGATGCCCGTATCGTTGAGCCCGTTCCGGGGCGGAGGAGTATCCCGGTCGGATTCCGGGCATCCGCCCAGGGAGGCAGCCGTGAGAGCCAGCGCGGTAATTTGTGCGAGTTTATTCCTGATCACTTTGTCTAGGCCAAAACCCCCGGAATCACTTCGTTTTGATAACCCTGATACAGCGGATGCTGGTCGGCCTGCAGCGCCACCGCCGCGGTGTGTATCTGGTGCAGGGGCGTATAGGAGGCACCGCCGGCATTGGATACACCGCGCTGTATGGCGCCGCCGCCACCGGCCATGATCAGGGGCACGTCGTTGCTGCCGTGGGCGTCCCCGTTGCCCATGTCGGTGACTTCGCAGACGATGGTGCTGTCGAGCAGGCCCCGGTCCCTCAGGCGGCCGATCAGGAAGGCCGACAGGCTGCTCAGGTGCGCCCGCGTCTCCCGGTAGAAGGGGTAGGTCGGATCGCCGCCGTTGCCGCCGTGGATAGACGAGTGGTAGGTGTCCTTGAAATTCAGGTAGGGCAGGGAGAACTCGGCGCCGTCGTTGCCCAGCGCCAGCGAACAGGAGGCGGTGAAGTTGCACTCCAGGGCCAGAGCGATGATCTCCGCCTGCAGTTCCGCCTGTTGCTGGAAGGTGGAAAATTCGATCGGGAACTGGGCGGGTGGGGTGGCGGCGTTGCAGGACAGGCCGCCGCCGGCCAGATCCTGCAGGCGCTGCTGGGTTTCCTCGATGGCGGTCAGGTGCGAATCCAGGCGCTGCTGTTCGTAAGTCCCCAGTTTCGTTTTCAGCGCGTTGACCGCCTCCAGGTGCGCGTCCACCGCGTTGAGCTTGGGATCGCCGCCACCGCCGCCGGGCTGCAGGTTGCCGAACAGGCGGTTGAAGGCGTTGAAGGGGTTGTCTTCAAACGGTACTTCCGCGCCCTTGTCTTTGGTCAGGACGCCGTTGCCGTTGCTGTGTACACCCAGGTTGACGTAGGTGAATGGCAGGTTTTCGCCGAGAATTCTGCCCATGTTGACGTCGAAGCTGTCGCCGCCCCAGCTGTTGTTGATGATGGTGGGCATGACGCCGTGCCCGCCGCGGTGGTGGCCCATGTTCCTGAGGAAGTTGCATTCGCTGGCGACGGAACTGTAGGGCTGGGACATGGCGCCGAAGCTGGTCAGGTCGCCGTTGGGGTACCAGTGTTCCGCCAGGGCGCCGTCGGGCACGTAGATGACCACCGACTTGTTGGGCCCCGTCTGCGCCTCGGCCCAGCGGGAGACCATCATGCCCGTGACCAGCGGCGAGGCCCGCATCAGCCCCCTGCTGATGCCCGCGGCCGCGAAGATTTTCAGTAAATCCCTGCGCCTTTTGTCAAACTCGTTCCTGTATCGCTTTGCCATGATCTGACCCTTTTATTTTTGTAACTACTCGCCCCCCGTTGCCCGTAAGAAAGGCTTGGGCGGCCCCGCTGCCGGGGGCCTTCGCATCTGACTTGAGTATTCTTGCCCGAGTCCCGAGTCCCGAGTCCCGAGTCCCGAGTCCCGAGTCCCGAGTCCCGAGTCCCGAGTCCCGGAACCGCCCCTCAACGCTGCCACTCCTTGCGGTAGCGCACCGCATCCAGCGTGCTCATGCTCTCGAGCATGGTGCGGGGGCTCTGCTGCACCAGGGTGTCGGTCATATCCCGAACCGTGCAGGTGTAACCGTCCTCCTCGAGCGGATCCAGTTCCCGCCCCTGCGGATTGCTGTTGTCGATGTTGTCGTGCCCCACGCCGAGCATGAAGCGGAACATGTTCTGCGAGACGCAGGACTGCGCGCTGGGCAGGGTCGCCAGCACCTGGCCCAGGCCCCGGGCACCGTCGAATTCGATCCACTCGCCGCGGTTGCTCAGGACATCGGGCGCGTACAACTGCCCGCTGGCATCGATCACATTGCCGTTCAGGTCGACGCTGCGCGGATTGCCCACCGAGTCGAAGTCCTCCATGCCGCCGCCGAGCGGGTTGATCCACTCCTGGTGGCAGTTCAGGCAGGGCGCGACGGACGTCAGGGCCTCGTACTTCATGCGGTTGGTGGTCGCCGGATCGGCCAGAAGGTCCGCCAGTTCCTCGAGGCGCTCCGCGCGGCTCTCCGCGATGCCGGCGGGCGGATCCGGCTGGTCCTGGCACAGCATGCGGCGGCGTACCCGCACCGAGCGCCGGATCGGCGAGGTCTCGACGCGTTCGGCCCAGCGCGACATAAAGGCGCCGCTGGTGAGGATGCCGCCGCGGTCGCTGGTGGTGACCCGCTGGAAGGCGTCGCCGGAGACGCCGCCGATGCCGTAGTGCTGCGCCAGGGGCCCGTTGACGAAGGTCCAGTTGGAGTCGTAGAGGGAGGCGAAGGACTCGCTGCCGTTCAACATGACCTCGGCGAAGACTTCGCGGATTTCCCGCTCCATGTGCGGCGCCACATTCTCGAAGCCGGGCCAGGTGGCCGCGTCCTTGGGCGAATTTTCCAGCTTGTCGGTATCCAGCCAGCTGCCGACGAAGTCGCCCATGGTTTCCCTGGCCTCGGCAAGGTCCAGCAACCGCTGCGCTTCCTGCCGGATCTGCACCGGATCGCGCAACTGGCCGTTGGCCGCCTTCTGCAGCGCCGTGTCGTCCGGTGTGGAACCGGCGAAGGAATAGCTCAGCCAGGTGGCCATTTCGTAGGAGGTCAACTCGTAGGAATCCGCGTCTATCTCGCTGTTGGCCGGGTTGGGTTCGCCCAGCTCGTGGCGGTAGAGGAACTGCGGCGAGGACAGCATGGTCGTCAGCGCCAGCTGGATGCCGGAGTGTACGTCGCCGTCGGTAAAGGTGCCGTTGGCCAGTTCCGAATAGGTCGCCACTTCCTGGCTGTCCAGCGGCCGGCGGAACACTTTCGGTGCCAGCTCGCCGATAAACTGGTCGGCGCAGCTCTGGTTGAAGGAGGCGCAGCTCAGTGCCGGCGAGAAATCGCGCGCCGCCGACCAGGCCGCGATTTCCTCGGCCGCCGTCAGGTAGCGGTCGTAGCTGCCAGTCACGATGGAGGCGTGGGCGTTGTTGATGAAGTAGCCGACCCGGCTGTCCTCGGCCAGGCCCTCGGCAGCGGCGAAATCGACGCCCAGCAGGTCCTCGACCGTGTTCTGGTACTCGGAGCGCGTCAGGATCTTCAGCTGGCGGGCGCCGTAGCGGACGATGCTGCAGTTGGGCGGCGGCTGGTCCTCCCAGAAGGTATCGGCGATATAGTTGCCGACCTTCTCCGCGCAGTCCGCGTCGCAGGCGGACGGCTGATTCTGGGGCATGGCGCTCTCGATATAGCCGATCATGAAATCCAGGTCCTGCGGCACGTTCAGCGGTACTCCCACCGAACCGCCGTCGGCGGCGAAACCGTGGCAGTCGGCGCAGACGGCGCTGTAGATTTCGGAGCCCGTCATATTGCCCGTATCGATGCCGCCGCTGCTGGACGAGCTGGAGCTGCCGGACGAGGAACTGGAGCTGCTGCTCGATGAGCCCGGGCCGCTGCAGCCGGGTAGCGCAAAGCTGCCGTCGTGGTTGCCCTGGAAGCCGAATGTAGTGCTGTCGCCCGGCGCGAGGCTGCCGTTCCAGCCGACGTCGCTGAAGGCGGCCGTGTTGCCCGAGACGCTGCTGTTCACATTCCAGCTGCCGGTGATCTGCGGCGGCTCACTGAACTGAAGCGCCACCTCCCAGCTGCTCACCGGGCTGTTGCCGCCGTTGGTCACGGTGACATCCAGCTGGTAGCCGTTGTCCCAGACATTCTCGAAGGTAATCGCACAGGAGACGCCACCGCCGTTGCCGCCGCTGGACGAGTTGCCCGAAGTCGAGCTGCTTGAGGAGCTGCTGGAACTGGAGCTGCTGCTCGAGGAGGAACTGCTGCTCGACGACGAGCTGGAACTGCTGGAGCTGTTGCCGCCTTCCGCGACTACCCGGTGCAGGGTGCCGCCGGCGATATCCACCAGGTAGATCTCGCCGCCGTTGGACTCGCCGAAGGAGGCGATGCCCATATTCGTATCCGCCAGCGGGTACATGGCGTCGGTGTAGGCCCAGACCCTGCCGCTCTGGTAGTCGCCGAAGACATAGGCGCCGTTCATGCCGGCGATCTGCGAGCCGCGGTAGACGTAACCGCCGGTGATCGATTGCCCCTGGCCGTGATCGTATTCGAACAGGGGATCGTCGTAGGGGCCGCTGCCGTTGCAGCTGTTGGAAGTAGCGTGGAAACCCTCCCGGCAGCGCCAGCCGTAGTTGCCGCCCTTCTCGATGATATTGACTTCCTCGTACAGCGCCTGGCCCACGTCCGCCAGCCACAGGTCACCGGTGAGGCGGTCGAAGCTCCAGCGCCAGGGGTTTCTCAGGCCGTAGGCGTAGATCTCAGGCCTGCCGCCGCCGCTTGCGAAGGGGTTGTCCGCGGGAATGCCGTAGGGCGAGCCGCTGTCCACATCGATCCTCAGCATGGCGCCGTGCCAGTTGCTTGTATCCTGGCCGTTGGCCTCGGGATCGTTGGCCGAACCGCCGTCGCCGAAGCCGATATACAGGTAACCGTCGGGCCCGAAGGCGATCTGGCCGCCGTTGTGGTTGGCGTAGGGCTGCTGCAGGGTGAGGATGTCCTGGCGCGAGCCGGCGTCCAGGCTGGCGCCGCCCGCGCTCTCGGTATAGCGCGCGACCACTGAGGTCATGGGATCCGAAGCCGGCGTGGTGAACGACAGGTACACCTGGCCGTTGCTCTGGTAGTCGGGGTGGAAGGCCATTCCCAGCAGGCCGCCCTCGACGGCGGTATCGACCGTGCCGGACAGATCCAGGTAGGTGTTCTTGGTGGACGTGAAATCGTCGTTGGCGTCGATCCAGTAGACCACCCCGGTTTTCTCCAGCACGTACCAGCGCGAGTCGTCCCCCGGCGCCTGCAGCAGGCCGAGCGGCTGGCCGAAGGTCAGGTTCGGGAAGGCCCGCTGGATCTCCACCGCCGGCGGCGGGCCGCTGGGGCCACCGCTGCTCGAGGATGAGCTGCTGGAGGATGAGCTGCTGGAGGAGCTGGAACCGGATGACGAACTCGAGCTTGAACTGCTGCTCGAGGAGCTCGAACTGGAGCTGCTGCCCCCGTCACAGACGGAACCGGTTACAACCGGCACCGCGGCGCTGCCGGAGCCATTGCTCACCTGCAGGCCGAACTCGGCATACTGCCCCGGCTGGATGTTGCCGTTCCACGACAGGTTGCTCGCCGTGTAAGGGTTGTTGCCCGACAGGTTGGCGTTCCAGCTGTCGGTCACGACGGTGCCGTCGCTGTACTCCCAGTCGACCTCCCAGCCATCGATGGCGCTGGCGCCGTCGATGGTGATGCGGATACCGGCCTGCGCCCCCGAGCCCCAGTCGTTGACCACCAAGTACTCGCAGGTTGCCGCGACCGCCGCCGGCATCGAACTCCATGCCCACAAGAACAGAAATAATGATGGGATTTTTGAGGCGGTTTTTTTCATTATTATTTCCTGCACCGTTGAGATGTAAATGGATGCCACCGTCCCGCGGTGACGCCTTTACGATTGCGTCTCCGGATCGTCTCCGGAATTTCCCGGGGATTTGATACACGGGTGTAGAGGCGGCCGGTCGGATACCGGCAACACTTCGCTCTACTGGCATGAGGTGCGGAAATAGGCTCGGGTACGCTGGCCGTTTGCAGAACAGCCCGATACCGCCTGTTTTTATCGTATTTATTTTTTAGGTCGTGCCCGGCCTGCCGCCTGCAGATATTGGCATTCGACTGCGGCCATCGAGTCGGGCTGCGAAACAATGTAATCGTTTCCATTTTGCTCCACAAGCACCGCAATGGAATTTGGCGCTGCTTTCTTTTTGCCGTTGCAGGAAGAAAAGATTATGAAAATCAGTCAGTTATGAAGGGGTGGGGGCAGGCGGGCAAAAATTCGGGTGGAAACAGCCGTCACGGGGCGAGCCGGCGCTGTCGCGCGGTGCCCGGCCGGAGACGTTTGGGGAGCAAAAAAGCCGCGGGGGCGGGTAAAAAGGCGCGGCCCGGAGGCCGCGCACAAACATGCGGACATCTGCCGATCAGCCGCAATTCCTAGGTGACGGCCCGCGCCTTTGCCGGGCCCGTCTCATCACCGAATTCGCCATCGACCGCCTGGCGAAACACTTCTTTGTAATTCTTGAACTCGGTGCCCATCCAGCGATCCCACCAGGTGAAATAGAAACCGTAGTTGCCCCGAAATCGCTGGTGGTGCAGGTCGTGGTGGGTAGTGGTGGTCATGAAGTCCAGCGGGCCGTCGACCCAGCCGCGGGGGTGGAACTCGCAGCCGGCGTGCAGCATGGCGTTGCGGAAGATCATCACGAAAATAAATGACAGCCAGGTGAGCACATGCAGCGGCAGCAGCATCAGTACCAGCGGCGAGAAGACGGCCATCAGGAAGCCCTCGCCGATGGAGAAGCTGTAGGCGGCCCAGGGCGTCGGGGTGCGGGACAGGTGGTGCACGCGGTGGAAGTGCCTGAAGAGTTTCGGGTGGTGCATGCCGCGGTGCACCCAGTAGAAGTAGGCATCGTGCAGCAGTATCACGGCCGGCAGGCTGGCCAGGTTCCACCACAGCGGGTAGTCGCCCCACTGCCAGTAGAGCTGCACCAGGCCCCAGTCTTTCAGGATACTGGTGACTATGCCGATGGTGGCGAATACGCCCAGGGTGAGCATGGAGAAGCCGACTTCGCGGCGGATGTCCTTCCAGCTCGCGCGGCGCTTCTGCAGCCGGCGCCGGTTCATCCAGCCGCGGAAGAGCCAGCTGACCGAAAGGCTGACCGCAGTGGCCGCCAGCAGGTAGCGGAATAGGTCGCGCTGGAAGTGCACTGCCCAGTCTTGGGCCAGTTCCCACAGGAAGTCCATAGTCTCACCTTCTTATTCTTGTTGCCGGTGGCTTCGATGCCGATTCGTAGGGGCGAACCTTGTGTTCGCCCATTGGCCGGTTGGGCGAACACAAGGTTCGCCCCTACAGGTCAGTGACTGGAGTCTGTCCGAAAGTGCGGGAAGGCGCTTGCGGAAAGCGAAAAAACAGCTGACGGATTCCGAAAAACGGTCGATTCAGTCCGGCAGCTGCTCGCGGCGGTATTCGGTGGGGGTCTGGTTGTGGCGGCGCTTGAAGGCGGCGTTGAAGGGGCTCAGGGAGCGGTAACCGATATCCAGGGCGATGGTGAGCACCGGCAGGTGCGCCTGGGCCGGATTCGCGAGGCGCGCGCTGGCCTCGTCGATGCGGAACTGGTTCAGGTATTCGTTGAAGTTGCGGTAACCCAGGTGGCGGTTGATCAGCGCGCGCAGCACATGCTCGCGGGCGTCCAGCTGTTCCGCCAGTTCGCGGATGGTCAGGCCCGTGCGGCGGTAGCCGCCGCCCTGCATATGGGACTGCAACTTTTCCAGCAGCAGGCGCTGCTGCTCGTCCAGCGGCGGCGGCTCCGCTGCCGGTGCCTCTTCCTCGCTTTCGGCCACCGCCGCGCGCGGCAGGGACTCGGCCAGCGCCTGGGGCGAAACTGCGAGCAGCCACAGGCAGGCGCCCAGTGCCAGCCCGCTCGCCAGTACCGCGTGCATTGTCGGTACACCGGCGGGCACCGCCCGATAGGAGAACAGGAACTCGGCGCAGACCACGATCAGCATGTAACTGCCGATGGCAATCAGCAGGCAGGCGCGCAGGTTGCGGCGGGATTCCACCAGGTCCGACTGGTACTGGCGCAGCAGTGTCAGCAGGCCGGCGCCGATCAGGCCGAGCTGCAGCGGTTGCTTGAGCAGGTACAGCCAGTGGCACAGCGCCGGGAACCGCTCCGCGTCCAGGTGCGCGGCGGCGAGGCCGACCGCGACGCTCACCGCGATCAGTGACCAGCCGAGCCGCGGAAAGCGCTCGCACTCACTGCACAGGGCGTAGCTGAAGAGCCAGAAGGCGCCGGGGATCAGTTCCGTGGGCAGGTCGACAAGGAAGTCCAGCAGCGGACCCCGCTCCGGCAGCACCGGGCGCAGCAGGTAGAAGAAGGCCCCGCTGATCAGCAACAGCAGCCAGCGCGCGACGGCCTGGCGGCGATAGCTGATCGCCAGCTTGGCCGCTGCCAGCAGCAACAGGCCGCAGGCGGCGCCGGTGAAGAAAGTGTAACTGCTGCTGAGAGTCATGTTTCAGTGGTCGGTGGTTGGTGGTCAGAGCGTAGGTTGGTCTGAGCTCCGCGAAGCCCAACGATTACCGCCGGCACCCTGTTGGGCATCGCAAGACTCGGCACAACCTACGCTATTGTCTAGCGCCATCTGGAAGCCCAGGCATCCAGCACCTTGCTGGAATAGGTGTGGCGGCCGTAGCTGCCGTTGTAGTAGGCCAGCGCATTGGCCAGGTTGCCCTTGGCCTTGCCGATATAGTGCTTGAGGATGGTGCAGCCGTAGCGCAGGTTGGTGTCCATATCGATCAGGTTGTCGTCCGGGCGGCCTATCTCTTTCTTCCAAAAGGGCATCACCTGCATCATGCCCTGGGCGCCGACCCGGGACACCGCATAGGGGTCGAAGGCACTCTCTATCTGGATTACGGCGAGGACGATTTCCGGGCGCAGCCCGGCGAGGGTGGCCTCGCGGTGCACCGCCTTCAGCACGCGCATGCGCTCCTTCGGATCCTTGATATAGCGCGCCAGCGGCTGGGACTTGGACATCAGCCAGACCTCCGCGTCGAAGCGGTCGGCGAAGCTGTCCGCCTGGGTAACCGCCTCTTTCAGGGCGCGCTTGAGCTCCGGGTCTATCTCCGGGATTGTTTGCGCCTGGGCGCAAACAGCGAGGAGGAGGAAGATTGAAATGAGGCAGCTTCTTATCATGAATTATCGGTGTTGCTGGATCTTGCTTGTAGGAGCCTGCTTGCAGGCGAATAGGGCGGTGCTTCGTAGCCATTCGCCTGCAAACAGGCTCCTACAAGGGGCTCCCTGAGACTCAGTGCCTGTTGATCATCTTCAGCAGCACTTCCTCCAGCTGCGATTCCGCAAACTCCTGGCTCTCGGCGTCGCGGCGGCCCTTGTACTCCACCACGCCCTTTTCCAGGCCGCGGTCGCCGACGACGATGCGGTGCGGAATGCCCATCAGTTCCACGTCGGCGAGCATGGCGCCGAGGCGTGCCTTGGGTTCGTCCATCAGCAGCACGTCGACGCCCTGGGCGCGCAGGGATTCGTACAGGTGCTCGCACTTCTCCCGCACGACGTCGCTCTTGTGCAGGTTGATCGGCACTATCGCCAGCTGGAAGGGCGCTATGGCATCCGGCCAGATGATGCCGGCGTCGTCGTGGTTCTGCTCTATGGCGGCGGCGACGATGCGGGAAACGCCGATGCCGTAGCAGCCCATGACCATCACCTGCTCCTTGCCGTTCTCGTCCAGTACGGTGGCGTTCATCGCGCGGCTGTACTTGTCGCCCAGTTGGAAGATATGGCCCACCTCGATGCCGCGCTTGATCTCCAGAGTGCCCTGGCCATCCGGGCTGGGATCGCCGGCGACCACGTTGCGCAGGTCCTCGACCCGGCCCAATTCCACGTCGCGGCCCCAGTTGACCCCTGTGTAGTGGTAGTCGTCCCTGTTGGCGCCGCAGACGAAGTCCGCCAGCTGGGCGGCGGAGCGGTCGACGATGGTCTCGATCTTCATGCCCACCGGGCCCAGGGAGCCGATACCGCAGCCGAGTTCGTCGGCGATGCGCTGCTCCGGGGCGAACTGCAGCGGGCTGGCGATACCGGGCAGCTTCTCCGCCTTCAGCTCGTTCAGTTCGTGGTCGCCCCTGAGTACCAGGGCCACCAGCGGAGCGGTTTCACCCTCTTCGCATTCGCCCAGCACTATCAGCGTCTTCACCGACCGGGCCGGATCCGCTTGCAGGAATTCGCTCACCGCGGCAATGGTCTTCTGTCCCGGGGTGTGCACCTCTTCCATTTCCTGCGAAGGCGCCGGGCGCTCACCCGCGGGCGCCACCGCCTCCGCCAGCTCGACGTTGGCGGCATAGCGGGATTCGGTGGAGAAGGCGATATCGTCCTCGCCGCTGTCCGCCAGCACGTGGAACTCGTGGGAGTGGGAGCCGCCGATGGAGCCGGTGTCCGCCAGCACCGGGCGGTAGTCCAGGCCGATGCGGTCGAAGATGCGGCAGTAGGCGCCGTGCATCACGTCATAGGTTTCCTGCAGCGAATCCGGATCCAGGTGGAAGGAGTAGGCGTCCTTCATGGTGAACTCCCGCGCGCGCATCACGCCGAAGCGCGGGCGTATCTCGTCGCGGAACTTGGTCTGTACCTGGTAGAAGTTGGCCGGCAACTGCTTGTAGCTGCTGATCTCGTTGCGGATCAGGTCGGTGATCACCTCCTCGTGGGTGGGGCCCAGGCAGAAGCTGTTGTCGTGGCGGTCGCGGATGCGCAGCAGCTCGGGGCCGTATTGCTGCCAGCGCTCGGATTCCTGCCACAGCTCCGCAGGCTGCACCACCGGCATCAGCACCTCCAGGGCGCCGGCGCGGTCCATCTCCTCGCGCACTATGCGCTCCACCTTGCGCAGGACCCGCAGGCCGGTGGGCAGCCAGGTGTAGAGACCGGAGGCCAGGCGGCGGATCATGCCGGCGCGCAGCATCAACTGGTGGCTGATTACCACGGCGTCGTTGGGGGTTTCTTTCTGGGTGGCGATCAGGTAGCGGGTTGCGCGCATAAGGGCTTCTGTTCTGGTTGTGTTGCTTTGGGGACGGACATTTTACGCTAAATGCAGGGGGCTGGAGGAGGGGGCAATAAAAAACCCCGCCGGGGCGGGGTTTTTCGTGCGGGAAGGGCGCGAATCAGGACTCGGCCATTTCCTTCAGTTTCTTCAGCGGGCGGATCTTCACCTGGATGCTGGCGGGCTTGGCCTTGAACATCGTCTCCTCGCCGGTGAAGGGATTGATACCCTTGCGGGCCTTCTTGGCCGGCTTCTTCACGGTGGTGATCTTCAGCAGGCCCGGCAGGGCGAATTCGCCCACTGCGCGCTTCTTCACGTGGGCCTCGATCACGTTGGTCAGCTCGTCCAGAACGGACTGGACCTGCTTGCGGGACAGCTCGGTGTTCTCCGCGATCTGGTTCAGGATCTGGGTCTTGGTGTACTTCTCCTTAACCGCGGTGACCTTCTTGGCCGGAGCGGCCTTGGCGGCTGCCTTCTTGGCCGGGGCCTTCTTGGCTGCGGTTTTCTTGGCGGGGGCTTTCTTAGCTGCGCTTTTCTTTGCGGCCATGAGTAGCTTCCTTCTATTAGTGTTTTTCCAGTGAAAATGTGTTCTTACCCCCGCGGCGCGCATCCGGGGAATCGGGGTGCCGCCGCGGGTGTTGAGGGGAAGTATATATAGTTTTTGTTCGCCTGCACGGGAAAATGCAGGAAAAATAGTGCTTTTTTATAGGGTTTTGCGGTCGGGATCGTAGGCCTGCGCCAGGTTTGTGGTCGGCCTGTTGCCGATTGCGGCCGCAGCTTCTTCCCGCTCCGGGGGTCATGTATAATCTGCGCCCCTTAAACCATCGGGTGTGGGTATCCACAGAGGACACTAGCAATGCCGATCTACGAATACCAGTGCAATGCCTGCGGCCACGAGATGGAGGCCCTGCAGCGCATGAGCGACGCTCCGCTGACCGACTGCCCGGCCTGCGACAAGGCCGAGCTGCGCAAGAAGATCTCGGCCGCCGGCTTCCGCCTCAAGGGTGGCGGCTGGTACGAGACCGATTTCAAGACTGGCAGCAAGAAGAACCTGGCCGGCGACGCGGCCAACGGGGCCAAGGCTGGTGGGGTAAAGTCCAAGGCGGACAAGCCCGCAGCCAGGAAGGCCGAGGCGAGCTGAGCCGGGGCTGCCGTACGGCGGCCCCCATGATTCATCTACAGACAACGGGAATTTGCATCCATGCGCACTGACTACTGTGGCGCCCTTCGTACAGCGGACATAGACCGCGTAGTGACCCTCTGTGGCTGGGTCGACCGCCGCCGCGACCACGGCGGAGTGATCTTTATCGACCTGCGCGACCGCGATGGTATCGCCCAGGTGGTGTTCGATCCGGACGCCGCGGAGTATTTCGAGAAGGCCGACCGGGTGCGCAGCGAGTATGTGCTGAAGGTCACCGGCCGCGTGCGGGCCCGCGCGCCGGAGGCGGTGAACCCGAACATGGTGACTGGCGAGATAGAGATCTACGGCACAGAGCTGGAGATACTTAACGTCGCCGAGACAGTGCCCTTCCAGTTGGACGAGCACACCGCGGTGGGCGAGGACGTGCGCCTCAAGTACCGCTACCTGGACCTGCGCCGCAACGAGATGCAGCACAACCTGCGTTTCCGCTCCAAGCTGACCACGGCCATCCGCAACTACCTGGACGAGCAGGGCTTCCTGGATATCGAGACCCCGATCCTGACCCGCGCCACCCCCGAGGGCGCCCGCGACTACCTGGTGCCGAGCCGCACCCACGAGGGCAAGTTCTTCGCCCTGCCGCAGTCGCCGCAGCTGTTCAAGCAGCTGCTGATGGTGTCCGGTTTCGACCGCTACTACCAGATCGCCAAGTGCTTCCGCGACGAGGACCTGCGCGCGGACCGCCAGCCGGAATTCACCCAGATCGATATCGAGACCTCCTTCCTCGACGAGGAGGCCATCATGTCCATCACCGAGGGCATGGTGCGCAAGCTGTTCCAGGAGCTGAAGGGTGTGGACCTGGGCGAGTTCCCGCGCATGACCCACTACCAGGCGATGCTGCGCTACGGCTCCGACAAGCCGGACCTGCGCATTCCGCTGGAAATGGTGGAGATCAAGGATCTGCTCACCGAAGTGGATTTCAAGGTGTTCTCCGGCCCGGCCAACGACCCCAAGGGCCGCGTTGCCGCCCTGAAAGTGCCCAGCGGCAACGACAGGCTGACCCGCAAGCAGATCGACGACTACACCAAGTTCGTCGGTATCTACGGTGCCAAGGGCCTGGCCTATATCAAGGTCAACGACAAGTCCGACCTGGAGAACGGCCTGCAGTCGCCGATCGTCAAGTTCCTGCCCAACGATGTGCGCGCGGCGATTCTCGACCGCCTCGAGGCCGAGAATGGCGACCTGATCTTCTTCGGCGCGGACAAGGCCAAGGTCGTCTCTGAAGCCCTGGGAGCGCTGCGCTGCAAGCTGGGCGCCGACCTGAACCTCTACACCTGCGACTGGGCGCCCCTGTGGGTGGTGGCCTTCCCGATGTTCGAGGAAGAGGACGGCGGTGGCCTCACCGCGCTGCACCACCCCTTCACTGCGCCCTCCTGCACGCCGGAGGAGCTGGAGGCGAATCCGCTGGACGCCCTGTCCCGCGCCTACGATATGGTGCTGAACGGCACCGAACTGGGCGGCGGTTCCGTGCGTATCCACGACCAGGCCATGCAGCAGGCGGTATTCGATATTCTCGGTATCGAGGAGCAGGAGCAGCGCGAGAAGTTCGGCTTCCTGCTGGACGCACTGAAATACGGCGCGCCGCCCCACGGCGGCCTGGCCTTCGGCCTCGACCGCCTGGTGATGCTGATGACCGGCAGCGATTCGATCCGCGACGTCATCGCCTTCCCGAAAACCCAGACCGCGGCCTGTGTGATGACCGACGCCCCGGGCACCGTGGAGGCCAGGCAGCTGCGCGAACTGAACATCCGCCTGCGCCAGAGAGAAGAACAGGTCGGCTGAAAAGCTGTAGGCCGATTTTTGCTCCTGCAAAATCGGCATTTCCGCCATCCATGGCGGTCAGATAGGGCAGAGGAGCGCAGCGACGTGCCCATCAAATTGAGCTGATGGGCGCGCTGCGCTTTGCCCATCCTGCGAATTGAACGGAGAGGACAATGGCCGGACATAGTAAATGGGCCAACATCAAGCACCGCAAAGCGGCCCAGGACGCCAAACGCGGCAAGATTTTCACCAAGATCATTCGCGAGCTGACCGTGGCCGCCAAGGCCGGTCCCAACCCGGATGACAACCCGACCCTGCGCGCCACCATCGACAAGGCGCTCAGCAACAACATGAAGCGCGACACCATCGACAAGGCCATCGCCCGCGGCGCCGGCAATGCCGATGGCGAGAACTACGAGGCGGTGACCTACGAGGGCTACGGTGTTGGCGGCGTCGCCGTACTGGTGGAATGCCTGACCGACAACCGCAACCGCACCGTCGCCGAAGTGCGCCACGCCTTCTCCAAGCGCGGCGGCAACCTGGGCACCGACGGCTCCGTGGCCTATCTCTTCTCCCGCAAGGGCCAGCTCTACTACGAGCCCGGTGTGGATGAAGACGCGCTGATGGAGGCGGCCCTGGAGGCCGGTGCCGAGGATATCGAGACCAACGAGGACGGCAGCATCGAGGTCACCACCGAGTTCACCGACTACATGGCGGTGAAGGATGCCCTCACCGAGGCCGGCTTCACCCCGGACAATGCCGAGATCGCGATGATCCCGTCCACCACCGTGCCGCTGGACAAGGACGGCGCCGAGAAGGTGATGGCCCTGGTGGATATGCTGGAAGACCTGGACGATGTGCAGAACGTCTACAGCAACGCCGACATCCCCGCCGAGGTGATGGAACAACTGGCATAATACTGCGGGACTCGGGACTCGGGACTCGGGGCTCGGGACTCGGGACTCGATTGTTCCAGTGCGAAAGGATAGCTCCCCTCGCCCCTTCGGGGAGAGGGGGGTGGGGGAGAGGGGCGGCCGCAGGCCCATTCCGCATTCATCACTCCGCATTCCGCATTCATTCCCCTCCCTTGACGCCCCCCCGCCCACCTTGGGACACTCCCGCAAATTATTTGGATAAACGTACAGGGAAGCAGCCTGTGACCCGAATCCTGGGCATAGACCCCGGCTCGCGCAAAACCGGCTACGGCCTGATCGACGTGCAGCGCAATAAAGCCATCTATGTGGCCAGCGGTGTGATCCGCATACCCGAGGCCCCCCTGCCGGAACGGCTCAAGCTGATCTTCGACGCGGTCAGCCAGATAGCGCAGCAGTACCGGCCGGAACAGATGGCGATCGAGAATGTGTTTATGTCCAAGAGTGCCGGCTCGGCCCTGAAGCTGGGCCAGGCCCGCGGCGCGGCCATAGTCGCCGCCGCCAACGCGGAACTGCCGGTGGCCGAGTACGAGGCGCGCAAGGTCAAGCAGGCGGTGGTGGGCACCGGGGCGGCGGACAAGCTGCAGGTGCAGCATATGGTGAAGACCCTGTTGTCCCTGCCGGCCTCGCCCCAGGAGGATGCGGCCGACGCCCTGGCCGTGGCCCTCTGCCATATGCACACCATGCAGACCCTGATTCAGGCCGCCGGCGGTGCTCGCAGCAGTTTCCGTCGCGGCCGCCTGAGTATTTCCTGATGTGTTCTGGTGGGGGCGGTGGCGGCACTGCTGCCGGTACTCCCTTGCGAGACGCGGGCTAGGCGCCCCCCGTGAATACATCCCTGTAGGCTTGTCTGCGAGGTCCCTCTCGCAGACAGTCTCGCAAGGGGGAGTACCGGCATCAGTGCCTTCGCATCGAACACTGTGCCAGTTGGTAGTTAAGAGACAGAAGAATGATAGGAAGACTGAGCGGCACCCTGGCCGCAATACAGCCCCCCAACCTGCTGGTGGACGTGCAGGGCGTGGGCTACGAGCTGCTGGCCCCCATGACCACCATCTTCGAACTGCCGCCCCTGGGGCAGTCGGTGCAGCTGCACACCCACCTGGCGGTTTCGGAAACCGCGCAGACACTGTACGGATTTATCCGCGAGTCGGACCGTCAACTGTTCCGCACCCTGATCAAGGTCAACGGCGTGGGCCCGAAGATGGCCCTGGCGATACTGTCCGGCCTGGACGGCGCCGCCCTGTCCCGCTGTGTGGCGGAGGACAATGTCGCCGCGCTGGTGAAAGTGCCCGGCGTCGGCAGGAAGACCGCCGAGCGGCTGATCATAGAACTGCGCGACAAGCTGGCGCCGCAGTTCGGCGACAGCAACGATATACCGCTGATGGCCGCGGTTGCGCCGAAGGTGGACCACGCCGGCGAGGCCGAGAGCGCCCTGGCGGCCCTGGGCTACAAGCCCACCGAGGCCAGCAAGATGGTGGCGAAGGCCTGCAAGGAGCAGCCGGACGCCGACAGCGCCACCCTGATTCGCCTGGCCCTGAAGAGCATGGCGCCAGCTTGATGAATGCGGAATGCGGAATGAATTATCTCGAAATCACCTGTAGGAGCGGCCCATGGCCGCGATCAAAACCGGCGGCGGCAGCAGCGCGTGATCGCGGGCATGGCGTCCGAACCTGGCACTGCGGCACGGCGCGTATTCCGCATTCCGCATTCATCATTTCGCATTCCGGGAGCCCTCTGTGATCGAAGCCGACCGCCTCATAGCCCCCGAACCCATAGGCCCCTCCGGCCAGGAGGAGCAGTATGACCGCGCCGTGCGCCCCAAATCCCTGGCGGACTACGTCGGTCAGCCGGTGGTGCGCGAGCAGATGGAGATCTTTATCCAGGCCGCGAGGCTGCGCGGTGAGGCCCTGGACCACACGCTGGTGTTCGGCCCACCGGGCCTCGGCAAGACCACCCTGGCGAATATCATCGCCGCGGAGATGGATGTGGCCATCAAGACCACCTCCGGGCCGGTGCTGGAGAAGGCCGGTGACCTGGCGGCGCTGATGACCAACCTGGAGCCCGGCGACGTGCTCTTTATCGACGAGATACACCGCCTCAGTCCCCATGTGGAGGAGGTGCTGTACCCGGCGATGGAAGACTACCAACTGGACATCATGATCGGTGAGGGCCCGGCGGCCCGCTCGATCAAGCTGGACCTGCCGCCCTTCACCCTGGTCGGCGCGACCACCAGGGCCGGCCTGCTGACCTCGCCGCTGCGGGACCGCTTCGGCATAGTGCAACGCCTGGAGTTCTACAGCGTCGAGGACCTGACCAGCATAGTGCGCCGCTCCGCCGGCTTGATGGGGGTGGGGATGGACGAGGGCGGCGCCCTGGAGGTGGCCCGCCGCGCCCGCGGCACGCCGCGTATCGCCAATCGGCTGCTGCGGCGGGTGCGCGATTACGCCGAGGTGAAGGGCGACGGCAGCGTCGACGCCGCCACCGCCGACGCCGCGCTGAATATGCTCAACGTGGATGCGCGCGGCTTCGACCAGTTGGACAGGCGCATGCTGCTGGCGATGATCGAGAAGTTCGACGGCGGCCCGGTGGGGGTGGACAGCCTGGCGGCGGCGGTCAGTGAGGAGCGGGACACCATCGAGGATGTGCTGGAACCCTACCTGATCCAGCAGGGCTATATCGCCCGCACCCCGCGCGGGCGGGTGGTGACAGCGTTGGCCTATGAGCATTTCGGCATACCGAAGCCGGACCGGTTGTTCGGGACTCGGGACTCGGGACCCGGGACTCGGGGAGGGGAGCGAGGAGGCCGGAAAGGGTAGCTTTCCTCTCCCGCTTGCGGGGAAGGGGTTGGCGGCGGGGCGCCAGGTGGATGCGCTTTGCGCTTATCCCTATGGATTTAACTCCGGTACCATACCCGAGTCCCGAGTCCGAGTCCGAGTCCCGAGCCCAAAAACCACCCGACAAACGAACACTGAAAATCACACAAGAGACTGCATCGGAGCCCAATGAGCGACCCCTTCAGCATCCCCATCCGCGTCTATATCGAGGACACGGACGCGGGCGGAATCGTCTATTACGTGAATTATTTGAAGTATATGGAGCGCGCGCGCACAGAACTCGTGCGCTCCCTCGGCTATGATAAGCCCGCCATGCCGGAGCAGGGCCTGTTGCTGGTGGTGCACTCGGCGGAGATACAGTACCGCCGCTCGGCGTGGCTCGACGACAATTTGCGGGCCACCGCCGCGATTGACAAACTGGGGCGCGCCGCGGTGACCTTCGAGCAAAAAATCTGGCGCGACAATGAAATTATTTGCGAGGGTGTGGTCAAAGTCGCCTGCGTCGCGGACGACAGCCGCAGGCCCTGCGCGCTACCCGAACCCATTCACTCAGCATTAAAGGCAGCTATTTAGAAGATGAACGCCGGTGAACAACTCTCCCTGTGGGGGCTGATACAGAATGCCAGTCTGCTGGTGCAGCTGGTGATGTTGATACTGCTGCTGGCCTCGGTGATTTCCTGGGTCATGATCATCCAGCGCGGGCTCTACCTGTCCCGCGCCAGGCGGGCGCTGGTCAACTTCGAGCGCCGCTTCTGGTCCGGCGCCGACCTGAACCAGCTGTTCCGGGAGGGCAACGGCCGCGCCGAGCGCGGCAAGACCGACGGTGTCGAGTCCCTGTTCCGCGCCGGCTTCACCGAGTTCACCCGCCTGCGCCAGCAGGGCCGCAGCAGCCCCGAGGCTGTGATGGAGGGCACGGAGCGCGCCATGCGCGTGGCCATGTCCCGGGAGCAGGAGAAGGTGGAGATGAACCTGCCGTTCCTGGCCAGCGTCGGCTCGGTAAGCCCCTATATCGGCCTCTTTGGTACCGTCTGGGGCATCATGAACTCCTTCCGCGGCCTGGCCACCATGCACCAGGCCACCATCGCCACCGTTGCGCCCGGTATCTCCGAGGCCCTGGTGGCCACCGCCATGGGCCTGTTTGCGGCTATCCCGGCGGTGATGGCCTACAACCGCTATTCGGCCAAGGCGGACTGGCTGTTGTCCAGCTATGAGACTTTCGCCGAGGAGTTCTCCTCGATCCTGCACCGCAAAGTGCACGCGAGCTGAGCGGAGCTGAGCTATGGGTGTATTTCGCAAGGGCGGCAAGAAGAAGCTGGTATCCGAGATCAACGTGGTGCCCTACATCGACGTGATGCTGGTGCTGCTGATCGTCTTTATGGTCACCGCGCCGCTGCTGATGCAGGGGGTCAAGGTGGACCTGCCGGATGCGCCCTCGGCGCCGATCGAGGATACCGACGACGAGCCGCTGATCGTCTCGGTGCGCGCGGATGGCACCTACTACCTGAACCTGGGCGAGGAGGAGAAAGAGGCCAAGCCGCTGGCCGAGATCAAGGAAACTGTGGCCAAGGTTTTGCGTCAAAAACCCAAGACCCCGGTGTTGGTATGGGGCGATACCGATGCCAGGTACGGCCTGATCGTAAGCGCCATGACCCATTTGCAGCAGGCCGGCGCGCCCAGCGTGGGCCTGGTGACCGAGCCGCCGCAGGAATAGCGGGAATAAAAGAGCCGCGATGAATAACACCAGTTCCTATTTCCTGCCGGTCCTCGTCAGCGTCCTGTTTCACGGCCTGCTGATCGCCGTGCTCAGCTTCGGCTGGGAGGCCAGGGAGCCCGAGCGCAAGCCGATGCCGAAGTTCGTGCAGGCCAAGCTGGTGAGTGCGGAGGCCCTGACAACCAAGAAAACGGCGCCACCCAAGGTGGATCTGCGCGAGCAGCGCCGCCAGCGCGAACTGGAACGCCAGCGCCAGGCAGAGGCCGAGAAGGAGCGCCGAGCCGCCCTGGAGCGCAAGAAGAAGGCGGAGGCGGAGAGGAAGCGCAAGGCCGAGGCCGAGCGCAAGCGAAAAGCGGCCGAGGAAAAGGCCCGCCGCGAAAAGGAGCGGAAAGAGAAGGAGCGCCAGGAACAAATGGAGCGCGAACGCCAGAGCGCCTTCGAGGAGGCGCTGGAGGAAGAGGAGGAGCTGCTCGACGCGCGCGAGGACACCCAGGCGGTCATGTCCGTGGCCCAGGCGATCCAGCAGCGCATCGAATCGGTACTGAGCTGGCCGCCCAGTGCGCGCAACGGTATGGTGACGGAGGTACAGATCAGCTTCGTGCCCACCGGCCGCGTGGTGGCTGCCAATGTCGTCAAGAGCAGCGGCAACGCCGCCCTGGACCGCTCGGTGATCACCGCGGTGCGCAAGGTGGAGGTATTTCCCGAGGTCGCGGAGCTGGCCCGCGAAGAGCCGGCGCTGTTCGAGCGCCAGATACGCACAACACAATTGATTTTCAGAGTCGAAGGCCTGCGCCAATGATTAGAAAACTGAAACTGTTTTTAGCTGTCGCAATCGCCCACTACCTGTTTGCCGCTGCCGCACAGGCGCAGCTGGTGGTGGAAATCACCCGGGGCAGCCAGGACCCGACCCCGATCGCGGTGTCGCCGTTCAGTTGGTCCGGCGGGGGGGTGCTGCCGGAGGATGTATCCGGAATCATCTCCGCCGACCTGCGCCGCAGCGGCCTCTTCGCGCCGGTGCCCCAGGAGGACATGCTGTCCTTCCCGAAGAACCCGGAAGAAGTCGTTTTCCGGGACTGGCGGATACTGGGAACCGAATACGTGGTTACCGGTCGTATAGAACCCCAGGCGGCGGGTTACCTGCTCACCTTCGACCTGGTGAACGTCTTCGGTCAGAACAAGATGTTCACCAAGCAGGTCAGCGGCGGCAGCCAGCAACTGCGGGATATCGCCCACCGCGCGGCGGACGAGATCTTCGAGGCGATCACCGGCATCCGCGGCGCCTTCTCCACGCAGATGATCTACGTGCTGGAGCAGACCCGCGGCGGGCAGCCCAGCTATGTGCTGATGCAGGCGGATATCGACGGCGCACGGGCGAAGGAGATCCGCCGCTTCAGCGCCCCGGTGATGTCGCCCATGTGGTCGCCGAACGGGCAGGAAGTGGCCTATGTGTCCTTCGAGACGGGGCGCCCGGCCATCTTCCGCGAGAACCTGCGCACCGGTGCGCGCCAGCAGTTGACCAACTTCAAGGGTATCAACAGCTCGCCCACCTGGTCGCCGGACGGAACCAAAATGGCCATGGTGCTCTCCAAGGACGGCAATCCGGAGATCTATGTGCTGGATCTGGGAAGCGGCAAGTTCACGCGGATGACCCGGCACTTCTCGATCGACACAGAGCCGAACTGGATGCCGGACGGTAAATCGCTGGTTTTCACCTCGGATAGGGGAGGTAAGCCACAAATTTACCAATTGACCCTTGCCACTGGTCAAGTAGACCGCTTAACCTTCGACGGTGACTATAACGCAAGGCCGCGTGTGTCACCCGATGGGAAAACGCTGGTAATGGTACATCGCAGCAGGGGGGTCTTTACGATTGCGACGATGGATATCAATACCGGCAGAATGCGTGTCCTCACGGAGACGACCCTGGACGAATCCCCCAGCATTGCCCCCAACGGCGCCATGCTGATGTACGCCACCAAGCGGGGGAACAAGGGCATCCTGGCGGCGGTATCGCTGGATGCCGGGGTGAAGTACAGCCTGCCGTCCCAGCGGGGCGATGTGCGCGAACCGGCGTGGTCGCCTTACTTTGATTGACTTTCTTGATTGTAAGGGGTGCCCGCCAAACAAACCCCTTGGGCGGCGGGCGTGGATTGAAACAGACGAATAAAAGTCTTACAGCATTTTTTCGATAACACTAAAAGCGGAGTAGCTTATGTTGAAATCAGTAAAAACCGGCCTCGGTCTGGCCTGCGTTCTGGCGGTATTGGGCGGTTGTGCCAGCACCGAAAGCGAAACCAGCGGCCAGCAGATGGTCGAGCAAACCCCGGAACCGGTTGTGGATACTCCGGCCGAGCCGACTCCCGTGGCGCCGCTGGATAATGTCGTTTACTTCGACTTTGACCAGTCCCTGCTGAAGCCGGAGACCCGCGAGCTGCTGATTCAGCACGCCGACCGCATGCGCGGCAACAGCGGCACCGTGCGCCTGGAAGGCCACGCCGACGAGTTGGGCACCCGCGAGTACAACCTGGCCCTGGGCGAGCGCCGCGCCAACGCCGTGCGCGACTTCCTGGTACTGCAGGGTGTGGACGCCTCCAGCCTGGAAGTGATCAGCTACGGTGAAGAGCGCCCGGCCCAGACCGGTTCCAGCGAAAGCTCTCGCGCGATGAACCGTCGCGTCGTAATCAACTAATCGTCAATGGATGCCAATGGCTTTAACGATTAGACGTATTGCTATAAAAAGCGTCGCGACTGCCGCAGCCGTAATGGCTGCGGCATCGCCCGTATTCTCACAGGCGCCGATTGTCGACCTGTCCAATGGCAGCGCCCGGCAGTCGGCGTCTTCGTATCCGGACTCCTCCTATTCCGAGCCCGTCTACTCCGAACCCGAGTACCGGGAGACCCAGATAGCGCGCGCGCCGGTATCCGTCCAGCGCCCCCGCCAGGCCAATCCTCAGGCTGAGGCATACTACCAGATGCAGGTGTTGCAGCAGGAGGTGCAGGAGCTGCGCGGCGCGGTGGAAGAGCTGCGCCACGAGGTCAAGCGCCTGAAGCAGCAGCGCACCGACGACTATATGGACCTGGACAGGCGCATCGCCCGCCTGGCCGGCACCGAACCGTCGCAGCAGCCCCCGGGTGAAAATGGGGAGAATAATGGTGCCGCCGAAAATGGTGCGACCAATTTCGCCCCGACTGCGCCGGCGCCCGTCGCCAGCGAGGACGAGCGCGATCGCTACCAGGCCAGCTTCGGACTTGCCCGCAACGGCGACTACGATGGCGCCCGCGCCGAGTTCAAGCGTCTGCTCCAGGACTACCCGAACGGCAAGTACGCCCCCAACGCCAACTACTGGCTGGGCGAGATAGCCCTGGTGCAGGGCAACCTGGAAGAGGCGCGCCAGTGGTTCGTGGCGCTGCTCGAAGGCCATCCCAATTCCACCAAGGTGTGGGACGGCCGCTACAAACTGGGCACCGTCTACCACCAGTTGGGCGATCAGCAGAAAGCCCGCGAGCTGCTGGAGCAGGTGGCCTCCAGTGACGCCCGCGCCTCGGGTCTGGCGAAGAAGTACCTGGAAGAGAACTTTTAGGGCGAACGCCGGACTCAGCCACAGAGCCAGTCGCTGGTTTTTTGATCACAAAAGCTCTATGATCCGCGCCCGGACGGCACAAGCCGCCCGGGCGTTTCTGTCTGTGGTGAATATGACCGACCTTTCTACAGAGTCACTGCGCATCAGCGAGATCTTTTACTCCCTGCAGGGGGAGGCGCGGGAGTCCGGCCTGCCGACGGTGTTCGTGCGCCTGACCGGCTGTCCGCTGCGCTGTACCTACTGCGACTCCGAGTACGCCTTCTACGGCGGCGAGCGCCTGACCCTGGTTGACATCTTGCAGAAGGTTCAGAGCTATCCGGCGCGCTATGTCTGTGTGACCGGTGGCGAGCCGCTGGCACAACCCAACTGCCTGCCGCTGCTGAAGGCCCTCTGCGATGCCGGCTACAAGGTATCGCTGGAGACCAGTGGCGCCATGCCGGTGGAGCAGGTGGACGAGCGGGTATCCCGGGTGGTGGACCTGAAGACCCCGGCCTCCGGCGAACAGCACCGCAACCGGATGGACAACATCCAGGCCCTGAACCAGCACGACCAGATCAAGTTCGTCATCTGCGACCGCGCCGACTATGACTGGGCCAGGTTCATCCTGGACCAGTACCGGCTGGTCGAGCGGGTGGGGGAAGTGCTCCTCTCTCCCAGCTACGAACAGCTGCAGCCGCGGCAACTGGCCGAGTGGATCCTCGAGGACGGCCTGCCGGTGCGCATGCAGCTGCAGATGCACAAGCTGCTGTGGGGTGATATTCCCGGGGTGTAGCTTGATGGGGACTGGGGACTCGGGGTTCTGGACCTGGGGACGCGGCGTAGGTTGGAGTGAGCTTCGCGAACCCCAACAACCCGGCCGCGGTCTCCCCGTTGGGCTTCGCTGCGCTCAGCCCAACCTACATACTCATCGGGACAAGCCGTAGGGTGGGTAAGTGCCAAGCGCATCCACGCCGGGCGCAGCAACGGCGGATGCGCTTGGCGCTTATCTGCCCTGCAAGAAGAGTCGAAAGAACAGCTGGGGGAGAAGGTAGAAGATATGACCGCAAAAAAAGCCGTAGTCCTGCTATCCGGTGGCCTGGATTCCGCCACGGTACTGGCCATGGCCCGCGCCGGGGGCTACGAGTGCTACGCCCTGGGCTTCGACTACGGCCAGCGCCACAGCGCCGAACTGGTAGCCGCGCGGCGGGTGGCGGCGGACCTGGATGCCCGCGAGCACAAGGTGGTCAAGCTGGACCTGCGCGCCATCGGCGGCTCGGCCCTGACCGATGACAGCATCGCGGTGCCGGAGGAGGAGACCAGCGGTATCCCGGTTACCTATGTGCCGGCGCGTAACACCGTCTTCCTGTCCATCGCCCTGGGCTGGGCGGAGGTGCTGGGGGCCCGGGATATCTTCGTCGGCGTCAACGCGGTGGACTACTCCGGCTACCCGGACTGCCGCCCGGAGTATATCGAGGCCTTCGAGAAGATGGCCAACCTGGCCACCCGCGCCGGTGTCGAGGGCCACAAGCTCAGCATCCGCACGCCGCTGATGCATATGAGCAAGGCGGACATAGTGCGTCGCGGAACCGAACTGGGCGTGGACTACAGTTTAACTGTGTCCTGTTACCAGGCGCAGCCGAACGGTGCCGCCTGCGGCCGCTGCGACAGCTGCCGCCTGCGCTCGGCGGGATTTGCAGAGGCGGGCCTGGCGGACCCCACGGTCTATGCCTAAGCCTTTAAATTATCTGGATTTTTCCCCGGCCGGGTATTGCCTTTCGGAAATAGATCCGTAAGATACGCAGCTCCTCACGCCGGGGTATCGAAGGGTCGTTAGCTCAGTTGGTAGAGCAGTTGGCTTTTAACCAATTGGTCGCTGGTTCGAGTCCAGCACGACCCACCATTTCCCCAGAGCGTTGACCGATTCGAGGGTCGTTAGCTCAGTTGGTAGAGCAGTTGGCTTTTAACCAATTGGTCGCTGGTTCGAGTCCAGCACGACCCACCATCTTCCGAAAAGGGCTGCCCTCCGGCAGCCCTTTTTTATTACCTGCCTTCCGCACCGGCCGGCGGAGCGGCGAGAACCGCGCATTTCACCACACTAAAATGACATTTCGATGGATTTGGGTCCGATGCGCTATAATGCGCACTTTTCCGCTAGTGGTAGTCAGCAATGAGCCAGAAGTCAGTTGCCTCAGAGACCGTTGATCCCCGCTCCGATTCCAGGGCCCCCGATCCGAGGGATCTGGTGCAGGCGCACCTGGCGGAACCGGCTTTGCACCAGTACAGCGAAGAGGAACTGGAGCTGTGGCGCGAGCGTATCAAGCGGCTGCTGAAAGAGCAGAACGCGGTGCTGGTGGCCCACTACTATACGGATCCGCTGATCCAGGCCCTGGCCGAGGAAACCGGCGGCTGCGTGTCCGACTCCCTGGAAATGGCCCGCTTCGGCGCCGAGCACCAGGCGGATACCCTGATCGTCGCCGGGGTGAAATTCATGGGCGAGACCGCCAAGATACTGACGCCCAACAAGCGGGTGCTGATGCCGACCCTGGAGGCCACCTGTTCCCTGGACCTGGGCTGCCCGCCGGAGGAGTTTTCCGCCTTCTGCGACGCCCACCCGGACCGCACCGTCGTCGTCTACGCAAACACCTCCGCCGCGGTCAAGGCGCGCGCCGACTGGGTGGTGACTTCCAGCATCGCGCTGGACGTGGTGGACTACCTGGACGAGCAGGGCGAGAAGATCCTCTGGGCCCCGGACAAGCACCTGGGCAGCTATGTGCAGCGGGAGACGGGCGCGGACGTGCTCTTGTGGAACGGTGCCTGCATAGTGCACGAGGAGTTCAAGGCCAAGGGCGTGGCGGACCTGAAGGCCCTCTACCCGGATGCGGCGGTGCTGGTGCACCCGGAATCCCCCGCCTCCGTCGTCGAACTGGCGGACGTGGTGGGCTCCACATCGCAGATCATCAACGCGGCCAAGACCCGGCCGGAGAAGCGCTTTATCGTCGCCACCGACCAGGGCATCTTCTACAAGATGCAGCAGCAGTGCCCGGGCAAGGAGCTGATCGTCGCCCCCACTGCCGGCGCCGGCGCCACCTGCCGCAGCTGTGCCAACTGTCCCTGGATGGCGATGAATTCACTGGAAAACCTGTGCGGCGTGCTGGAGCGGGGAGACAACGAGATATTCGTCGATCCGGAGCTCGGCAGGCGCGCCATGGTGCCGCTGCAGCGGATGCTGGATTTCCGCAAGCCCCTCGATTGAGTGGTCAGTGGTTGGTGGCCGGTAAAAAAGTGGTCGGTGGCGAGTGATAAGCACTGACCACTAAAGCTCTTTAGCTTTTTCCTGCATCTTGATCACGTCCTTCATCCGCTGCTCCAGAATCGCGTGTGTCTGGTAGTCGTTCTTGGCCATGCGGATGCCGTGGCGCAGGTGCTGCAGCGCCTTGTCGAAGACGCCGTTGAGTATGTAGTACTCGGCCCGCGCCTCGTGCACGCCGATGATGTCCCCGGCCAGGCCATGGGTCTCGGCCAGCAGGTACCAGACCGATGGGTCCTTCTTGCGCACGCGGCTGTGCCTGGCCAGGATGCGCTCTGCCGCCAGGTAGTTGCCGGCCTTGAAGTGGGCGTTGGCCAGGCCCATGGTCAGGGCGTGGTCGCCAGGACTCTTGTCCAGGGCCTGCTGCAGCCTTCTGGTCGCATTGGTATAGTCTTGCCGGGCCAGGTCGATATCGGCGCGCGCGAGTACGAAGGCGGCCTTGTCGGGCTCCCTGTCCAGCAGCGGCTGCAACGTCTCCAGGGCCGAATCGGGTTTGCCGGCCGCGGTCTGCGCCAGGGCCAGGCCGTAGCGGGCCGCGTCCTCGTTGTCGCTGATGCCGTTCAGTTCCGCCTGGAAGCGCTTCACCGCCTGCTGCGGCGTGGCCTCGGCGGCCACGCGGATGCGCGCCCGCATCAGGTGGTAGTCGCGGCTGTTGCTGGGTTTCACCGCCGGCATGCGGCTGGCGCGCAACTTTGCGTCGGCGATGCGCTTTTCGGTGACCGGGTGGGTGAGCAGGAATTCCGGCGGGCGGCGGTAGTAGCGGGTGGCCTTGAGCATCTGCTCGAACATCTCGCCGGCCGCCTCCGGGTCCCGGCCGGACTTGGCCAGGGTCTCGATGCCGACGCGGTCGGCTTCCTGTTCGTTCTGACGGCTGAAGCGCAGCTGGCTGTCCAGTGCCGCGGCCTGGGTGGCGGTCATGGCGGCTATACCGGCGTCGCCGCCGGCGGTTGCGGCCAGTACCAGGGCGCCGAGCATGCCCGCCAGCGTGGGAATGGTGCTGTTGCGCTGGGCCTCCAGGGAGCGGGCGTAGTGGCGCTGGCTCAGGTGGCCCAGTTCGTGGGCGATGACCGAGGCGAACTGGTCCTCGTTTTCCGCGAACAGGAAGAGGCCTGTGTGTACACCCATGATACCGCCGGGTACGGCGAAGGCGTTCATGGTGTCGTTCTTGACCACCACCACGTCGATGGCCTTGTCCTCCAGCGGGCTGAATTCGGATAGGCCCTTGACCGTGTTCTCCACATACTGCTGCAGCAGCGCGTCGTTCGAGGTGCGCACCTGGCTGCGGAACATGCGCAGCCACATCTGCCCCAGCTCCTTCTCCCGCGCCCGGGATACCAGGCCGCTGCTGCTGTCGCCCAGCTCCGGCAGCCGGATCTGGTCGTCGTCCGCCACCGCGGCGAGAGGGGCGCCCCCGAGCAGCAGCCCCATGCCCAGTGCCGCCAGGCCGCCGCTGATGCGCTGCCGCAGGGGGCGGCGGACCGGGGATTTGTTGTGGAGATCGATCATCGCTGTACTGCTCGGTCTGCCTCGGGAGTAGCCCAACTCTATACGCAACCCTGTCGGACTGTCGAGGATTTGACCAGCGGTCTGAGGAAAGGTTCGCGCTGTCGCGACCGGTGACCGCTTTGCCAAAACCGGACGCAGTGTTGCGGCCATTGTTCCGCCGCGGAATCTGGCGCAGTATCCGCGCTATAATCCGCCGCAATCAGCAACTTATGACCGCAGGGCCGATGACAGTATCCAGCGTCGACAGGGATTCGGACATTGCGCCCGACTGGGAGGCGGCCGTGACCGTGGATGCCCGCGGCCTGCCCTGCCCGCAGCCGCTGCTGGCCATGCGCCGCGCCCTGTGCGAGCAGGCCGCCGGTACACTGCTGCGGGTGTTGGCCACTGACTCGGGCTCCTGGCGCGACTTCCACAGCTTCTCAGAACTGAGTGGTGTGCCGCTGCTGCGCGCCGAAAGGCGGAATGACGGCTTCTGTTACTGGCTGCGTGCCGGCAAGTAAATAACGACGAGACCAGGAGTTTTATGCTCGCGATTGTCAAAAACTGGGTAAACCGCTATTTCAGCCAGGAAGAGGTGGTGCTGCTGGTACTGCTGCTGCTGGCGGCGCTGGTGGCGATGGCTACCCTGGGCCAGGTACTGGCGCCGGTGCTGGCGGCACTGATCATCGCCTTCCTGATGCAGGGCATGGTGCAGCGGCTGAAATCCTGGAAAGTGCCCCATTGGCTGGCGGTGAGTATCGCCTGCCTGGTGCTGGTGGGCACCATAGTGGCCCTGTTCCTGGTGGTACTGCCGATCATCTGGCGCCAGTTGGTGAGGCTCTTCGCCGAACTGCCGAACATGATCGACCAGGGCCAACAGTTGTTGCTGTTGCTGCCGGAGCGCTACCCGCGCCTTGTGACGGCGGAGCAGATCGACGAGATATTCAATACCCTCGGCAGCGAACTGGGCACCATGGGGCAGACTCTGCTGACCTTCTCCCTGGCCAACCTGCCGGTACTCGCCGGGCTGCTGATCTATGCGGTGGTGGTGCCGATACTGGTGTTCTTCTTCCTGAAGGACTCGGACAAACTGGTCAACTGGTGCACCTCCTTCCTGCCCAACCAGCGCCCCATGCTGCGCCAGATCTGGCACGAGATGAACGACCAGGTGGCCAACTACGTGCGCGGCAAGGTGATCGAGATCGGCATAGTGGCCGTGGTCAGCTACGCGGCCTTCCTGCTGCTGGGCGTCAACTACGCGCTGCTGCTGGCGGTGGCGGTGGGCCTCAGCGTGCTGATTCCCTATATCGGTGCCGCGGTGGTGACCATTCCGGTGGCGGCCATCGGCCTGTTCCAGTGGGGCTGGAGCAGCGAGTTCTTCTACCTGATACTGGCCTACGGCATCATCCAGCTGCTGGACGGCAATGTGCTGGTGCCGCTGCTGTTCTCCGAGGCGGTCAACCTGCACCCGGTGGCCATCATCCTCGCGGTGCTCTTCTTCGGCGGCATCTGGGGCTTCTGGGGCGTCTTTTTCGCCATTCCACTGGCGACCCTGCTAAAGGCGATCATGAACGCCTGGCCCACGGCGGACCACCAGGCCGAGTGGCAGGCCAGGGAGGCCGCGGAGAGCGTCGCCGAGGAATAGCTTTCGCAGGCTGAGAATTTGATAGCTTCGAGCGGCCCTGCTGCCGGTGGTCGTCCGGTAAAAAGCCTCATCGGGCTATTTGCCGGCCACATGCGTCTTTACCGGACGGCCACCGGCAGCAGGACCTTGCATCAGGCAAGCCCGCAAATACCGATGCTTCGACTTGGCGCCATTCGGCCCTGTCCCTCTGTCTGAGCTGTGAAGCTTTTGCTAAAATCCCGCGCTTCTTTTTGGTTGGCCCATCCCGAATAGGAAAGATCCATGAGCCTTGCTGGCAAAGTACTGGCGGTCAACGACGATTTGCCGATCCGCACCGATAAGCCCGTCCACAGCGGCAAGGTCCGCTCGGTTTACTGGCTGACCGAGGCCGACAGCCGTCGCCTGATCGAGGAGAAGGGCTACCCGGTGGCCCCGGACGCGCCCCTGGCGGTGATGGTGATCTCCGACCGTCTCTCCGCCTTCGATTGCATCTGGACTGGCGAGGGCGGCCTGCGCGGCGTGCCCGGTAAGGGCGCGGCCCTGAACGCCATTGCCAACCACTGGTTCCGGCTGTTCAGGGAGAACGGCCTGGCGGACAGCCATATCCTGGATATCCCCCACCCGCTGGTGTGGATAGTGCAGAAGGCGCGCCCGGTCATGATCGAGGCCATCGCCCGCCAGTACATCACCGGCTCCATGTGGCGCTCTTATGAAAAGGGCGAGCGCGAGTTCTGCGGTATCGAGATTCCCGACGGGCTGCAGAAAGACCAGAAGCTGCCGGAACTGCTGATCACCCCGTCCACCAAGGGCATCCTGAAAGGCATTCCCGGCGTGCCTGAAGCGGATGATGTGAACGTCACCCGCAAGAACATCGAAGACAACTTCGCGGCCTTCAACTTCCGCTCCAAGGATGACATCGACCTGTATGAGAAGCTGCTGAAAGAGGGCTTCAATGTCATTTCCTCCGAAATGGAGAAGCTCGACCAGATCTTCGTCGATACCAAGTTCGAGTTCGGCTATGTCACCGATGCCGACGGTGAGGAAAAGCTGATCTATATGGACGAGGTGGGCACCCCGGACTCCTCCCGCATCTGGGACGGCGAGCAGTACCGCAATGGCAAGGTGGTGGAGAACTCCAAGGAGGGCTTCCGCCAGGCGCTGCTGAACCACTTCCCGGAACCGGATATCCTGTTGAACAAGGACCGCATGCCCGAACGCCAGGCCCTGGCGCGCGACAACGAGCTACCGGAATCCATGCTGATGGATGTGTCCGCCACCTATGTCGGCATTGCGGAAAAGATCATCGGCAGGAAGCTCGAGATCTCCGACAATCCCAAGGCGGAGTTGATCGAGATACTGCGGAATCAATACGAACTGATCGATTGATGTCGATCCTGTCAAAAAGCCGGCGCTTGCGCCGGTTTTTTTATATGCATAAAGACCGCATGCAGGGCATTGCCACAATTCGCCATAATAGGTCCGCTTTGATGCCGCTTTCCGCCGGTTTTTTCCGTTTAAAGTGAGCGTGTTTGCTTGAGTAAGCACGGAATCAATAAATAATGAGAACCAAACCGATAATAAAGCGGATAGCGGCAGCTGTTCTCGGGCTGGCCCTTGTCTTTATTCTGCTGAAAGCGCCGGAGTATCCGCTGTCCGAAAAGGGCCAGCTGGTGGCCTACCGGGGCGGCGGCCAGCTTCTGGATTATTCGTCCTTCGATCACAACGGCTGCGTCGCCAAGCAGATAGTGCAATCGTCCAACGCCCATATCGAGAACACGCTGGAGTCGATCGGTTCCGCTATCGAGGCGGGATTCGGCGCTATCCACTTGAATATCCACCATACCGCCGACGGCAGGTTTGCCGTATTCCACGACTGGACCCTGGACTGCGCCACTGACGGAAGCGGCGTCACCAAGAAGCGGAACATGGACTACCTGAAATCCCTGGACGCGGGTTATGGCTACACCTTCGACGGTGGGGAGACTTTTCCCTGGAGGGGCAGGGGATACAGGATAGCTTCCCTGGATGAGGTGGTAGAGCGCTATCCGGGCATGGAATTGTGGCTGAATATGAAAACCGGCGACAGGCAATCGGTGGAGGCGTTGCTGGAATACAAGGCGTCTCTGCCTGAGCGCCAGCGGGAAAGACTTTTTCACTTCGCCGCGGACAAGAATCTGTCCGCGTATCCCGCCAATGGCACGCAGAAGTCTGCGCTCAGCATGGAATCGGCCAAAAAGTGCATAAGGGACTACCTGATTTACGGCTGGAGCCGCTTTTTCCCCGAGTCCTGCGCCAATACCAAAGTGGTTGTTCCCCCTTCGATGGCCAGTTACCTTTGGGGCTGGCCGGAACAGTTCGCGGCGCGGGCGCAACAGCGTGGCAGCCGCGTCTACCTTTGGGCGAAACATCAAAAATTTAACCCAAAGTATGATCTTCTGGATAGGGGCGTGGGGCTGATTATCGGAGATATTGCCGGTGTGAGTTCAGGGAACTAACTCTCTCGAACTGCCCTTGTAGGAGCGGCGGGGCGGCCCTCCGCCGTTGGCCGCGGTTGATCTTCCGGGTCTCCCCGAATATTGATCGCGGCCAACGGCCGCTCCTACATATCGTTCATTGCCAGCGCCACAATTCGCCACAATCTCTCTGCCTTTTAGCCCCAATCCACTCCCGCTTTCGTCCCATTGCCCCTGTTTAATGACCTCCAGAACAAGCAAATACCGGAGGGAAATCCGTGGACAGGACAATTTTTTGCGGCCAGCGCATACCGCGCGAACTGGTGGTATTGCCGACCGAGGAATACTACCGTCGCCGCTACCGCGGCAGCCGGCGCGGCCGCTGGCTGCTGTTTCTTGTTACCGCGCTGGCGGTGTTCGTCGCTGCCATAGGTACTAGAGCCGCACGCGCCGACCAGGTCGTCGGCCTGAACGATGTCGAGAGCGGGGACCTGCTGTTCAGCGGCGCGGAGCAGGGCGGCTATGTGCCGGCGGTGCACCTGGCCAGCCGCGCGCAGATTCGCGTGCGCGGCCTGGTGGCGGAGGTGCAGTTGCAACAGGAGTTTGCCAACCGCAGCGGCGATTGGCAGGAGGCGGTGTATGTATTGCCCCTGCCGGAACAGGCCGCGGTCAGTGGACTGGAAATCCAGGTTGGCGAGCGCCGCATCGTCGGTGTGGTACGCGAGCGCGAGGAGGCGGCAAAAATCTACAGGGCCGCCCGCGCCGCGGGTAAGCGCGCCGCGCTGCTGGAACAGCAGCGCCCGAACCTGTTTACCAACAAGGTCGCGAACATAGCCCCGGGCGAAACCATCCGTGTACAGATCCGCTACCTGCAGCCGGTGAGCTACGACGGCGGCACCTTCAGCCTGCGCCTGCCGACGACGCTGACGCCGCGCTACATCCCGGGCGAGGTGATTCCCGATGCGGAAATGGAACTGGCCACCGACAGCAGCGGCTGGGCACTACCCACCGATCAGGTACCGGACGCGCACAAAATCACGCCTTTGATGTGGATGCCATCCATGGCATCCACCCTTCGGGACAGCGTAAAGCTGTCCAAAACTGCTCGCGGCAGTTTTGTGCAGCCGGCCGCCGAACTGACCGCCATCGGCAGCCACAAAATCGCCATCGAGGTGGAGCTCGAAGGCGGGCTGCCGCTGGCGGAAGTCACCAGTCCCTACCACGATATCGATTTCGACAAACAGGCGGACGGACGCTACTCGATCAAGCTGCGCGGTGGCGATGCGGTAATGGACAGGGACTTCGCCCTGCACTGGCGCCCGCGCCCGTCTTCGCTGCCGCGCGCGGCGCTTTTTACCGAGCACTCAGGGCTGTTTACTCAAAAGGCTGCCACCGGGGAAGCGTCGACGAGCACTTACCTGCAGCTCTTGCTGTTGCCGCCTGACGCGGAGAAAGATGTGCGGCGCCTGCCGCGGGAAGTGGTCTACGTGATCGACACCTCCGGCTCCATGAGCGGCAATTCCATCCGCCAGGCCAAGGAGAGCCTGCAGCTGGCGCTGTCGCGCCTGCAGCCGAACGACCGCTTCAACGTGATCGAATTCAATAGCAGTACCCGCGCCTTCTTCCCGCGTCCGGTCGCGGCGGATTCCACAAATGTCCAACTGGCCCGCGCCCAAGTGGAAGGTCTGCAGGCGAGTGGCGGCACCGAGATGGCACCTGCGCTGCGCCTGGCGCTCAGCCAGCAGATGCCCGGCGCCGACAGCCTGGTGCACCAAGTGGTATTTATCACCGACGGCGCCGTCGGCAATGAGCGCGCCCTGTTCGAGCTGATCCAGCAGTCGCTGCGGGACGCACGCCTGTTTACGGTCGGTATCGGCTCGGCACCGAACAATCATTTCATGCGCAAGGCGGCGCAGTTCGGCCGCGGCTCCACAGTCACCATCGGCGACCTGGGTGAGGTGCAGGAACACATGCAGGCGCTGTTCACCAAGCTGGAAAATCCACTGGCGACAGACCTGCAACTACAGTGGCCCCAGGGACTGGTGGTGGATGCCTACCCGAAAAGAATTCCCGATCTCTACCGCGGCGAGCCGCTGCAGCTGGTGGCGAAGATCGACGGAGGTGTGCTCACTGGAGAGGTGCAGCTGCGCGGGCGCCTGGCGGGCAAGCAGTTCGTGCAGAAACTGGCGCTGAAAGAAAGCGGTACCGAGGGGAGCCGGGGAATAGGCAGCGTCTGGGCTCGGGCCAAGATAGAGGCCCTGCGCGACCGGCAGTTGCAGTCCGGCGAGCAGAGCGACGCCGGCAAAGCGCTGCGCGAGCAGATACTGCAGCTGGCGCTGACTCACCAGCTGGCGAGCCCTTACACCAGCTTCGTCGCAGTGGAGGAAAAAGTGGTGCGGCCGCAGGGGGAAAGGCTCTCCAAAAGCCCGATCCCCAACGCAGTGGCTCGCGGCCGGGTTCTGCAGCGCCAGACCTACCCGCGCACCGCCGCCGGTCTCTACGCCCAACTGCTGGCGGCCGCGGGCCTGCTCAGCCTGGCCGGGCTGCTGCGCCGCGGACGCCTGGCGCGCGGCAATTTGCTGCACCGCTTGCGCCGGCTGTTGCGCAGACTATTGCCAGACCCGCGCGCCAGGTGGGAGCCTGCCCTGCAGGCGATTGGAACGGAGCCTGCCGGCAGGAAAGTATCGCCAGCAGGGCTGGCTTCCACGATCGCCGCCCACCTCGGGGCTCGCTGATGCTGCGCACTGCACTGTTCAACGCCTGTCTGCTCGCCGGGCTCTGGCAGCTGGGCGGCGCCGCCTGGCTGCTGGCCAAGGCGGAGCTGGCCCAGGTGTTGATCGCAGACGCCTGGGAAGAGCAACTGGAGAGCGGTGCGCCGGCGAAACCCTGGCCCTGGGCGGATACCTGGCCGGTGGCGAAACTGCAGCTGGATCGGCAAAAACCACTGATGGTACTGGCCGGCGGCAGCGGCCAGGCGCTGGCTTTCGCCCCGGGAATGCTGGAAGTCTCCGGCGCGCCGGGAGAGCCGCGCACCACGGTGATCGCCGCCCACCGCGACACCCATTTCGGCGACCTGGGAGAACTCAAACCCGGCGCACCCATCCAACTGCAGGACAGCCGTGGCCGCTGGCACAGCTACAGGGTCAGTGAGACCCGGGTGGTGGACAGCGGCCGCGAACAGCTGCCGATCTTCGCCGAACCGGGGCTGCTGCTGGTGACCTGCTATCCCTTCGATGCGATGGATCCCGGCGGCCCGCTGCGCTATCTGGTCTACGCAGAGTATCTCGGGGCGGGCATGCCTATCCAGCTATAGCGACTGTTCTCGGCTGTCGGCCAGATAACCATTTTCATGGCCGAGCGGACAAAGGCGGCGGGCAGAGCCTTCCTTTACTTGACCAATTCCACTTCACCCGGCCGCCACTTCTTGGTGAAGAAGGATTCCTCCGGACTGTAGAGGCGCAGGAGGACGAACCAGCCCTTGCCGGGCACCGTCTGTATCCAGTTGCCGCGGGGTACGCCCTTGGGCTGTTGCGGCGAGAACCAGATGGTGATGGAGCCGTTGGAGGCCGGTTCCGCGGCGGGCGACGGGTAGCTCTGGCTGCCGGCGCGCGGGTATTTCTGTGGCGTCTTCAGCATGGAGCGGGTCTGGTTGTCGTAGAGGGTGAGCGACCAGAACTTGCCGGCGGGGATGTCCCTGGGCAGGGTTACCCGGTAGGTCCTGGCGCCGTCGAACGGCTGGCCTTTGGTATCCTGGTAGCCCATCAGGTACTGGGAGCCCACGTTGGGAATGCGCATTATCATCGCCGGCGAGTCGAGAATAGCGCCGTAGTAGAAGGCGGTGCGCGAATCGAGGGTGCGCGCGCCGGTGGGCGGGAAAGGCTTGAACATGCCCTTTTCGAACAGCGGCGGCGGCGTCTCGAACAGGGCACCGCCCTGCCACAGCATGCTGCCCCACATGGAGTCGGGGTAGTGGGCCCAGCCCGGGTGTGCCACCCGGTAGCGGTAGGTCAGGGTGCGCCCGGCCGCATCGCCCACCGCGGCCGCGTCCGCGAGGATCTTCTTCATGCGCGCGTCCGGCTTGAACGGTTTGCCCTTGACGATGCCGATGGCGGCCAACTGCCCGGCCAGTTCCACGTCGTAGCTGTCCGCGGGTTCGCTCTGTACATTGGCGTTGATCATCTCGAAGAAGCCGAAGTCGCTGGGCGGGATGGTGTTGAAGGCCTTGCCGGTCCCGTCTACGAATTTGGTTTCGGGAATTTTCGGGTCCTGGCCGATGCGGACCTCGCCTTCGAGTGCCGTTGCGATGCTGGTGCCGAAGCCGCCCGGCGTGTAGGGGTAGATCTTCAGGTGCTTGCGGATATTCTCGACGGCCGGCTTGGGGTCGTTGTCGACGAGGAAGGCGCGCACGGCGTAGAGCGCGTGGTCGGTCTTGGAGTGGGCGACGAAGAAGCCGCCGTCGGGCAGCGGCCCGTCGTAGCCCGGCGGCACTATCAGATACTTGCCGCCCTCGCCCCGGTCGGGGCCGGGAAAGCCGACGTCGATGATCCAGGAGAACCACATGTCGTTGATGGTGCCGAGCCCCATGGGCGGCTGCTCGATCACCAGGGGGCCCTTGCTCAGGTCCAGTGACGACATGTAGTAGACAGTGTCGGCGTTGCCGGTCAGCCACAGCGGCGTGGAGTCCATCAGCTTGGGATACAGGAGGACGCTGTTGTCCTCGGCACCGATGCTGTGCATACCCTGGCGGATCGCATAGGCAGAAGCGCCGCGAAAGCTGTTGTTGAAGACGTTGAGGGCGCGGGTGAAGTCCAGGGTGTCGACCACCTTGCGGGCGGTCTCCTCCGTGGGCACGCCGTCCCGGGCCTCTAGGGTGCCGATGGAGGTCTCCACCTTGTCCGGCATCGACATGGATTTCACCACCGATTCCGGAACCTGTGCTGGTGCGTACAAGGATACAACGGCGAGAGCCAGGCCGATGGCGGGGGAAACTATGTGATTCATAGGGCTTTCTCCATTAAGGGACTGATTGGCCAAGTGCATCCCGCCCGGTTGCCACTGTTTCTCATAGAGTCTAGAAAAAACGGGAAGCTGCCGCCGTCTGCAGAGGAAAACCGGCCGCGCCGGGGGCCACGCCAAGGCGGGCGTCGTCCTGGCCCAACCCAGCTCCTCGCCGATCGGGGCTCCCGTGCGGCAACTCGCCCGCTCCGTTTCTCTTTCTACGGTGATGGGCTCCAGGTGCCGTCGAGAATGGAAAGAGACTTCTTCCCTTGTGGAGGGATGGGCCGCGTCTTCCTCTACGTTGCGTTTGTTGGCCGGTCGAAGGCGGCAACTTTTACCCCTGGCCTATACTGGATGGCAGATCAATCGGTTAAGAACACTATAAAAATCCTTAACCCGCGGGCGTCTGGAGGGGGCCGCCCATTTTGGTGGGCTCGCGCGAAGCGCGCCCTGGTTGGATGCCCGCGGCCCGATTGCGTGCCCGCAGTCGCCCTGGACGGAGTGCCCCATGCCTGCCCGCAGCGAGAACAGCTTCGATTCCACGCCCACGACTTCCCTGGGCCTGACGCCGCCGCGCCTGGTGGAGGACAGCGTGTCGCGGGAGCGGCTGTTGCGGCGGGCCTGCGGCGAGCAGCTCCCCGCGGCGCACCTGTGCCTGGTGACCGCGCCGGCCGGCTACGGCAAGTCCACCTTCCTCGCGCAGTGCCGGCAGCGGCTGCGTGACCGGGGGCTGGGCACCGCCTGGCTGACCCTGGATGAGGAGGACAATGAAGAGGGCCTTTTTTTCTACTGTCTGGGTGCGGCCTTCAGCCAGTTCAACCCGGCGATCACCGGGGAACTGGTCGAGCACCGTCTGACGGTGGACGAGCTCAGCGGTCGGCACCTGATCACCGAGCTGCTCGGATTTCTGGACCCCTCCCAGCATTACGCGCTGTTTCTCGACGATTACCACCAGATCCACAACCCGGCGATGCACGAGGCATTGCAGTTCCTGTTGCTGCACCTGCCCGGTAACCTCTACCTTTTTATCGGCTCGCGCAGCATGCCGCCGATCCCCCTGTCGCGATACAGTGCGGCCGGCGACCTGTTGCTGCTTGACAGCGGCGACCTGAGCTTCGACAGGGAGGAAACCCAGGCCCTGCTGTGCGACGTCAACCATTTGCAGGTGAGCGGCGAGGAGACGGCGCTGTTGTGCGAGCGTACCGGCGGCTGGGCGGCCGTGCTGCAGCTGGCCGCCCTTTCCATGCAGGGCTCCGCCGATCGCGGCCGCCTTGTCAGCGCCCTGTCCGCTAACAGCGGATCCGTGGCCGACTTTCTGGCCGAAGAGGTGGTGGCGCAGATGCCCGGGACTCTGGCCGGTTTTTTGCGCCGCATTGCCATACTCGACCGCTTCTGCGCATCCCTGTGCCTGGCCGTCACCGGCGACCGGGAACACAGTTTCGAGCTGGCGCGGCTGCGGGATTCCCGCCTTCCTGTGCAGAGCCTGGACGAGAGCGGCGACTGGTACCGGCTGCATCCCCTGTTCCGCAATGCCCTCCAGCGGCAACTGGAGTCCGTTCGCGCGGAGGAACTTGTGGAACTGCACCGCCGGGCCAGCGCCTGGTTTGAGGAACACGAATTGATGGCGGAGGCGATACAGCACGCTATCGGCGCTGGCGATGAAAGTCGTGCGCTGGAGCTGCTCGACGAGCAGGGGATCAGCCTCTTGGTCCAGGGTTACGTGTCCCGGTTCCTCGGCCTGGTCCGGCGCCTGCCGGAGGCGCTGCTGCGGGAGAGCCAGGGGACACTGATCCAACTGGCCTGGCTGCAGGTACTCCGTAACCAGTTGCCCCAGGCGCGGCGGCTGCTGGAACAGCTCAAGAGTCGCAGAGATACCCTCGAGCCGGCACAGTGGGTGGAAGTCAACTGTATCGAGGCGAACCTGTACGCCTACGACGATCAACTGGAAAAGTCGGCGCAACTGGTGGACACCTGGCTGCCCCGCTGCCCCCGGGAGCCGGTATATCTCCGCGACTGCTTCAGGCTGCTGCCGGGCATGTTGCACTACGTCTGTCGGGACTACGCGCAGGTGCTGGAGATAGCCGGGAAGGTACTGGCGGCACCCACGGTGCCGAAGCAGGTCTACAACCAGGCTTGGGCCGCCTGCCTCGCCGCGCTAGTCTATCTCGCCGGCGCCCGGCTCAAGGAGGGCACCGGCTATGTGGAGCAGCAACTGGACAATATCCTGCGCCACGTGATGCCCGACTCCGAGGGGGTGGCCCTGCTGGAGTCGATGACCGGGCTCCTCTACTACCAACGGGGAGAGCTAGAGCGGGCTGGAATCCTGTTCCAGCGCGGCCTTGAAGCGCTGCGGGTCTATGCGACCGTCGACATGGTTATTGCTGTGTCATGCGCGCGCGCGCGGCTGCTGCACGGTGCGGACGACACCCAGGGCGCCCTCGAGTATCTGGATGAGATGCAGACGCTGGCGGAGGAGCGCGGCTGGGTGCGCCTGCACGCCAGTGTCGTGCACGAGCGGGTGCGGCTGCTGCTGGCCTTGGGCGAGCCGCAACGGGCCAGGGCCTGTTTCGACGATTGGCAGGGCTACCGGCAAACCCTGCCCCGGCTCTCGGACTGCGCCCAGGCGGATATCGAAGAGTGGACAGGGATCGCTGACGTGCGCCTGACCCTGGCTGAGGGCGATGCGGCCAAAGCCGGGACATTGCTGAAGGCCTATATCGAAGAGGCCGTGGGCAGCGGCAGCCTGCTGCGGGCCATGGAGCTGCAGGTACTGCTGGCCAAGTCCTATCTGTCGGAGAACAAACCGGACCTGGCCAAACAGGCGCTGGCGGACGCTCTGGCGCTGGACCCGGAGAATGGGGTCATTCAGCTGTTTCGCGACGAGGGCGAGGAAGTAGTCGCTGCACTGCGGGCGCTCAGGCAGGATCTGGGGCTTTCGGCCGGGCCGGAGCGGCGCGAGTTATGGCAACAGCAAATAGACTCCATCATCACACCCGATTGAATGGCCCAGGCCTGCTCGAGGCTTCCAGTGCTCCGGAACAGTCGCGGCGGACTGGTCCGCGACTGAGGCGCAACCGTGACCAAAGTGCCAATTCTGGACTCGATTTCGTAATTGAATTTCTGCCATTTCCCGCAATATGTTTCGTTAAAATGACGAATTGGCAAATAATTGTTTTGCAAATTGGTTTTAATTGTTACTAATCATCCTATCTGGAAAAAGTTTTGTAGTAATACTACAATCGCCCCCGCTTATAAGACCGGGATGACCGATTGGCCGCCAGGGCGGCTTGTGTACCCGGGCTAGAATTCACAGCCAAAGATACTGAATCACGGCAACAGCAAGGCGCCGTTTCCCCTCTCCGCCACACTGAAGTGAGCTTTTGCTAACTTTGCATTTCCGCCAACGACGGTGGTGAATTGGCGAGAATGTCGAAAAAAGGAAGCAATTTTCTGCCTGCGCTGTAGTTTGCCCGGTTACCGAAATTTACCCATAGAGCTAACTCCAGTTTCGGAGTTCGAGGTGCCTGCCGGTGGCACAAGCTGGAGCGGGGTGCGCCTTTCTGGGACTGTCTGCGAGAGGGACCTCGCGGACAAGCCTACAGGGAGGTATTCATGGGGGGCGCCTAGCCCGTGTCCCAGAAAGGCGCACCCCGCTCCAGCTCCCGGAAATGAACCCCGAAACTTGAGTAGAAGACCCCGACTCGACGTCGTTCAATTCGCCGAGGAGCGTTGTTTGATGCAAGACGAAACCGATATCCAGGAAACGCAGGAGTGGCTGGACGCGCTGCAGGCGGTGATCCGCCACAGTGGCAAGGAGCGCGCCGCGTTCCTGCTCAGGCAGCTGGCCGACCGCGCCACCGATGTGGGTGTGCAGCTGCCTGCGGCCATCACCACCCACTACCGCAACACCATCCCCACCAGCGCCGAGAAGCGCATGCCCGGCGATCTGTTCATGGAGCGGCGCATCCGCTCCCTGATTCGCTGGAACGCCCTGGCGATGGTGGTGCGCGCCAACCAGAGCAGCGATAACCTGGGTGGCCATATCGCCAGCTTTTCATCCGCCGCCACCCTCTACGACGTGGGCTTCAATTACTTCTTCCGCGGCAATGAGGGCGACGAGTTGGGCGACCTGATCTTCTTCCAGGGCCACAGCTCCCCGGGTATCTACGCTCGCTCCTACCTGGAGGGCCGCATCGACGAGGAGCAGATGGACAACTTCCGCCGCGAAGTGAACGGCAAGGGCCTGTCCTCCTACCCGCATCCCTGGCTGATGCCGGACTACTGGCAGTTCCCCACTGTCTCCATGGGCCTGGGGCCCATCCAGGCCATCTACCAGGCGCACATCATGCGCTACCTGTCCGCCCGCGGCCTGTCCCCGCGCGGCGACCGCAAGGTGTGGGCCTTCCTCGGCGACGGCGAGTGCGACGAGCCGGAATCCCTCGGCGCCATCTCCATGGCCGGCCGCGAGCGGCTGGAGAACCTTGTGTTCGTGGTCAACTGCAACCTGCAGCGCCTGGACGGCCCGGTGCGCGGCAACGGCAAGATCATCCAGGAGCTGGAAGGCGTCTTCCGCGGCGCCGGCTGGAACGTGATCAAGGTCCTCTGGGGCCGCCTGTGGGACCCGCTGCTGGAGAAGGACGACAAGGGCCTGCTGCAGAAAGTCATGGACGAAGTGGTCGATGGCGAAATGCAGAACTTCAAGGCCAACGGCGGCGCCTACACCCGCGAACACTTCTTCGGCAAGTACCCGGAACTGCTGGAGATGGTCAAGGACCTCTCCGACGACGAGATCATGAAACTGAACCGCGGCGGCCACGACCCCTACAAGGTCTACGCCGCCTACGCCGCCGCCATGGCGCACAAGGGCCAGCCCACGGTGATCCTGGCGCAGACGGTGAAGGGCTACGGCCTGGGCGCCGCCGGTGAGGCGGCCATGGACACCCACAACGTCAAGAAGATGGACCTGGAAGCCCTCAAGCGCTTCCGCGACCGTTTCGCCATACCGCTGACCGACAAGGAGCTGGAGGAGGTCCCCTACTACCGCCCGGCCCCGGACAGCCCGGAAATGAAATACATGGCCGAGCGCCGCAAGGCCCTGGGCGGCCCGGTGCCGCAGCGATTGCACGAATGCCCGAAACTGAAAGTGCCCGGCCTGGACGCCTTCAGCGCCCTGACCAAGGGCTCCGGCGACCGCGAAATCTCCACCACCATGGCCTTCGTGCGCGCCATCTCCGCGCTGGTGAAGGACAAGAACATGGGCCAGAACGTGGCGCCGATCGTTCCCGATGAGGCGCGCACCTTCGGCATGGAGGGCCTGTTCCGACAGCTGGGCATCTACTCCTCCCAGGGGCAGAAGTACACCCCGGTGGATCACGGCCAGATCATGTATTACAAGGAAGACAAGAAGGGCCAGGTGCTGGAAGAGGGCATCAACGAGGCCGGTGCCATGTCCGCCTGGATGGCTCTGGCCACCGCCTACAGCAACCACGGCGTGCCGATGGTGCCCTTCTATATCTACTACTCGATGTTCGGCTTCCAGCGCATCGGCGACCTGGCCTGGGCCGCCGGTGACATGCAGGCGCGGGGCTTCCTGATCGGCGCCACCGCCGGTCGCACCACCCTGAACGGCGAGGGCCTGCAGCACCAGGACGGCCACAGCCACGTGCTGTCGGCCACCATTCCCAACTGCAAGAGCTACGACCCGGCCTACGGCTACGAGCTGGCGGTTGTCATGCAGCGCGGCCTGGTGGAGATGTACGAGGAGCAGAAGAGCGTCTTCTACTACATCACCATCGAGAACGAAAACTACCTGCAGCCGGAAATGCCCCAGGGCGTTGAAGAGGGCATCATCCGCGGTATCTACAAACTGCAGTCCAACGTCAAGAAAGGCGCCAAGGGCAAGGCGGCCAAGAAGCATGTACAGCTGATCGGCGGCGGCACCATACTGCGCGAGGTGCTGGCGGCGGCGGACATCCTCGCCGACGAGTTCGGCGTGACCTCCGACGTCTGGAGCCTGACCTCCGCCACCGAGGCGGCCCGCGAGGCCCAGGATGTGGAGCGCTGGAACCGGCTGCACCCGACCCAGAAGCCACGCAAGGCCTGGATCAGTGAGCAGTTCGAGGGCAACGAGTCCCCGGTGATCGCCTCTACCGACTACATCCGCTCCTACGTGGAACCGCTGCGCAACTACATCGACGGCGACCTGACGGTGCTGGGCACCGACGGCTTCGGCCGCAGCGACAGCCGCGAGCAGCTGCGCCGCTTCTTCGAAGTGGATCGCAACTATGTGACCGTCGCCGCGCTGAACGGCCTGGCCAGACAGGGCGTGATCGATGCGAAGGAGGTGGCGGACGCCATCGTGAAGCTGAACATCGATTCGGAAAAGACCAACCCGCGGTTGTGCTAGGAGAAGGCGAACAATATGGCCAAACAAGTCATTAAAGTGCCTGATCTCGGCGGCGCCGATCAGGTAGACGTAATCGAAATCACCGTCGCCGTGGGCGACACGGTAGCGGAAGAGGATTCGCTGATCGTTGTGGAGGGCGACAAGGCCTCCATGGACGTGCCGTCTCCTTACGCCGGCAAGATCGTCAGCATCGATGTCAAGGAGGGCGACAAGGTCTCCGAGGGCGATGTGATCGGCGAGATAGAGACCGAAGTCGGTGAGGAAGAAGAGGAAAAACCTTCCGAAGGCGAAAAAGAGGAGAAGGAAGAAGAGCCCGCTGAGGAAGAGGAAGCCGAAGAGGAGGCCTCCGAGGGCGGCGAGGCCGCAGGCGAAGAGAAAGAGGAAACCGTGAAGGTTCCGGACCTGGGCGGCGCCGAATCCGTGGACGTGATCGAGGTCAGCGTGCAGCCCGGCGACGAAGTGGCCGAGGGCGATTCCCTGATCGTGGTCGAGGGCGACAAGGCCTCGATGGACGTGCCCTCGCCGAGCACCGGCACCGTGGTCTCCATCGCCGTGAAGGAGGGCGACAAGGTCTCCACCGGCGACAAGTTGGGTGTGTTGAAAATAGTCTCCGGCGCCGCTGCGAAGAAGGCGGAAGAGAAGCCCGCGCCCAGGAAAGAGGAAAAGCCTTCCGCCGCTGCCGAGCCGCGGGAGTCTTCAGCGCTGCCACAAGAGGCACCGAAACGGGACCACAAGCTGGAGCGGGACCTCACCGTCTCCGCCGAGGTCTACGCCGGCCCCGCGGTGCGCAAGCTGGCGCGCGAACTGGGCGTGACCCTGAGCAAGGTCAAGGCCACAGGCCCGCGCAACCGCGTCACCAAGGACGACCTGCACGCCTATATCAAGGAGCAGGTGCAGAAGGCTGAGAGCGGCGCCGCGGGCGTCGGCGCCGGCCTGCCGCCGATGCCGGAGATCGACTTCAGCCAGTTCGGCCCGGTGGAAACCGAGCCGATGAGCAAGATTCACAAGATCACCGCCGCCAACATGGCGCGCAACTGGCTCAACGTGCCCCATGTGACCCAGTTCGACGATGCGGATATCACCGAGCTGGAGGAGTTCCGCAAGTCCATGAAGGCGGAGGCGGAAAAGCGCGGCGTGAAACTCACCCCCGTGCCCTTTCTGCTCAAGGCCGCGGCCGCCGCGCTGCGCGCCGAGCCCAGCTTCAATGTGTCTTTGCACAACGACGGCGAACATATAGTACGCAAGGACTATGTGCATATTGGCATGGCGGTGGATACGCCCAAGGGCCTGATGGTGCCGGTGATCCGCGACGTGGACAAGAAGGGCCTCTACGACCTGGCGGAAGAAGCCACCGAGATGGCGCTCGCCGCCCGCGACGGCAAGCTGAAGCCCAGGGACATGCAGGGCGCCTGTTTCACCATCTCCAGCCTCGGCGCCATCGGTGGCTCCGGCTTCACGCCGATCGTCAACGCACCGGAAGTGGGCATCCTCGGCGTGTCCAAGCTGGCGGTGAAGCCGGTGTGGAACGGAAAGGAATTCGTGCCACGGCAGATGCTGCCCCTGGCGCTGTCCTACGACCACCGCGCCGTCAATGGCGGTGACGCCGGGCGCTTTATGACCTACCTGGTCAGCGTCCTCGGCGACGTGCGACGCCTGTTGTTGTAACAGGCGCCGCCATCGCTCTTTTGTAGGAGCGGCCGTTGGCCGCGATCGGACTTTGGGATTTTCCCAATAGCGATCGCGACCATGCGCCGCTCCCGGCCGGACCGCTCCCACATCTAAAGAATGAATTCCGCGCATATTTCCTCCCGCCTCCCACAGGCCGAATCCCCCGCCAGCTAAACTCAAACTGTACAAATAGTGAGCACGGCTCTGAAAGCGAGAGGTATTCGGAAATGAAGCGCATAGGGACATTCGCTCTGCCACTGGCGGCGGCACTGGCGATGCAAGGTTGCATTTTTCTCCCCGTTGAAAATGGCGGCAGGGACGACCCGTTCTTTTTTGATCCCGACGACGCCAGCCACAGCGCCGACTTTGTCGAAGTCGGCAACTACCAGCCCAACTCCCAACTGCCCCCGTCCGCCAGCCGGCACTGCTCCGTAGATACGCAGATGGGCAAGGTGGGGTCCGCCTGCTGGTTTTTCCCGGTAATGCGGGTTTACTAGTATCGGGACTCGGGACTCGGGACTCGGGACTCGGGACTCGGGACTCGAAAGAGTAGCTCCCCTCTCCCGCTTGCGGGAGAGGGGCCGGGGGAGAGGGCGTTAACCACAGAGGCTAAATTTATGCACAAACACACGATAGTAATTTCCGTTCTCGCCACCGCGACACTGCTCGCCGGTTGCGGCGTCGCCGACACCCGCGACGAAGTGGTCTACCCCTACAGCCCCCCTGTCCCCCGAGCCGCCGAGTACCGCGCACCGCAAGCGCACCAGCCACCGGCACAGCCCGCCGCGCGCAAAACCAGTTACGACGCCTGCCCCGGCGATGCCGAGGAGCTGGCCGAGGGCTCCATCTGCCCGCCCACAGCCCAGTGTTATGAAATCTCCGGCGGCCGCCGCTGTATCGTCTATGTCAAGTAAAGCCCTGATCACACTGGCCACCGCAGCGTTGCTCGGCGGCTGCGTCGGCTTCGACGGTTTCTGGGACGACCTGCGCGGCACGCCCAAGTACTACAGCTACAGCAAGCGCCCCGCGCCGATCGAGGAGATGCCGGCGTTTCCACGCCACTGCCTTGCCGATGATTCGCTGATGGCCGGGTTCGGGCAGTGCATCGAGCAGGGGCTTCACTGCTACCAGCTCGATAGTGGCGACTGGTGCGCGGGCCCATACTCCCCGTTTGCACTGGAGCCTGCTTACCACATGCACGCCGTGGACTGGTCGAAGTAACTTTACGCCGCCCGGCATTTACCGGCGGACTGCCGTCCGCCGTGTGCCTGCCATTCGCTTTGCCGCCGAGCCGGCCTCACAGCTTTTTCTGCCGTCCCATTGCGCCGTCAGTGGCCTTTCGGACCGTGGTGGAAATCCGCTATCCTTGCCGCCAATCTTTTTACCGACAAGACGTTCAGGGGAGGTGCGAAAATGTTGTCTGTGGAGGAAGCGCTGCGTCGCCTGCAGGAGGGCAATCGCCGCTTTGCAGCGGGAATCCAGGAAAAAAGTTCCGGAATGGATGAGGACAAGCGCAAGGCGCTGCTGACCGGCCAGGCGCCTTTCGCGATTATCCTGGGCTGTTCCGATTCCCGCGTGCCGGCGGAGTTGATTTTTGACCAGGGTCTCGGCGACCTGTTCGTGATCCGCGTGGCGGGCAATGTGGTGGCGCCGTCGCAGATCGGCAGTATCGAGTTTGCCGCCGATCGCTTCGGCACGCCGCTGGTGGTGGTACTGGGTCACTCCAATTGCGGTGCCGTGCAGGCCACGCTGGAAGAACTGGAGCGGCCCCAGGAGAGCCGCTCTCCCAACCTGCGCTCTATCGTTGACCGCATCCGCCCGTCGGTGGAGCCGCTGCTGGAATCCGCAGCCGCGGAGAACGCGGAAAAACTGGTGGAGCGGGCGGTGCGCGCCAATATCCGCGCATCCGCCAACCAGCTGCGCCACGGCTCGCAGATACTGGAACAACTGGTGGAGAAGGGGCGGTTGCTGATCCTGGGCGCAGAGTATTCGCTGGAGACCGGCGAGGTGGATTTCTTCGAAGGCTTGCCGGACGCGGGCTGAGGGAGTCCTGCCGGCACAATAAGGAAAACAAATGCGCTGGATGATGGGCGTGCTGGTCGCCATAGACCAGCTGGGCAACGCCATTGCCGACGGCAACCCGGATGCCACCATCTCCGCGCGCACCGGCTATTTCGCCCGGGTGGAGGAAACTCCGTTCCGGCCCTACTGGCGGCTGATGGAGCGGATCATCGATTTTACCTTCAGGCCCATCGATGGCCCGGACCATTGCTACAACGCCTATCTGGCCGACAAGGACGAGAAGAACCGGGAGGGCAGTGACCTGATGCGCGGACTGCTGGGCATCATAATAATCGCTGCCTGTATCCCGCTGTCGGTGATCACCAGGCTGTATGCGCTGGTATTTCCCCGCTAGCCGAGGGGCGCGGACGTCTCTCGGTCATTCCTCAACAGCCAGACATCTTCCGTCGCCGGGCATTTTCCTTTTAATCCGCCGGCTACGCTTGCGCTTGTTGCGAGCGCCAGATCGTAATGGTCCCGGTAGTGCCGCTGCACTTCCTCGTTGCCGATGGAAAAGGGAGGCCCCTCCATCAACGCCTGGTCGTATTCAAAAGTGATCAGCAGTTGCGGCGCCTTGTTTGTAATCTCCATCAGGTGCGCGGTATAGCGGCTGCGTACTTTCTCCGGCAGGGCCACCAGGGCGGCCCGGTCGTAGACTGCGTCGACGGGGCCGAGCAGCTCCGCGGACAGGTCGAAGATATTACCGACGAATATATCGATATTTGCTGCACTGAAGCGGGTCAGTTTGCCCGCGGCCAATATCCCGGGCTCGACTCCTAGATCCGCAAACAATTGCCGCACGGCCAGTTCACTCAGTTCGGCCCCGGCCACCCGGTAGCCGCCGGCGAGCAGCCAGGCGATATCGACGGTCTTGCCGCACAGGGGGACAAATACGCGGTTGCCCTTCGCCAGCGAGAGCTCCCCGAAAAATTTGACCAGCTGGGCATTGGCCTTCCCCTCGTGGAAGGCGATTTCGTTGTTCTCCCACTTTTGATGCCAAAAACTCGCATCCATGTTGGTTCCTCTGGTTGGGCATGGCGGCACTCGAAGTGCCGCCAGTTGCGGGAATATGATCTGTCCTTTCCGGTCTACGCCGCCTGTTCCAGCTGCGGCACTTCTTCAATGGGCTGCTTGCCATGCCCTGCCAGCTTGCGCAGCGCCACATAGAATACCGGTGTCAGCAGCAGGCCGAACAGGGTCACGCCGATCATGCCGGTAAACACCGTGATGCCCATCGCATTGCGCACCTCGGCACCGGCGCCGCTGGCCAGTACCAGCGGCACCACGCCGGCGATAAAAGCCACCGAGGTCATGATGATCGGTCTCAGGCGCAGGCGGCAGGCCTCCAGTGCGGCGCGCACCGGGTCCATGCCCTTTTCAATCTCCAGTTCACGGGCGAATTCCACGATCAGGATGGCATTCTTGCAGGCCAGGCCCATCAGCACCACCAGGCCCACCTGCACGAACACGTTGTTGTCACCGCCGGTCAGCCATACCCCGAAGAGTGCCGCCAGCAGGCACATGGGCACGATCAGTATCACCGCCAGCGGCAGCACCCAGCTCTCGTAGAGGGCGGCCAGCACCAGGAACACCAGCAGCAGTGCCAGCGGGAACACCAGCATGGAGGCGTTGCTGCGGTTGACCTGCTCGAAGCTGAGGTCCGTCCACTCTATCTGCATGCCGGCGGGCAGTGTCTGTTGCGCCACCCGCTCCACAGTGGCCAGTGCTTCGCTGGACGACAGCATCGCCGGGTTGGACTGGCCCAGCAGGTCCGCGGCCGGGTAGCCGTTGTAGCGGATCACCGGGTCGGGTCCGTAGCTCTGCTTCAGCTGCACCATGGTGTTGATCGGCACCATCTCGCCGCGGTTGTTGCGGGTGTAGAGATGGTCGATATCCGCAATCTCGTCGCGGAAGGGCGCGTCCGCCTGGGCCATGACCCGGTAGGTGCGGCCGAACAGGTTGAAGTCGTTGATATACAGGGAGCCGAAGTACAGTTGCAGAGTGCCGAACAGATCGTCCAGGCGCACCCCCTGGGCCTTGGCCTGCAGGCGATCCACCTCCGCGTCCAATTGCGGCACATTGGCCTGGTAGGAACTGAACGGATAGCTGAGCCCCGGTGTCTGGCTCAGTGCGCCGGCCAGTCCGTTGGTGGCCGTCTGCAGCTCGCCGTAGCCGGCGCCGGTGCGGTCCTGAGCGCCGCGGCGATTCTGAACGTACAGCGAATAACCGGAGCCGGCGCCGAGGCCGAAGATCGGTGGCGGCATAAAGCTGACCGCGAAGCCCTCCTTGATGCCCGCCAGCTTGCCGTTCAGCTCCGCGGCAATTTCCTCGGCGCTGCGATCGCGCTCGCTGAAATCGTCGAAGAGCACAAACACTGTGCCCACGTTCGGCGTATTGGTGCGCTGCAGCGCATTGAAGCCGACAAAGGCGGCGGCGTGGGATACGCCTTGTGTCTCCATTGCCAGTTCACTCACCCGGCGCGCAACCGCTTCGGTCCTGTCCAGTGAGGCGCCCTCCGGCAGGCGGATGCTGCCCACCAGGTAGGTCTTGTCCTGGGTCGGGATAAATCCTCCAGGAACCAGGTTAAACATAAAAACCGTGCCGGCCAGTAGCAGCGCGTAGACGGCGAATACCAGGCCGCGACGGTTCAGGCTGCGGCCGACCAGGCCCTGGTAGCGCTCGGCGTTTTTGTTAAAGAAGCGGTTGAAGGGGCGGAATATCCAGCCGAACAGGCGATCGATAATCCGCGCCGGCATATCCGGCGCAGCGCCGTGGGATTTCAGCAGCGTCGCCGCCAGCGCCGGCGACAGTGTCAGCGAGTTGATTGCGGAGATCACCGTGGCGATCGCAATGGTCATCGCGAACTGGCGGTAGAACTGGCCGGTGATGCCGTCCAGGAACGCCATGGGCACGAAGACCGCGCAGAGCACCAGGCTGATGGCGACGATGGGCCCGCTCACCTCGCGCATCGCCTGGTGGGCGGCGGCCAGCGGGCTCAGCCCCTCCTCGATATTGCGCTCGACGTTCTCCACCACCACGATCGCATCGTCCACGACGATACCGATCGCCAGCACCATGCCGAACAGGGTCAGGGTGTTGATGGAAAAGCCCAGTGCCTGCAGCACCGCGAAGGTGCCGATAATGGAAACCGGCACCGCCAGCAGCGGAATCAGCGACGCGCGCCAGGTCTGCAGGAAGAGGATCACCACCAGCACCACCAGCAGCACCGCCTCCAGCAGGGTCTTGATCACCGCCTTGATGGAGGTGCTGACAAAAACCGTCGGATCGTAGGCGATCTCCCACTCCAGTCCTTCCGGGAAGTGGTCGTCCAGTTCGGCCATTTTCTCCCGCACCGCCTGAGAGACTTCCAGTGAATTGGAGCCGGGCGCCTGGAAGATCGGCAGGGCCACCGCCTGGCGGCCGTTCAGCAGCGCGCGCAGCGTATCCTCGGACGCGGCCAGCTCAATGCGCGCGACATCGCGCAGGCGGGTGATCTCGCCGTCGCTGCCGGTCTTCAGCACCACATCGCCGAACTCCTCGGCACTGGCCAGGCGGCCCTTGGCGTTGATGGAGATCAGGAAGTCGTTTTCACCCGGCATCGGCTGGGCGCCTATCTGGCCGGCGGAGACCTGCACATTCTGCTCGCGCACCGCGCCGGCGATATCGGATGCGGTGACGCCGAGAGCGGCGGCCCTCTGCGGATCCACCCACAGGCGCATGGCGTAGTCGCCGGCGCCGAACAGGCCCGCCTGGCCGACGCCGGGGATGCGCGCCAGTTCGTCGCGGATATGCAGTACCGCATAGTTGCGGATATAAGTGGCATCGAAGCGGTCGTCCGGCGATATCAGGTGCACCGCCATCATCAGGTTGGGCGACTGCTTCTGGGTGGTCACCCCCTGGCGGCGCACGTCCTCCGGCAGCCGCGGCAGCGCCTGGGAGACGCGGTTCTGCACCTGCACCTGGGCCTGGTCCGGGTCGGTGCCCAGCTCGAAGGTCACTGTCAACGACAGGGTGCCGTCACTGCCGGCGACGGACTTCATATAGATCATGTTCTCCACGCCGTTGATTGCCTCCTCCAGCGGTGTGGCGACTGTCTCGGCAATGGTCTTCGGGTTGGCGCCCGGGTAGCGCGCGGTGACCGCGACACTGGGCGGCACCACTTCCGGATATTCGCTGACCGGCAGCGCCGGAATGCTGATCAGGCCGACGACGAAGATGATGATCGACAGCACCGACGCGAAGATGGGCCTGTCGACGAAGAAGCGGGAAAAATTCATATAGGGTTACCCCGTGTGTGGTTTCGGAAACCGCACCAAATTTCGGAATCAGATAATTTTTTTTGTAGGAGCGGCGGGGCGGATGGCCGCCTCGCCGCTCCTCCAGAGATTTTGTTCGGTGCTCAGCGGCTGGCAATCTGCCGCGCCGGATCCGGCTCGCGCATCTGCACCAGCTCCGGTTGCACCGGCATGCCGGGGAAGAAGATTTTCTGCAGGCCGTTGACCACCACCCGCTCACCGGGCTGCAGCCCGCTGCGAATCACCACCAGCTCGTCCTGCTGCGGTCCGGTTTCCACCTCGCGTCGCTCGGTGATGTTCTGCTCGTTCACCACATAGACATAGCGCCGGTCCTGGTCGGTTAGCACCGCCTTGCTGTTCACCAGCAGTGCGTGGCTCAGCTGTTCCGTCGGCATTTCCACGCGCGCGAACTGCCCCGGCTTGAAGGTGCCGTCGGGATTGGGGATCACCGCGCGGAACTGGATGGTGCCGGTGTGGTTGTTCAACTGGTTGTCGATAAAGTCCAGCTCGCCGATGTGCGGGTAGCCCTCCTCACCGGCCAGGCTGACCCGCACCTGCGGGTGCTGCTCGGGGGTGAAAAAACCGCGACTGCTTACAAGAGTCTGCTGGTCGCTCTCGAAATAGACGTACATAGGGTCGACGGAAACCAGCGTGGTCAGCAGTGTCTGGTCGGCACTGGCCAGGTTGCCGCGGGTGATGAAGGCGCGGCTGACGCGGCCGCTGATCGGCGCCTTCACCACCGTGTACTGCAGGTCCAGCTGTGCGTTCTCCACTGCGGCTTCGGCAGCGCTGACGGCGGCGCGGGCGGAATCCCGCGCGGCCATGCGCTCGTCGTATTCGTCGCGGGAAATGGCACGGCTGCCCAGCAGCTGTTGCGCACGCTCCGCCTGGTTCTCGCTCAGGGTCAGCTGGCTGCGGGCGCGGGCCAGTTCCGCCCGAGCTGCGCGCTCGCGGGCGCGGTAGGGGCGCGGGTCTATCTCGAAGAGCACCTCGCCGCGTTTGACCAGCTCGCCCTCGGTGAAGGAGACCTTTTCGATATAGCCGCTGACCCGCGGGCGCAGCTCCACGGTTTCCGGCGCGGCCACGCGTCCGGTAAAGTCGCTCCACAGCGTGGTCGGCTCGGCCTGTACCTCGGCCACTTCCACGGCCGGCGGCGGCGCCTGCTGACCGCTCGGTTCACCGGCGTTGCATCCCGCCAGCACCAGTGCCATCAGGCCGAGCAGTGTGTATGTCAGTATTCTTGCCATTGCGTCTTTACTCCCTCAGTTACGGCAGGGTCGAATGCGTGGGAGACGTCTCTCCCAGTGGCTGCAGACCTTAGCGGTGGCAAGGGCGGAGGCGGTATCCGGTTACTGCGCGGTGATTGCCTGATCCTATTCTGGTGATTCTGGTACTGCTTGGTCACACTGCCTGCCTCGCCGGCAGATTAAGCACTAATGTAATTTTTTCCGTTATATACAGCTGTTGTCAGGGATTGTCAGTGGAAGAGAGAACTGGGTGGCTTGCATATTACTGCAGGGTGATTGCCTAATTCTGCAAAAGTCTAAGCGGCTTGCCTGAAACTCCGTATACTGGGCCCTCGCTTGTTCGATTCTGCCCGCATACTGTCGGGCGCGGAGGGGTACATATGTCGATGGAGCAAAAACACTCAGTTGTCGCCGACGGGGAACTGGAGTCCGCGCGGCGAAAGCTCGCGCGCAACATCATGCGGTGGGCGCCGGAGCAGGGGCTGCAGTATTCCGCCCTGGAGGGCGTCGGCCTGATCCGCTCGGATTCCACCACCAGTTGCACCGCATCGGTATACGAACCCTCCCTCGGCTTTATCGTCCAGGGCAGCAAGACGCTGCATCTGGGCGACAAGGAGATCGCCTACGGCGCCCTCAGCTACCTGGCCTCCTCGGTGCATCTGCCGGTGTTGGGGGAGGTCAAGGAGGCCTCGCCCGAGAATCCCTTCCTCGCCGTCAAGTTGATCATCGACCCCCAGGAAGTGACCGACCTGGTGCTGGAACTGGGTGACAAGGCCCCGGAGCTGCGGGCGGAATTCGATTGCCCGGAAATCAACTGCGGTCTCTGTGTGGCGCAGATGAATCAGGGCATGCTGGATGCCGTCAGCCGCCTGGTGGGACTGCTGGACAACCCAATGGACGCACAGATACTGGCACCCCTGGCGCGCAGGGAAATCATCTACCGCGCACTGATGGGGGAGATGGGCGCGCGCATGCGCAAGTTCGCCGTGGTGGACAGCCAGGCCAACCGCATCTCGCGGGTCATCGCGCTGCTCAAGGACCACTTTTCGGAACCGCTGCGCATTCGCGATCTGGCGGACCAGGCCAACATGAGCGAGTCATCCCTGTACCACAGCTTCAAGCAGGTCACGCGCATGTCGCCGCTGCAGTTCCAGAAAAAGCTGCGGCTTCACGAGGCGCGCCGCCTGATGCTGGCCGAGGGGCTGGAGGCGGCCTCCGCCAGCTACCGGGTGGGCTACGAGAGCCCGTCCCATTTCAGCCGCGAGTACAGCCGCATGTTCGGCGCCCCGCCGCGGGCGGATGTGAACAAGCTGCGCGGGGAGCAGCGGGTGCCGGCGTAAATTTTTTAGTGCCGGCTAGGACTGCTTGACCACAAACAGGCTGCACCAGCCCTCCGGGCTGATTTTCCCTTCCACCACCTGGCAGCCGTCCGGTGTGGTAAAGAACTGGCAGTCGGCGCACTTCTGCCCGTTCTTGGGCGAGTCCTGGTACTGCACTGCCTCCTTCGTCGCCTTGCCCTGGGCAATTGCGCGATCGGTTGCGATCAGTGCTACAGGCAGCAGTGCCAGTGAACAGCCGGACAGTTTGAGAAACTCCCGCCGCGTAATTTTCTGATCTCGTTTGCTCATGGCCGATTTACCTCGCCCGGTAAGGATCCTGGGAAATACTCTTTACTGTCTTTCAGGTTAGCCCGGCGGTCCGGTTTTGCAGGGGACAGTTCGGCGTGCGTATAAGATGAAATTGAGAATGGATTGTGTTTCTGTTTATCGTTTCCCTGTCGTTGTCTATCGAGCCGAGCTTGGATAGACCCACTTGCGGGTTCTCTACGGCAGCTTGGATGCTTTGCGTACTTTCGACGCCAAACTGTCATATTGAATCGCTAGTCTCTGGTGCCTGAACCTATACAAAGTTTCAGCGGAAATGACGGAATTGAAAGTTCCACAGGAAGCGCTGTGCCGGGAACTGGTAGAGGGCAGCCCCCGGATCAGGCGCTATCTCAGTCGCCACGTCGCGGATGCCAGCGAGGCGGCGGACTTTTACCAGGAATCCATCACCCGGGTGCTGGAACAGGCCCGCGAGCAACCAATCCGCAACCCGGTGGCCTACGCCATCCGCGTGGCGCGCAACCTGATTATCAACCGCCCAGCCCCCAGCCATGATGGCGAGCGGGAAATTGCCTGTCCCCGCCCTTCACCGGAGGAGAATGCCAGCAGCGCCCAGCGGGTGGCGCTGCTGACCCGGGCGCTGGAATCCATGCCACCCCTGCGCCGCTCCGTGTTTATCCGCCGGCGCCTGCACGGCGACAGCCGCGCGGCCATCGCGCGGGAACTGGGAATCAGCGAGGAGGCGGTAAAAAAACATATCAGCCGCGCCCTCTGTGACCTGCAGCGCCTGCTGGATGGAGACTTGTGAAAGTGACCGGGCGAGCTGAACTGGAAGCGATTTACTCGGATGCGGCGGACTGGTTGGAGCGGTTGTCCGACGGAAAGCTGGATACTCTCAGCGCCCGCCGTTTCGAAAACTGGCTCAACGCCGATGCGCGCCACGGGCAGTTGCTGGAGCGCATGCTGCAGACCTGGTGCGATCCGGATCTGACCGAGGCGGCGCGCAGGGCCGGGCTGCCGCGGACAGGCGTTCGCCGGCTGACCCACTGGGGCGGCGCCCTGGCGGCGGCCGCCTGCCTGCTGGTGGCGCTGCTGCTGTGGCTGCCCCGTGGCGAAAACCCGCTGTCGGCGCTGCATCTCGAAACGCCGGTGGCGGAACTGCGCCAGGTCGAGCTGCAGGACGGCTCTGTGCTGGAAATGGCCGCGGCCAGCGAACTGGAAGTGCGCCTGGGAGAGCGCCGCCGCCGGATCAGCCTGCTGCGCGGCGCGGCCTATTTCGATGTCGCCGGGGACAAGCGGCGCCCCTTCGAGGTGCGCATCGACGACGCCAGCGTGGTGGCCCTGGGCACAGAGTTCAATATCGAAAGGTTCTCCACCGGTATCGACGTGACTGTGCACGAGGGCAGGGTGGAGGTGCGCGCGAATGACGGAGCCGAGCCGCTGATACTGAGTGCCGGCGAACGGGTGCGCATTGATCGTCGGGGGATATCTCCGATCGAATCGGTGGACCTCCAGCGCCTGGTGGACTGGCGCTCCGGCTGGATAGAAATCCGCGACGAATCCCTCGCTTTCCTGCTGGAGCATTTCTCCCGCCACAGTCCCGATCCGATAGAAGTGGCGGACGAGCGCCTGGCCGGGCTGCGTGTCGCCGGGCGTTTTCGCCTGGCGGACACGGATGCAAACCTGGCCCTGCTGAGCCGCCTCTATCCGCTACAGGTGGAGCACCGGGACGGGCGCATCCTGGTGCGGCATTCGCCGCATTGAACCGGGGCGCCGGCAATGCCAAAACTGCGCGCCCCGGCTCTTCGAACAATGCTGTGCACTCTCCTGTTGCTGTCGGCGAGCGCCAATGCCGCAGATGGCCACTATTTTTCCCTGCCCGCCCAGTCACTGGCGGAATCCCTGGCGGACTACTCCCGCACCGTCGGCCAGGCGGTGGTGTTCGATCCGCGGCAGGCGGAGGGGTTGCGCGCGCCGGCACTGGAGGGAAAATTTTCCGGTGACGGAGCGCTGCGCCACCTGCTGGCGGATACACCGCTCGCCGCAGAGCGGCTGGGGGAGGGCTGGCTGGTAGCGCCGCGCATGGACTCCCCGGCGCAGGAGCCGAAAGCCATTGCTCCGGACAGCATCGAGGAAGTACAGGTCACCGGCAATTACCGCGATGCCCTGGGCGCGGCCGCAGAGAAGAAGCGCCAGGCGAACCGGCGCCTGGATATTGTGCTCGCCGAGGACATGGGCAAATTCCCCGCACTGAATGTGGCCGAGGCGATAAGCCGCGGCGCCGGCGTCTCGGTGGTGCGCGACCGCGGCGAGGCGCTGTTCATCAGCCTGCGCGGCCTGCCGACCCAATTCAACGACCTGACCCTCAACGGTCGCCCCCTGGCGAGCAACGAGAATGTGCGCACCTCGGAGCAGTACGGCCGGCGCTTCCATTACAGCATATTGCCCGCGGAACTGGTGGGGGGGGTCGAAGTGCGCAAGTCCACCACCGCCGCCGATCCCTCCGGGGCCATCGGCGGCAGTGTCAACCTGCGCAGCTTCCGGCCGTTGGACACGTCACCGGCCGGAACTGCGCTCAGTGGCAGCGCCGCCGTCGGCCACTCACCGCTGTCCGGGAGCGGGGACCCGCGCCTCTCGGCGATCGGCTCCTGGGTCAACAGCGATGAAAGTTTTGGGTTGCTGCTGGGCGCCGCCTATGCGGAGCGCAGTCTGCGCCAGGACCGCGCACTCAATTTCCGCTGGAGCCAACTGGAGGACGGGGCCATTTCCCCGGGCGGTGTGCGCCCCACCCTGGAGCTGGAGCAGAGCGAGCGCCTCGGCGTCAGCGCCGCGGCGCAGTGGCGGCCGGACGAGAATACCCGGCTGGATGTGGATCTGCTGGATTTGCGCCGGGACACCGACTACCGGGAGTTCAGCTACAGCGCCGACTACGGGCCGGAATCCCTGGAGAAAGGCAGCCTGCAGTGGCGCGGCGATGCCCTGGTCGGCGGCGAGACAAAAAGTGGATCCGTGCAGGTAGGTCGCGAATCCGCCGGCCTCGCCGATCGCCTGCAGGCGCTGGGTTTCAATTTCGAGCGCGAGCGGGGCGACTGGCGCTACCGCACCGGCGCGGCCCTGTCCCGCGCGCGCAGCTACAACAGCGATCCCATTGTACGCACCCGCCTGCGCCGGGACGGGGATGTCAATTTCAGTTTCTGGTATCCGCAGAGCGGCGGCTCCGCATTACCACATATCGACTATCACAACCTGTCGCTGGCGGACCCGGACGCCTTTCCCGGGCGGCGGCTGGAATGGCGGCGGATCGACGCCCGCGACGAAAGCGCGGTCGCGGAGCTGGATGTGGAGCGATATCTCGCCGGAGGATTTTTCGAGAGTCTGGAGGGCGGCATCTACTGGCGCTACCGGACGCGGGACTACCGGCGCCGGGATGCGGTGATTACCGAGGGCATTGCCGGCGAGTATTTTCCCGCGGACTTTTTCCTGCCGCTGCCGGTGGATGACTTTCTCGAAGACAGCGCTGGCCTGCCGCAGCAGTGGCTGGTACCCGATGAGAGACTTTTCTGGCAGTCGGTGGATACCACAGCGCTGGCGGCGACCGGGCCCAGCGCAGGCGATCTGCTCAATTCCTACCGGGTGGCGGAGGCAAGCCGGGCCCTCTTTACGCAGGCCAATTTCCACATGGGGCCCTGGCGGGGCAACCTGGGGGTGAGACTTGTGCACAGCGCCCGCCGCGCCTCGGGCCACTGGCCTGGAGTGGACGGCGGCGTCGAGCCGGTGCGTTTCGACAACAGCGCTGCAATTCCGCTGCCGTCACTGAATCTCGCCTTCGAAATGGACAGCGGGCGCCTCTGGCGCTTTGCGGCGGCCCGGGTGATCAACCGTCCGGACCTGCAGGACCTGGCTCCCCGGCTGACCCTCAATTCGGGTGACGCGCGAACGGCGGTGGGCGGAAACCCCGAGTTGAAGCCGGTCACCGGCTGGCAGTACGACGCCGCCCTCGAGTGGTATTTTTCCCCCGGGGGCCTGTTGAGTCTGGGGTTGTTCCACACCGAGCTGGATGGATTTATCCAGACGGACACCTCCACCGTTTCCATCGGCGGCGACGACTACGAGCTCACCACCAGGAACAACGGTGGCAGCGCCCGGGCCAGCGGACTGGAACTGGACTACCAGCAGCTGTTTTCGCAATTGCCCGGGCCCTGGAATGGCCTCGGACTCCAGGCAAATTTTGCCCTGACGGATTCGCACGCCGAATATCGCCAGGACGGCAACACCCTAGAAGACCAACTGGCGGATGTGGCACCGAGAACGCTCAACCTGGGTATTTTTTACGAGGTCCCGGGCTTGGCTGTCCGCCTGCACTACAACTGGCGCGACCGGGTTCTGAAACAGGTGGGCACCTACAGCCAGGCGGCGCAGGACAGCGAGCCCTTCGGTACCCTCGATGCCCATGTCTCCATCGCCCTCGGCGAGAAAATAAGTTTCTTCGCCGAGGGTATCAATCTCACCGGCGCCGCGGAGCAGGAGTCGGTGGCCGGTGGTGAGTTCGCCGGCTACAGCTACTACGGCCGCACCTTGATAGTGGGAATAAAAGCCAATTTTTGATTCAGGTTAGAAATCCCGCGCGATAAAACCGACCCTGTCCAGCTCGTCCCCGGAGCGGCCGTAGGCACCGATAAAGCCCTTGCCTGCCGGGGCGGTAAAGGTCTTGCAGTTGCCCGTCTGACTGCCGCCGGCAATGCCATTGCCCAGACTGGTCTCCAGCGCCAGGTAGAAAATGCGCGTGTGGCCGTTGTGCTTTTCCTGGCAGGCGGTAATCGTGTCGATGGTTTCACCCTGCGCCAGGACCAGTGTCTGCAGGCTGCCGCCGGAGCCGCCGTGAGCCAGCTGCTGGCCGTCTGCATAGCTGAATGCCAGTCGGTCCACGCGGCTGCCCGCGCGCAGGCTGACTGCGGTCGGTAGCGGATAGCCGCTTGCGTCGAGGGCGACCAGGTCGTTGAAGAAATTGCCGTGGGGGCCGCCGAGCGTGTCGGTCAGGTGCAGGCCATCGACGATCGAGTAATTGAAATAGGCAGCCACCGGGTCGTGGTCCGAGAGCTCCGCGCCCGCTTCGTCGACAAAATGCGAGGGTACAAAGGCATCGCTGAGAGACAGGCTCACCGCCGGCCCGCTGCGGTAGAGAATCTTGTCCACCCGCTCGCAGTTGCCACTGTTTTTGTCCGCGCAGTCGAGCAGTGCCGGCTCGCCGCCCTGCGGGTAGATGCCGCCGCGGGACTGTTCCACCCACACGTCGGAAAAACCGGCGGCGATATATTCGTGCAGCCTGTCAGGTTCGCGGGTGTAGCGGGAATTGGTATCGCCGGCGACGATCACCGCGTGGCCGCTGGAGCGGGTTTCTATGGTGTCCAGCAGCTGCAGCAGGTTGCTGGCGCGGGCGCTGTTGGAATTGTCGTCCGTGTTGGCGTCGGCGTGCAGGTTGTACACATCCACTACGGCGCCGCCCTCCAGGAACATCCGCGAAAAGGAAAATCCCTTGGGAGTGAGGCAGTCGCTGCCGCTGTCGAAGACGCCGTAGCAGTCGTCCCACTTGGTGCGTTCGAAGTCGGTGACATCGGCGAAGGCAAAGCGGTTCATGCCGTCGCCGAAGGCGATATCGCCGGAGTGGGGCGACTGGTAGCTGTGCTGGACCTGGCTCACCAGGTCGTCGTGATAGCTGAAATCCTCCTGCACCAGCACTATGTCGTAGTCGTTGAGCAGCGGGCTGATCTTTACGGTGTTGGTGGCTGGATTGCCGGAACTGAAGGCGTCCGGCAGGCCGGCCACATTGTAGGTCAGCAGGCTGAGCTGACCGTTGGCCAGTGCCTGGCCGCTGAGTGCCAGCGCGGCGATTGTTGCCAAAATCTTTTTCACGATTCTTCTCCTCCGATAGTGATGCCTGCGGATTGCAGGTATAGGGAAGAGGCTTTGAGTGGCGTCGCGGGGACAGATTTTTCGGTGAATTTATTTTGGCAGTTTGGTGACTGCCAAAATTTCCGGTTTCCCATGTAGGAGCGGCGTTGGCCGCGATCGATGGTGGTTTATTCCACAGACCGATCGCGGCCAACGGCCGCTCCTACAGTTTCTTGCGCTTACGAGCGCAACTGCCCCCAGGGGCCGGTTATCGCCAGGGTCATGCCGGGCCTTTGGATATTGACGAACAGGGTGGAGCCGTCCGGTGAGAAACAGGCGCCGCAGAATTCGCCCTTGTCCGGGTGGGCGTTCATGGCCAGGGTGTAGAGTTTCCCCTGTGGTGTCAGGCCGCGGATATAGTTGACCATATCCGGGCTGTCGGAATAGCTGTCCTCGCAGATGATCAGGTCGCCCCAGGGCGCTATGGCCAGGTTGTCGCAGGACTCCATCAGCGCGCGGTCGCGGGTTTCGTAGACCAGCTGCAGTTCTCCCGGCGTTTCGTTGCCGCTGCCCTCGTGGCGGCCGGGGCGGTAGCGCCATATCTGGCCGATATGCTTGGGGCCGCCGCCGGTGGCGGCGAAGAAGATTTCCCGGCGTCCGTCGGCGCGCATCGCAAAGGCCACACCCTCGCAACGGCAGAAGCGCGCCGCGCCTTTTGCGGCACCGCGCAGGCTCAGGTCGCCATCCGGGGAGGTGACCTCCTCCAGGTCCATCCACTCGCAGGCGAAGCGCTGGCCGATTTCCACCGGGCGGGCGTCGGGATTTTGTGCATCCTCCGCCCAGTTACGGGTGAGCGCCCGCGGCCAGTCGCGGATCACCAGCGCCTGCAGCTTGCCGCCCTTTACCAGCTCTCCCGGCTGTGCGGGCAGGAAGCGATAGAAGAGCGCCTGGTCGAAATCCTCGGTGAGATAGACGATGCCGTTGCTGCTGTCCACCGCGGCGGCCTCGTGCACGAAGCGGCCCATTTCCTTCAGCGGCACCGGCTCCACCAGTCCCTCGGCGACGGCCGGCACCTCGAAGATATAGCCGTGTTCGCGGCCGAAACCGAGTTCAGGGCCGGCCAGGCTCTCCTCGCAGCTGAGCCAGGATCCCCAGGGTGTGGCGCCGCCGGCGCAGTTGCGGGTGGTGCCCAGCAGGCTGAGGTGCGAGCGCTCCACGCGGCCGGTTTTGTGGCTGTAGAGCAGGGTGCTGGTGCCACCGTTGACCGGCAGTTCGCCTTGATAGAAGTCGAAGGCCTTTTTGCCCAGCTTTTTCGCCCGCGACAAATCGTTCTGGAAGGGGCCTGTCTCCTCGCCCACGGAATCCAGCTCGTGGTTGCGCACCAGCAGGCACTGGTCTCTTTTCCCGGGCACCGGGAAGGCGGCCATGCCGTCGGGTGCGCTGGGGGTGGTGAGGCCGTCGGACATCAGATCGCCGCTGCGGGAAATGATTTTGTAACTGAAGCCCTGGGGCAGGTTGAGTATGCCGTGCGGATCCCGGTAGAGCTGGCCGAAGCGGTCGACACCGCGCTGGGGGTCCACCGCGTATACCTGGGCGAGAGTGGAAAAGCTGGACAGGCCGCCGAAGGCCATTGCAGCGGCGCCCGCGTTGCGCAGGAAGTGCCGGCGGGATAGGGTCATGGTCGGTTCTCCCAATAAAAAATCAAGGTAACTACTCGCCCCCGTTGCCCGTAAGAGAAGCCGGCAGCAGCGCCTTCGCACCAAACGCCGGCATCCTTTTTCGAGTCCCGAGTCCCGAGTCCCGAGTCCCGACGGGGCGAGTAGCCAGGATCGGTTATCAATAATCGACCCGCGCCCCCAGCACGAAAGTGCGGCCGTAGTCGGTATAGCTGCGGAACTCGTCGCCGTCGACAAACAGCTGCTGCACCTCGTTGGTGATATTGATGCCTTCCGCAAATACAGAAACAGCTTCGTTTATATCATAGGAGGCGCTGAAGTCGAGAGAGCCGAACTCGGCGTTGTTCTCGGTGGCCAGGCTGTTGGTGCCTATTTGGTTGAGCACCCCGTCGCGCCAGCTGTAGCTGAAACGCAGCGCCAGGCCGTCTCTTTCGTAGAAGGCGGTCAGGTTGTAGCTGTTCTTGGCTACATCCGCCAGCTCGCCCTCGATACGCTCGTCGCCGTCCACGTACACCGCGCTGGAATCGGTATAGGTATAGTTGGCCTGCACACCGAGGCCGTCGAAGGGGGCGGGCAGTTGCTGGAATATCTGCTGGTAGGCGAGTTCCAGGCCGGAGACATCGGCGTTGGAGCCATTCACCCTGGAGGTGAGCAGGTAGGTCTCGCCGTTGAACTCCAGATCGGACACCTGGGTCTGGATAAAGGTGGAGATATCCTTGTAGAAGACGCCGGCGGTCAGCGCCGTGCCCTCCCGTGGATACCACTCCAGGGCGGCGTCGTACTGCCAGGCCTCGAAGGGCTCCAGGTTGGGGTTGCCGCCGCTGGCGGTGAGGATGTCACCAGAATTGAAGGTCAGGCGCGGGGCCATGTCCTGCAGGTCCGGGCGGGTGATCACCTTGGCGGCGGCGATGCGGCTGACCAGGTTTTCGCGGATATCCAGGGCGAAGTTGAGCGACGGCAGCACATCGGTGTAGTCGCTGGTAAAGCGCACCGGCGTCGTCTCGCCGTCGACGGTGGCGTGGCCGGAGGACTTCTGTTCCGTCTGCGCCACGCGCAGGCCGATATTGCCGCGCAGGGGTATTTCTCCCAGCAGACTGTCCATATTCAGCATGGCGTAGGCGGAGCGGATACTCTCTTCGATGCGATAGGAGTTGCGCAGGTCGCCGGAAGTGAGTTCCGCGGCCAGTTCCGCGGCGCCGGGCCAGTCGCTCCAGAAGCGGGACTCGTCGGGTACCAGCCACACCTGCGGCAGTTGGCCTGAGGCGTCGCCGAGGAAATCACTCACCGGGAAATCGGTAAAGTAACTCTCGTCGAAGGTGACTCCCTCTATGCCGTCGTAGAGGCGCAGGTCGCGGCGGGAATAATCCCGCGAGCGCTCGCGCAGCTTGAGGCCGGTGGCGAATTCGCTGAAGCCGGCTAAGTTGATTTCGCGGCTGGCGTCCAGCTGGAAGGACTGCTCCTCGTCCTCCGCGCGTATCGTGCGCCACTCGAGGCGGCGGCCGGGCCACTGGCCTGGATCGTTCAGGTCCGCATCGGTGTAGTTGATCGAGGGCACTGAGTCGCCGTTCACTTTCGGAAACAGGAAATCGAAGCCGATGCCGCTGGTGACGCGGAAGCGGGTGCGGCGAATCGGGTCGGCGTCCTCGCTGGCGGCGGAGGAGTGGAAGAGGTCGCTGGACAGGGTCCACTGGTCCAGTTGCCACTCGGCGTTCAGGCCTATGGCCAGGTTTTCGTCGTGAATGCCGGAGCTCTCGCGGCCTATCTGCACGGAACCATCCTGCGTGGTACCGCCGACCAGGGCGCCGTCGCGGATCACCGCGGAACCCGGCACCAGGTTTTCGTAGTCGTAGTCGGCGCTGTAGGTGAACTCGTCGTACTGCACCTCCTGGTTCACGTAGAGGATATCCAGGTTGATATCCAGATTGTCGCTGGGGCGCCACTGCAGCGCGGTGGACAGGCCCAGGCGCTCGCGGTCCTCCAGCTCCAGGGTCGGGCGAATGCCGCCGGGAGTGATCACAGGGCCGCTGTCCAGGGTGCCGTCGCCGTCGGTGTCGATACCTTCGGGTACTTCGGTCCAGCCGAAATTGATCGACCTGTCCTGCCGCAGACTGCGCTCGGCGTAGGCGCTGGAGACCAGCAGGCCGAAAGTCTCGTCGTCATTGACCCAGTTGGCCAGGCCCGACAGGCGCGGGTCTGTCTGGTCGGCCAGCTCCGCGTGGCTGGCGCGGGTGGAGGCGGTGAACTTGGTCTCGCCCAGGTCCAGCGGGCGGAAGGTTTTCACGTTCACCGTGCCGCCGATGGCCCCCTCGTCCAGCGCGGCGGTGGGGCTCTTGATCACCTCCACGGCGGACACCAGCTCCGCGGGCAGTGTGTCGAAACGGAACTGGCGGCCGAACTGGCCCGAGGTGCGCACATTCTCGTTGACCGCCATGGTGCGGCCGTTCAGGGTGGTCACCTGGAAGTTGGAGCCCAGGCCGCGTACGCGCACATAGACCCCCTCGCCGCGGTCGCGCACTATCGAGACGCCGGTCACCCGCTGCAGCGCCTCGGCGATATTCTGCGCGGGGAACTGGCCGATATCCTCGGCGACGATGGCATCGGTCACGCTTGGGGCATTGCGCTTGGCGTCTATGGCGGACTGCAGGCTGTGGCCGTAGCTGCCGACGACCACTATCTCCTCCAGTTCGCCGAGGTTTTCCTGGGCAACGGTCGAGGCTGTCCCACCGATCGAAATGGCGCCGATCAGCGCGGACAGGGCTTTCTTGCGGTAACTTGAGAGTGTCATTTTTCCCCCGATAAATTTTTCTGGCGTTGATGGTTTGTGTCTGTAGACAGCCAGCTAAGAGGGGGAAGAGAGGGGGAAGGGGACAAAAGTAATTTTATTTTTTCTGCAGACTGCAAATGCCCGGTATCTTAATAATTTCGTAACGGTCAGGTGGCTTAATGTCGGGCTTTTGCGCTTACTGTTTTGGCCAGGGCAGCCACAGGCTGATCTGCAGGCCGCCGCCGGGGCGGTTGTGCAGCTGGATATGACCGCCGTGGGCGTCGACGATTTCCCGACACAATGCCAGGCCCAGGCCCACGCCCTGGGGCTTTGTGGAGTAGAAGGGCAGCAGCGCCTGTTGCAGTACCTTTTCGCTCATGCCGCAGCCGCGGTCGCGCACTATCAGTTCCTGGCCGCGGGTGTCTGCGCTGATCTGCAGTTCCGTGTGCTCGGCATCGCTGCCGGCCTCGGCGGCGTTCTTGAACAGGTTCAGCAGGGCCTGTTCTATCTGTACCGGGTCGAAATGGCCGGGGCGGCTGGGTAAGGCGTCCTGGAGGGTGAACTGGTGCAGCGGCGCTATGCGGTCGATCAGCTGCTGCCACTGCACCGTCTCGCAGCTGGGCGCTGGCAGCTTGGCGAAGCGCGCGTAGCCCTGGGTGAATTCGGTCAGGTGCCGGCAGCGCTCGGCGATAATGTCGAACACCTTTTCCAGCGCTTCGGACTTGTCGGGCTGTTGAATCAACAGCTTACCGCTGTGGGCCATCGAGGATATAGGGGCCAGGGAGTTGTTCAGCTCGTGGCTGATCAGGCGGATGACTTTCTTCCACACCTGGACTTCGGCGCGGGTCAGCTCCCGGGTCATTTCGCGGATGACGATCAGCCGGTGCCGCTGGGCATTGAGTACAAAGGTGCTGTTGGCGATATGCATTGTCTGGGTGTTGTCGCCATCGCTGTAGCTGAACAGGCCGTCCTCTTTTTTTGCTATGGCATCGGCCAGTTCCTGCGGGCAACTGGGCAGCAAGCGCTCCAGTGTCAGGCCCTGGATCGGCTTGCCACGGTTCAGCAGGTGCCGCGCGCTGCTGTTGGCATAGATGATATGGTCGCCCTGGTCCACCAGCAGCAGCGACTGGGGCGAACTCTGGATCACGGTATCCAGCAGCAGCTCGCGCTGATAGATATGCGCCCGCTCGCGACGCAGTATCTCGCCCACCTCGTTATAGAGCCTGGTCAGCTGGCCCAGCTGGTCGCCGCGTTTCGTCGCCAGCGAAATTGAGAAGTCGCCGTCGCGGAAATTCAGCAGCCCGCTCTCCAGCGCATTCAGTGTGCGATTGAGGGGGCGGGTCACGAAGCGCAGCAGGAGCAACACCGCGGGCAGCGCCAGCAACAGGCCACCGGTCCAGGCCAGGCGGGGGGCGATGTCGAAATGCAGAAGGGCAAAGGGAAAGCTGACGCCGACAGCGACAGCCAGCAGCGAAGCGGCGATGATCCGGCCTTCGAGGGAGAACTGCTTAAACATCAATAGGGAATACCGTATTTATCCAGGCGGCGGTAGAGCGCCTGTCTGCTCATGCCGAGTTCCCGTGCGGCCTGGGCGATAACGCCGTTGCAGCCAGCCAGTGTCTGCTCCAGCAGTTCGCGGCTGGGCTCGAAGCTGACCTCCACCCTGTCGGCCCTGTCAGTGCCGGGCTGCGCCGGCAGCGCCAGAGTCTCTTCGTCGATGGTGTCGGACTGGCAGAGCACCGCGGCTCTCTGCATGGTGTTCTGCAGCTCGCGCACATTGCCCGGCCAGCGGTAGCGCATCAGTGTCGTCTGTGCCTGGGGCGACAGTTGTTTGCTCTCGCCGACGCCATGGCCGAGGAAGCTGCGGGCTAAAGGAAGGATATCCTCCTGCCTGTCACACAGCGGCGGCAGCTTCAGTTCGATCACGTTCAGGCGGTAGAAAAGATCCTGGCGAAAATTGCCCTCGGCTATCTGCTGTGGCAGGTCGCTGTTGGTGGCGCTGATTACGCGCACCTTGACCTTGCGGGTCTGGCTGCTGCCGAGGCGCTGGAACTCGCCCGTCTGCAGTACGCGCAGCAGTTTTACCTGGCCACTGGCGGACAGCTCGCCGATTTCGTCCAGGAACAGGGTGCCGCCGTCGGCCGCTTCGAAGCGCCCCTGGCGGGTGCGGTTGCCGGCCCCGGTGTAGGCCCCCGGCTCGGCGCCGAACAGCTCCGCCTCCATCAACTCCTCCGGCAGGGCGCCCACGTTCACCTTGATATAGGGGCCGTCCTTGAGAGTGGAGTTGGCCTGCACAATATCGGCGATCTTTTCCTTGCCGGCGCCGTTGGGGCCGGTGATCAGCACCGGTACATCGGACCTGGCCACCTGGGTGGCCATCTCCAGCAGTTTCTGCATGGCGTCGCTGCGGTAGACAATGTTTTGCAGGTCGAAATTCTGGCGCAGCTGCTGCCGCGCCTGCAGGGCCTGTTGCTGGGATTTGCGCTGCTGCTCCTGCAGCTCGCTCAGTTCCAGCAGGTTTTTTACCGTGGAGATCAGTTTGTTGTCATCCCAGGGCTTGCCGATATAGTCGGCCGCGCCGGCCTTGACCAGCTCCACCGCCATCTCCAGCTGGGTCCAGGCGGTGAGCAGTATTACCGGCAGGTCCGGGTTGATTTCCCGGATCGCAAAGAACAGCTCGCGTCCCTCCTCGCCGGAGGTGGTGTCCGCGGTGAAGTTCATATCCTGGATGACCAGGCTGATATCCGGGTGTTCGCGCAGCAACTGCAGGCCTGCGGGTGGGGTGACCGCGCTGACGGTTTCAATCCGATGCAGGGACAACAACAGCTCCAGGGCGGAGATGATGCCCTGGTTGTCGTCGATGATCAGTACCTTGTCCATAATCAGTACCGCTGTTGGTTTTCGCTGGGCATTATGCACCCAAAGTCGGGTGCAGAAACAGGGGGCGGAAAGAAGGGAACCCGGTGTAACCTTGCCGGGTTCGGGAGAAACTACTCGGAAGACTGCTGGGCCGCCTTGTGGTCGTAACTCAGCACGCGGGCTAGCTTCCACTTACCGCCTATCTTCTGCCAGACGTGGGTGAACTGCCCCGTTTCCCGCAGCACCGGCTCTTTTCCCTCCGGGAGGCCGTAGAACTTGTGCGTGCCGATCTGAATGGCTCCGAATTGGTTGAGTGGGTATATTTTTACACTGCCGGAAACCAGCTCCCGCTTTGCTTTGACATTCCGGCCGGTTTGCCGGCCTGCGCACACGTCCTCGACCGAGTTCAGGAACTCCGCGCCGGAATCCGCGATCTTGCCCCACTTGTCGTGATAGAACTCGAAGTCATCCGTCACCAGGCCCTGTGATGCTTCCAGGTCGCAGTTATTGAACACGGCATCAAACAGTATCCGGTCTGCGTCTGTTATCTCCGTTACGAGTTCCGCGGATGTGGCGGGGCCGGATATCACCGGGTGCTCCTCCGCCACAGCCGCCAGGTGGGCGAGGGACGAGCCCGCCAGGATCAGGGCTGCAGTCAATTTGCGCATGCTTGTTTCCTATTGTCGATGTTATCGCGGGGAGGGAGAGACATCCCCCTCCATTTCCTTCTGTGTACCGTGCCGTTTATACGCTGCGGGTGGCCGTCGCCGGCGAGATATTGGCCGCGCGCAGGGCCGGCACCAGCGCTGCCGTCAGGCTGACGGTGAGCAGCATCAGCGCGCAGACCAACATCACGGACAACGGCATCGCCGGCTGGGAGTAGTTGGCAACCATAAAATGGTTGCCGATCTGCGCCGCCGCCATGCCGATGGCGATGCCGGTGCCGGCGATCAGGCAGTTTTCCAGCAGGAAGTAGCGGCTGATATTGGCGCGGGTAGCCCCGAGGGCACGGCGCACGCCGATCTGCTTGGCGCGCAGGTTGATCCAGAAAAACGTCAGGCCGACGATGCCGAGAGCGATGATAAAGGTGAGCATGATTATTACTGCGGAGAGCACCTTGACCATCAGGTTGTCTTCCGCATAGCCCTCATCCAGTTCCTCGGACAGTGTCTTGAAGCGAATGACGCGCTGAGGATCGCGTTCCGCGAGCTTTTCCTCCACCTGCTTGAGCACCTGGTCGCGCTTTCCCGGTTCAGCGCGAATCACATAGCGTCCAAAACTGATATCCATCAGGCCGGGGTAGAAGGCCACCCGACCCGCCAGGGACCAGCTCACCCAGGCACCGAGGTGGCGCTCGACGATACCGATGATCTTGACCGGATCGCCGCTGCCCTTGTACAGGTATTTGCCGACGGCATCGCCCTCGGGGAACATCGCATCGGCAAATTTCTGCGTAATGATGGCTACGGCCGGTCTGTAGGCGTCGTTGGGGTTGAAAACTTTCATCTCGGCGGGGGTGAAATTTCTCCCGGCAACCAGGTTCAACCCCCATGCCTCGATGAATTCCGGTCCTGTGTAATAGACGTTGGCAGTCTCATCGCCGACCTGCTGGTTGGGTTCCTTGTAGAAGTCGCTCGATGAACCGGAACCGGAAATTGGAATATGGCTGGTGTGCACGGCATTGATCACGCCGGGTATGCGGCGAATCATATCCAGGTCCGCCTGTACTGTGCCGGGCAGGTCGAAGTCGGCACTGGTCGGATGGAATATGACGCCGATCAGGTCATCCACCGGCATGCCGGTGGGCCGCGCAATTTTTTCCTGGCGGTCGCTGACGATGACGCTGGCGTTGCCGACAATGGCCAGGGTCAGGGCCAGCTGCACGGCGATCAGCAGGGCCGCAACCTTGTTGCGCCAGAGGGCGGACAGAATGGGTCTGATTTCCAACATGGCCTTGTCCTTATTGGGTTTTCAGGTAGACGGAGGGATTGGTGCGGCTGACGCGCCAGGCCGGATAGAGGCCGGCCAGCAGACTGGCGACAATTGCCAGGCCGACGGCGGCCAGCATCATCAGCCAGTCCATATGGGCGATGTGGTCGGCGAATCCCATAGCGAGGCTTTTAACAGCCAGCAGCCCGAAACTGCTTAGCAGTATGCCCAGCAAACCGCCGCCGATGCCGATACAGGCACTTTCAATCAGGTGCTGGGTGAAAATTGCGTTGCGGCTGGCGCCCAGGGCGCGACGTACACCGGCTTCCGGTGCCTTGCGCAGAAACTTGGCCAGCAGCAGTGCCACCGCATTGACGACGCATACCAGCAGGAAGGCCAGGGATAGCCAGCCCAGGACGCGGTTGTCGTCGCGCAGCACCCGGTTGACTACAAGCCACTCGGAGGGCCTGGTGAGGCCGAATTTCAACGGTCGCTCGAAACGGCCCTGGGCCTTTTGCTCGCGGATATAAGAGGTCAGGAAATTCTCGTAGCGCTGTTTCTGCTCCGCGGACTCCAGTTCCACCCAGTACTGTATCCAAACCGATTCGCTCTGCAGGAACCCCTCGTACCCCTTGTCCTCGAGCTCTTCCTCGTGCTTCCAGGCGTTGGTGTTGCCCCAGCTGTAGATGCCCAGTTCGCGGTGGAGCCCGAAGGGAATGTAATACTCCTCCGAGTCGTTGAAGGCGCCGTTGTTCAGGTCGTGGACCTTGGGCACCGGGCTCCAGTTTTTGACCACGCCGATTACCGTGAAAGGCTTCCCGTTCAGATTGATAGTGCGGCCAACGCTGTTCTCGCCACCGAATAATCTCTCGTTGCTCTTCTGGGTGATCACTGTCTGCCGCACGGCGTTGTTATCGGCATTTTTCTCCCAGGTGCCGCCGTACAGGAAATCGACATCGAAGAGCGCAAAGAAGTCCCGCGTGGTGACCCGGATATGGCCGACAAAGGGGCGCAGCTCCGAGTCGTCCAGGGTGACGGTGGCACCCCAGCGGTGCATGGCCACCTGGCGGCTGGGAATGTCCGATCGGAGCAGTGCCTGGGCATCTTTGTAGGTCAGTTCCCAGGGCATGCGGGTAAGGTTCTTGTCGCCCTGGTAGGAAGAGTTTGGGTCCCAGCTGTCCAGCTGCACCGCGTAGAGTACATCGTCCTTATGGGCCAGGGCGTTCCGGGACATCATGTAGTTGAGGGTCAGCACCGTCATCGATGCGCCCACGCCGACGGCGATGGCGGCGACCATCAATGCGCTCAGAATCGGCGTGCGGCGCAGGCTGCGTAGCGCCAGGGAAATATAGTATCCAAGCATTATTGTTCTCCTCAGGCGATCGCAGCTTCAGGGTTGATCGCGCCGTGCCGCAGGTCGGCTACCTGGCCGTCGACTATCTGGATATTGCGGTGCGCGCGGCGGGCCAGGTCCGGGTCGTGGGTGACCATGACGATGGTAGTGCCCCACTCGTTGATGAATTCCAGCAGCTCCATGACCTGTCGCGCCATCAGCGAGTCCAGGTTGCCGGTGGGTTCGTCCGCGAGCAGGAAGCGCGGTTCGCCGGCCAGGGCGCGGGCGATGGCCACGCGCTGCTGCTGGCCGCCGGACAGCTGCGCCGGCAGGTGCTTGGCGCGGGCAGACAGGCCCACCTGCTCGAGGACCTTTTCGATGCGCCTTTTCCGCTCCCTGGCATTGAAGCCGCGGTAGCGCAGCGGCACGTCGATATTGTCGAACAGGTTCAGGTCCGGGATCAGGTTGAAGCCCTGGAAGATAAAGCCGATCTTCTCGTTGCGCAGGCGCGAGCGCTGGCGGTCGTTCAGGTCGCTAACATCCTCGCCGTCGAGCAGGTACTGGCCGCCGGTGGGGGTTTCCAGCAGGCCGGCGATATTGAGAAAGGTGGTCTTGCCGGAGCCGCTGGGGCCGGTGACCGAAACGAACTCCCCCTCGTTTACCTCCAGGCTGAAATCCCGCAGCGCGTGGGTTTCTATGGTGTCGGTGCGGTAGCTTTTGCGGATGTTGTGCATTTTCAGCATGGTGGTTTTCCTTTCCTGATAAGTTTTTTCGTTTTTGTAGGGCGGATAAGCATCAGGTGCATCCGCCGTCTTTGTTGGTGATGCGCTTGGCGCTTATCCACCCTACGATCATTCCCGAGTCCCGAGTCCCGAGTCCCGAGTCCCGAGTCCCGAGTCCCGAGTCCCGAGTCCCGAGTCCCGAGTCCCGAGTCCCGAGTCCCGTCTTTATTCCTTCAGCGCAACCAGCTGCGCCTTTTCCAGCTCCTCCGGCGCGGAGACGATAATCTGGTCCCCCACATCGAGGCCGGAGACGATCTCCACCTGGTTCAGGCCCAGGGTGCCTATCTGGATCGGCACCCGTTCCGCCTGCTGTTCGCCGTTCAGGCGGAAGGCGTAGCGGCCGCCGCTTTGGTCGAGGAAGGCACCGCGCTTGACCAGCAGTACGTCCTCGCGGTTTTCCAGCAGGATGCGTGCGGTCAGGCGCAGGTTCTGGCGGAGGTTCTGGGGCTGGCCGTCGGTGAAACGCACCCGGGCCTGGACCTGGTTGTCGATCACTTCCGGGGAGATGGCTGTGATCTCGCCGGGCAGTCTCCTGCCGCCGAGGTTGATCTCCACCGCCATCGCCAGGCCCAGGTCGTCGGCGTAGTTTTCCGGCACTGCGGCTTCCAGTTCGAAGCTGGTCAGGTCCACGACTGTGATGAGCGGGGTATTGGCGGCCACGGCGCTGCGCTGGGCCACCGCCAGGCTGCCGATGGTGCCGTCCACCGGCGACAGGATTTTCAGGTCGCGCACCCGGCGCTCCAGCTCTTCCACCTGCAGTTTCTGCTGGGAGACCTGCAGTTCCAGTGTCTGGGTCTCGAAGGCCAGGGACTCCTTTTCAAGCCCGGCGTTCTGCACCGCCTGCTCGTACTCCAGTTCGGCGCGCGCCAGGTCGTCCTGGGCCTTCTCGAAATCCAGCTGGGAGATGATCTGCTTCTGCATGGAGATTTCCGCGCGCTTGAGTTCGCGCTGGGCAGCGGTCAGGTTGACCCTGGCCAGGTCCGCCTTCTGGCGGTTTTCCAGCTGCTGGCGCTTGGCCTGGATCTTCTGCCGCTGCAGCTCGACGTTCAGCTTGTTGAACAGCGCCTTTTCCTGGGCCAGCTGGTTGGACAGTTCCGGGCTGTCCACTTCCGCCAGCAACTGACCCTGCTCGACAGTGTCGCCGGCCTTGACGGCAAATTTGACGATGCCCTGGGCCGGGCTGAACAGGGTGGGGCTGTTGGCGGCCACCACCTTGCCCTGGACGACCAGGTCGCGCACCAGGTCGCCGCGCTCCACCTGGGCGACGTTGACGCGGGACAGGGACAGGGTGCCATCCACCGATCCTGTGGACCACCAGGCGTTGGCGCCCCAACCGAGGAAGGCGAGCGCGAGGGTGGCTGCGGCGGCGGCTTTCAGTATCCTGGGGTTTTTCCACGCCGGCACTGCGGCGATCTGAATATCCTGGCCGGAGGTGTCTCTGATCATTGTGGCTTTCCGTTTCTCGTCGTTTTGGTGCCGGCGCTTCGCTTACGGGGTATGTGACGCGCCGGCTGTCGAATCTGGATGCAAGCTTTTTTGTCTCGCTTGCAGGCAATAGAGCAAGGGCCGTGCCAGTTTTTGGCTGGTTTTTAACTTGTTGAAAAGTAAGGAGAATTTTATTTTTTATGACCGGCGGACAGCCGGGCACCTGTCCGCTCGAAGTGTCCGCTGTCCGCCCCGTCCGGCGGCGGACACAGGGGCCCATTTGTGGTAGAGTGCGCGCCCTTTTTGACCGATGTGACCCGCCTGGTAGTTCTCTTCCTATGCTGCTCTCTTCAACGAAAGCCGACTGGTTCGGCAATATCCGCCGCGACGTGCTCGCCGGTCTGGTGGTGGCCCTGGCGCTGATTCCCGAAGCCATCGCCTTCTCCATCATCGCCGGGGTGGACCCGCGGGTCGGCCTCTACGCGTCCTTCTGTATCGCGGTGGTGATCGCCTTCGTCGGCGGTCGCCCGGGCATGATCTCCGCTGCCACCGGCGCCATGGCACTGCTGATGGTGACCCTGGTGAAGGAGCACGGCCTGCAGTACCTGCTGGCGGCGACGCTGCTGACCGGGGTGCTGCAGATTCTCGCCGGCTACCTGAAACTGGGCAGCCTGATGAGTTTCGTCTCGCGGGCGGTGGTGACGGGTTTCGTGAATGCGCTGGCGATTCTTATTTTCCTGGCGCAGCTGCCGGAGCTTACGAATGTCACCTGGCATGTGTACGCGGTGACCGCCGCAGGCCTCGGCATCATCTACCTGTTCCCGTATATCCCGGTGATCGGCAAGGTGGTGCCTTCGCCGCTGGTGTGTATTCTGACTCTCACCGCGGTGGCGGTGACCCTGGGACTGGATATCCGCACCGTGGGTGACATGGGCGAGTTGCCGGACACGCTGCCGGTCTTCCTGTGGCCGGAGGTGCCGCTGAACTTCGAGACGCTGCAGATCATCTTCCCCTATTCCGCCGGCCTGGCGGTGGTGGGCCTGTTGGAATCCATGATGACGGCCACCATCGTCGACGACCTGACCGATACCCCCAGCGACAAGAATCGCGAGTGCAAGGGCCAGGGTATTGCCAATATCGGCTCAGGCCTGTTGGGGGGCATGGCGGGCTGCGCGATGATCGGCCAGTCGGTGATCAACGTTAAGTCGGGTGGCCGCGGGCGCCTGTCCACCCTGGTGGCCGGTGTCGCCCTGCTGGCGATGGTGGTCTTCCTCAGCGATTGGGTGGCGGTGATCCCGATGGCCGCGCTGGTGGCGGTGATGATCATGGTCTCCATAGGTACCTTCAACTGGGAGTCCATCCGCAACCTGAAGCGCTATCCGCTGTCCACCAACCTGGTGATGCTGGCCACGGTGATTGTGGTAGTGTGGACCCACAACCTGGCCTATGGTGTATTTGTCGGCGTGCTGCTGGCTTCGCTATTCTTCGCCAACAAGGTGAGCCACTTCATGTACGTGGAGAGCGAACTGGACGAGGCGGAAAGCACCCGTACCTACAAGGTGGCGGGACAGGTATTCTTCAACTCCGCCGACAAGTTTGTCGCCGCCTTCGATTTCAAGGAGGTGGTGGACAAGGTGGTGATCGATCTGAGCCGCGCCCACTTCTGGGATATCTCCGCGGTGCATGCGCTGGACAAGTCGGTGGTGAAGTTCCGCCGCGAGGGTGCACAGGTGGAACTGGTGGGATTGAACGAGGCCAGCGAGACCATCGTCGACCGTTTCGGTGTGCACGACAAGCCCGAAGAAATCGAGAGGGTCCTGGGAGGACACTGATGACCGTCAACCAAAACGACAATAACAATAAAGAAGTCAATGGCCACAGCCAGCAGGCCAACCATTCCCTTCATGAGGCGATGGTATTGGCCTGTATCGATGGCTCCCACTATACCAGCGCGGTATGCGACTACGCCGCCTGGATAGCGGTCAACACCGGCGCGCCCCTGAAGCTGCTGCACAATATCGAGCGCGGCAACGTGCCGGCGGTGGCGGACCTCACCGGCAGTATCGGCCTGGGCAGCCAGGAGGAGCTGCTGGAGGAGCTGACTGCTCTGGAACAGCAGCGCTCGCGCCTGATGGTGCAGCAGGGAAAACTGATGCTGCAGGCGGCCAGCGAGCGCGCCGCCCAGCACGGCGTAGAGCAGGTGATCACCTGCCAGCGCCACGACAGCCTGAGCGAATCCCTGGTGGAGATGGAGGACAATATCCGCGTGCTGGTGCTCGGCATCCGCGGCGAGGAGCACGGCGGCTCCGAGCAGGGCCTGGGCGCGCACCTGGAGACGGTGGCGCGCTCACTGCACAAGCCGATCCTGGTAGTGAACAAGGAATTCAGCAGGCCGCGACGGATCATGCTCGCCTACGACGGCAGCGAGGCCGCGCGCAAGGCGCTGGCGCTGGTGGCCGGAAGCCCGCTGTTCCGCGAGCTCGCCTGCCACCTGGTCCACGTGGGCCCGGCGGAGACCGCCGAGGGACTGCTGGCCGAGGCCAGCGCGGTGCTGGACGCCGCCGGACTGGCGGTGACCGCGAACCGGCTGGAAGGCCGGGCCGTGGAGGCGCTGACCGCCTACCAGGCCGAGCACGAAATCGACCTGACGGTGATGGGCGCCTTCAGCCACAATCGCCTGCGGGACCTGCTGATGGGCAGCATTACCGCCAAGATGCTGCTCTCCACCCGGCAGCCGCTGTTGCTGTTGCGATAGTCCGATTTCCGCTGATCCTGTCGTAGGTTGGGCTGAGCTTCGCGAAGCCCAACAGCAGGCCCGGCCACATTATGTTGGGCTTCGCAAGGCTCAGCCCAACCTACGTTCCTGTCCTTTCCCTCGTAGGAGCGGCGGGGCGGATGGCTGCCCCGCCGCTCCTACACGTGATGTGCGTCAGCCAACTTCCTGCGGCAGCACAAACCAGCGCAACCTCTCCGCCTCCGCCGGCAGCTCCAGGCCGTAGCGGCAACCCGGGCGCTCCTCGCGGCGCAGTTCCTTTTCCGCCATGGCGAGGCAGTCCGCCAGTGAAACTGTCGCCGTCTCGCCGGCGATCCCGGTGTTTCCGAGTGCATTGAAATCCAGCTGAGCCAGACTGGCGGCGGGGGCGTTGCGGATATCCTGGAAACGCCAGATGCCGTGCCCCTCGTCGAAGCGGTAGTAGGGCAGCAGCCTCCAGCCGTGCTCCGCCACCAGCTCCACCGCGCGCACCAGGTACTCGAAGGTCTCCTCGTCGATAAAGTAATTGAAATTCAGCCGCACCCAGCCCGGCCGCAGCACCATATGCCCGTCGAGCAGCTGCGCCTCCAGGGCCCGGCTGTATGCCATGTCCATGCCCAGCAGGCTGTGGCCATAGGGGCCGGCGCAGGAGCAGCCGCCGCGGGCCTGGATGCCGAAGAGGTCGTTCAATAGCGCTACCACGAAACCATAGTGCAGGTCCCTGCCCCTGTGCCTGATGCGCAGTGAGGTGATGGAAAGGCGCGGCGCATTCCCGTTGTTTACAGAGGGACCGAGTATCTCGATATTCTCGCATTCGGACCAGCGCGCTAAAGCGCGGCGCACGAAGTCCGCCTCGCGCCGCTCTATCTCGTCGGTGCCCACCTGCTGCTGCAGCTTGAATACCAGCCCGGCCCGGATCGACTCGACGATGGCCGGGGTGCCGCCTTCCTCGCAGCGCTCCGCGTCGCTCAGGTAGCGGTGATCCTCCGGCGTCACATAGAGCACGGTGCCGCCGCCAGGCACCGCCGGCACCGAGTTTTTCAGCAGCTGCTGCTTGACCACGAGAATGCCTGGTGTGCCCGGGCCGCCGATAAACTTGTGCGGGGAGATAAACGCCGCGTCCTTGCCGCTGTCCCCGTGCGCATTATTTTCACCGCTCATGTCGATGGCCACATAGGGCGCCGCGGCGGCGTAATCCCAGAAGGAGAGGGCGCCGTACTTGTGCAGCAGCCGCGCCACCGCGTCCACATCCGTCCTGATGCCGGTGACATTGGAGGCGGCGGAGAAGCTGCCGATCTTCAGCGCGCGGTCGGAATAGGTGCGCAGCCGGGCTTCCAGGGCGTCCAGGTCCAGCGCGCCGTTCGCGTCCAGGGGGATGGACACCAGCTCGGCGATGCTCTCCCGCCAGGGCAACTCGTTGGAGTGGTGTTCATAGGGGCCGATAAAGACTACCGGCCGCTCCTCGGCGGGAATCCTCTCCAGCAGCCGGTAGCGTTTGGCCAGGTCCGCCGGCAGGCGCAGGTTGAGGATATCGATCAGCTTGTGGATGGCGGCGGTGGCGCCGGCGCCGCAGAAGATCACCTTGTGGTCCGGGCCGGCGTTGACCGCCCGTCGTATCTCGTCGCGGGCCTCCTCCCGCAGCGCCGTGGTCTGGGCGCCGGTGTAGGAGGTCTCGGTGTGGGTATTGGCATAGAAGGGCAGCACCTGCCGGCGGATGGCGTCCTCGATAAACCCCAGCGCGCGCCCGGAGGCGGTGTAGTCGGCGTAGACCAGCGGCTTGTGGCCGAAGGGGGTTTCGATCGGCTGCATATCGCCGATCACGGACTCGCGGATGCTTTTTATCAGTGCGCTCATGCTCTACTTCCCGAATTCGTATGGGCTGCGAACTATAGGGCAGAAAGGGCGAAACAATGTCTCCACTTGGCCCGGATAGGGCACTGTTATCGGGCCATCGTTTCACTTATGATCATTTCCTGAAACGATTGACCGGCGCGATGCTGGTTGTGGGAACGGTGACCGGGAATCAATATGGCGGAACAGAAACTGGGCAGTCAGGACCGGCAGATACTGGATCTGCTGCAGCGGGACGCGACCCTGTCAGTAGGCGATATCGCCGAGCGGGTGGGCATCTCCAAGTCCGCCTGCTGGCGGCGCATCCACAAGCTGGAGGAGGAAGGGGTAATCCGCGAGCGGGTGACCCTGCTGAACCAGGACAGGGTGAACCTGCCGCTGACGGTCTATATCGCGATAAGAACCAACCAGCACAACGACCAGTGGGCGGCACAGTTCAACGAGGTGGTACAGGGCATTGCGGAGGTACTGGAAGTGCACCGTATGAGCGGCGACCTGGATTACCTGGTCAAGGCGGTGGTGACGGACATGCCCGGCTACGACCGCCTGTACAAGGAGCTGATCAAGGCGGACCTGTTCGATGTCAGTTCCAGCTTCGTGATGGAGACGATGAAGCAGACCACGCGGCTGCCGCTGAAATACATCTAGCTGTCGATGAGCCTGTAGGGCGGATAAGCGTCAAGCGCATCCGCCGCTATGGGTGGTGGATGCGCTTGAGGCTTATCCCTCCTACAAAAGTCGCTGTCGATTTTCTTCCAGAGGGGAGAGCGCCTAACCGGCCAGCCGCTGTTCCCGCTCATGCTCGGTCGCCAGCCTTGCCTCCTCCAGCGTCATGCCCGCCTTCTTGTGCGGTGTGGGTTTGCCGTCCGCATCCAGGGCCACAAACACGATGCGCTCCACCTGGATGATCAATTCCCGGGTCTGCTTGTTGCGCACCTCGCAGTGTACCGTCAGCGAGCTGCGGCCTATGGCCACCACTTCGAAGCCGAACTCCACCACGTCGCCGCAGAAGGCCGAACTGACGAAGTCGATCTCCGACATCAGCTTGGTGACCACCATGGGGGTGCCCATCTGGCAGCCGGCGAAGATGGCCGCCTCCTCATCTATCCACGCCAGGAGCTGACCGCCGAACAGCCGTTGTGCCGGGTTGAGATCACCGGGTTTTACGAAGTGGCGTGAGTAGTATTTCATGCTTACCTCTCTAGCTTGCCTGAGTTGAAGAGGGGCACCGCATCCGTTGCGGGCCCGTTGGAAAGGCTCGAAAACTGCTGGTCCGCAGGATTCCCGAAACTCCCACTATTGGAAGTGCATACAACGTGCCAAAGCCCAGTGTGCCGGGGTCAGGTTACACAAACTGCGCCGATCTCCGGGAAAACGGCGCCAATCGACGCGGGCTGTCCGATGCGGACTGGCAGAGGGGCCTGCCTCTGCCCCCGGACAGGGCAGAAACCGAGAATCTGGCCGCGAGCACGGATATTCTGGACAGGGCCGGCCGCGGAGAGCGCCGCCCCGTGACGGCCGCTATGGGACTCGGCCCCGTCTGCCATTAGAATGCGGCACCAGCAACGTGACCGAACAACCACGATTCCCAAGTAGAGAGGGAGACTAAAAGGCATGATCATCCAGCCGAAAGTACGCGGTTTTATCTGCACCAACGCCCACCCGCAGGGCTGTGCCGCCAATGTGCGCGAGCAGATCGAATACATCAAATCCCAGCCGGCCATCGAGAATGGCCCCAGGAACGTGCTGGTGGTGGGCGCCTCCACCGGCTATGGCCTGGCCTCGCGCATCACCGCCGCCTTCGGCTGCGGCGCCAAGACCCTGGGTGTCTTCTTCGAGAAGCCGCCGACAGACAAGCGCACCGCCTCCGCCGGTTACTACAACTCCGCCGCTTTCGAGGAAGAGGCGCACAAGGCCGGCCTCTACGCCAAGAGCATCAATGGCGACGCCTTCTCCGACGAGATCAAGGCCAAGGCCATCGAGATGATCAAGGAAGACATGGGCAAGGTGGACCTGGTGATCTACAGCCTGGCCTCGCCTCGCCGCACCGACCCCAAGACCGGCGAGCTGTACAGCTCCGTGCTGAAGCCGATCGGCAAGTCCTACACCGCCAAGAACCTGAACACCGACAAGCTGGAAATCTCCGATATCACCGTCGAGCCGGCGAATGAGGAAGAAATCGCCGCGACCGTAAAAGTCATGGGCGGTGAGGACTGGGAACTGTGGATGGACGCTCTCGGCGAGGCCGGCGTGCTGGCGGACGACTGCAAGACCGTCGCCTACACCTATATCGGCGAAAAGCTCACCTGGCCCATCTACGGCCACGCCACCATCGGCAAGGCCAAGGAAGACCTGGACCGCGCCGCCAAGGCGATCAGCGACAGCGACAAGGCCGATGCCCATGTGGCGGTGCTGAAGGCGCTGGTGACCCAGTCCAGCTCGGCCATCCCGGTAATGCCGCTGTACATCTCCCTCGTCTACAAGGTGATGAAGGAAGAGGGCACCCACGAGGGCTGCATTGAACAGCTGTACCGTCTCTATACCGAGGGCCTCTACACCGACAGCCCGCGCCTGGACGATGCCAACCGCTTCCGCATGGATGACAAGGAACTGCGCCCGGAGACCCAGGCCAAGATCGAGAAGCTGTGGCCTGAAGTGACCGAGGAAAACCTGTTCCAGCTGACCGACTACAAGGGCTACCAGGAGGATTTCCTGAAGCTGTTCGGTTTCGGTATCGAAGGAATCGATTACGAGGCTGATATCAGCCCGGTGGTGGCGGCGGATTTCAAGTAATCCCGCCTTCATCTGTAGGAGCGCTCCCGGCCGGACCGCTCCCGGCCGGACCGCTCCTACATTTCCGCTTCCCAAGCCTGCATAATCACCCCATTTGATCTGCAGGAGTCCCGCCATGGAATACCGCCAGCTAGGCAAAACCGATCTCAATGTCAGCCTGATCTGCCTGGGCACCATGACCTACGGCGAGCAGAACAGTGAGGCAGAGGCCTTCGAACAGCTGGATTACGCCCTGGGCAAGGGGGTGAACTTTATCGACTGCGCCGAGATGTACCCGGTGCCGCCGCGGCCCGAGACTCAGGGGCGCACCGAGGAGATCATCGGCAACTGGCAGGCGGCGCGGGGCAACCGCGACAGGCTTGTGCTGGCCACCAAGGTCACCGGGCGCGGCGACGCCAACTCCGGCGTGGCCCATATCCGCGGCGGCCCGCGCCTCTCCCGCGAACAGATCCTCAAGGCCTGCGACGACTCCCTGCGGCGCCTGCGCACCGACTATATCGATCTCTACCAGGTGCACTGGCCCGAGCGTCAGGCCAACTTCTTCGGCCGCCTCGGCTACGAGCACGATGACGACGACGGCATAGCCATCGCCGAAACCCTGGACGCGCTGGCGGAACTGGTCAGGGCCGGCAAGGTGCGCCATATCGGCCTCTCCAACGAGACCCCCTGGGGCATGCACAGATACCTGCGCCTGGCCGCACACGGCAACAAACCGCGCATCGCCTCCATCCAGAACCCGTACAGCCTGCTGAACCGCTCCTTCGAGGTCGGCTGTGCTGAGATGGCGATTCGCGAGCAGTGCGGTCTTCTGGCCTACTCGCCGCTGGGGTTCGGCGTCCTGTCCGGCAAGTACCTGGGCGGAAAGAAACCGGAGGGAGCGCGCCTGACCCTGTACGAGCGCTTCCAGCGCTACACCGGGGAACGCGCGGTGCAGGCCACCGAGGCCTATGTGGCACTGGCACGGGAGTTCGGCCTGGACCCGGCGCAGATGGCACTGGCCTTTGTCAACCGGCAGCCGTTCGTGACTTCCAATATTATCGGCGCCACCACCATGGAACAGCTGAAGAGCAATATCGCCAGCGCCCAGCTGACACTGGATGATGACCAAGTGGCCGCCATCGAGTCTGTCCACACCATGAACCCCAACCCCGCGCCGTGAATCGCGGGTATCTATACTTTCTGCATCGGTTTTCCCCGCCGCCCTGGACGGCGGGGCCATTTGCCGGGAGCGACTATGGAAACCACCGGATTTCACACCCTCAATGACCTCTTTGCCCAACTGGGTCTCGATTCCGAGGACGCGGCCATAGAGGAGTTTCTCGAGAACCACCACCTGAGCGGCCAGGAACACCTGTCCGAGGCGCCCTTCTGGTCTGAGGGCCAGAGCCGCTTCCTCAAGGAGGCGATACTGGACGACTCCGACTGGTGCGAGGCGGTCGACGAGCTGGATACCCTGCTGCGCCATTGATGAGTGGTTGGTGACGTTGACCACTGACCACCAACCACTGACCATACCAACCACTGACCACTGACCACTGACCACTGACCACTGACCACCAACCACTATATAATGCGCCGCTTTCGGTTGGCGGCAGATCACCGCGCCCCCAAATAAAAAGGTCCGATGGAAAAACCCCGATTCCGTGCGGCGCTGCTGCACCCGCGCTACTGGCCCACCTGGCTGCTGTTCGCCCTCTGGTTTCTCGTCGCCCAGCTGCCCTACCGCTGGCAGTTGGGACTGGGGCGCGGGCTCGGCCGGTTGATGCTGCGCGTCGCCCCGACCCGCCGCACCATTGCCGAGCGCAACCTGGCGCTGTGCTTCCCGGAAATGTCCGAGGCCGAGCGGGCCGGGCTGCTGCGGCGCAACTTCGAATCCAACGGCATAGCCCTGATGGAAACCGGCATGGCCTGGTTCCGCTCCTCCAAATGGCTGCGCAAGCGCTTTACCGTCGAGGGGCTGGAGTACCTGCGGGAGCCCCAGTCCCGCGGGCAGGGGGTGGTGCTGATGGCGATGCACTTCACCACCCTGGAGCTGGGTGCCCAGTTCGTCTCCCTGTGCCACAAGGTGGACGGCATGTACCGCCCGCACAAGAATCCGGTTTACGACTATATGCAGCGCAAGGGGCGCGAGCGCCACGGCGAGGATTCCGAGGTCTACCAGCGCAAGGACGTGCGCGGCATGCTGCGCGCGCTCAAGAACGGCCGCGCCGTCTGGTACGCGCCGGACCAGGACTACGGCATCAAGCAGGGGGTCTTCGCGCCGCTGTTCGGCCAGCCCGCGGCCACGGTGACCGGCACCTCCCGCTTCGCCCGGGTGGGGCGCGCCCAGGTGGTGCCCTATACGGTCACCAGGCTGGCGGACGCCGCCGGCTACAAGGTCGTGATCTACCCGCCGATCGGGGAAATACCCTCCGGCGACGAACTGCAGGACGCAATTCTGGTCAATCAGTTTGTCGAGGCGCGCATGCGCGAGAACCCGGCGCAGTACATGTGGCTGCACCGCCGCTTCAAGACCCGCCCTGAGGGGGCGCCGGACGTCTACGAGGGCGTGCGCAGGAAGAAAAGGAAAAAGCGCAGGAAAGCGGCGACGTAATCGCCTCTGGCATAGATCCGGTGCCCTCAGTAACATACCGGTTTCATTTTCGGCGGCACTCTCTCACTCCCTCAGCAGGGGATGGGGGTGCGAGAATAAGGAGTAAGGATGTTTTCCGGCAGTATGGTGGCGCTGGCTACCCCAATGTATGCAGACGGCAGCCTGGACTGGGACAGCCTGCACAACCTCGTGGAATGGCATATCGAGCAGGGCACCCGCGCCCTGGTCGCCGTGGGCACCACCGGAGAATCCGCGACCCTTGATGTCAACGAGCACATCGAAGTGATCCGCCGCGTGGTGGACCAGGTGGCCGGGCGCATCCCGGTGATCGCCGGTACCGGTGCCAACTCCACCTCCGAGGCCATCGAGCTCAGCGAGGCCGCGGCCAAGTGCGGCGCCGATGCCTGCCTGCTGGTCACCCCCTACTACAACAAGCCCACCCAAGAGGGCCTGTTCCAGCACTACCGGGCCATCGCCAAGGCCGTGGCCATTCCGCAGATCCTCTACAACGTGCCCGGGCGCACCGCCGTGGACATGCTGCCGGAGACGGTGCGGCGCCTGGCGCCCATCGGCAATATCGTCGGTATCAAGGAGGCCACCGGCGACCTGGAGCGCGCCCGCGAGCTGCTGGAAATCCTGCCGAAGGACTTCGCTGTCTACTCCGGCGACGACGCCACCGCGATGGAACTGATGCTGATGGGCGGCCGCGGCGATATCAGCGTGACTGCCAATGTGGCGCCGGCGGCGGTGGCGCAGATGTGCGAGGCGGCGCTCAGCGGTGACGCCGAGACGGCCCGGGCCATAGACCAACGCATCCGCATACTGCACAAAGTGCTGTTTGTGGAGTCCAACCCGATACCGGTGAAATGGGCGCTGCGGGAAATGGGGCGCATCGACGGCGGCATCCGCCTTCCGCTCACCAGCCTCTCCCCCGAGCACCACGCCACAGTGCGCGAAGCGCTGCGCAGCGCAGGCGTCCTCTGAGCCCGCGATACGAGAATTTACCAGGAAGCAGATAATGACAAGATTGACCGCTGGAGCCGCCCTCTGTTGTTTCGCCGCCGCCCTGAGCGGTTGCGGCTGGCTCGGCCTGCGCGACCGCAGCGACGACTACCAGCGCGCAGCCAGCCTGCCACCGCTGCATCTGCCCGCCGGTGTGACTGCCAAGCACCAGGAAGAGCTGTACGAGATCCCGCAGATCGCCAGCAATGAGCTGGAGCAGGGCAAGTTCGAGGCGCCGCGCCCACAGGCGCTGTCGGTCAACGTGGGCCTGGACAGGGTCAAGATCCAGAAGCTCGGCAACCGCCGCTGGGTATTGGTTAGCCAGCCGCCCGCGGAGGTATGGCCGCAACTGAGTTATTTCCTGCGCAGCTCCGGCCTGAATCTGGAGCGCGCCGACGCCAGCGCCGGCATCATGGAGACCACCTGGCTGAAGTTCGAGCAGAGCCCGGACACCAAGGACAAGTACCGCCTGCAGGTGGAGTCCGGCGTGCAGCCGGACACTACCGAAATCCACGTGCGCCACCTGTCCGTGCCGGCGGACGCGCCGGTCAGCGGCAGCGTGAACTGGCCGGAACAGTCCAGCAACCCCGAGCGCGAGGGCTGGATGATCGATGAGATGTCCTCCGCCCTGGCGGCCGAATCCACCGGCGCCGCCGCCTCCCTGGTGGCCCAGGCCATCGGCGGCACCTCGGTCAAGGTACAGCTGCAGGAGCCGGCCGGGCGCGAACCCTATATCTCCATGAGCCTGGCCATGGACCGGGCGTGGGCCACGGTGGCTCACGCCCTCAATGCCGGCGCCTACCGCCTGCATAAAGAGGATGCCGATGTCGGCCTCTTCTACGTCACCTATGACGAAGACCGCGAGCTGACCGACGAGGAGGAGGACGGCTGGTTCTCCTGGGGCGGCAAGGGCGAAGACGAATTGGCTGTGGCTGCCGAGGGCGTGACCCTGCAGCAGGTACTGGCCAACATCGATCCCAGCGCCGAGCCGGCGCTGTTTACGGATATCCAGGGCGTGGGCGGCGCGCCCGCTGCGGAGTATCCCGGTTACCTGGTGGTGCTGCGCGGCGCCAATGACCAGATAGAAGTGCGCGTCCGCAACACCCGCGGCCAGCCCCTGTCCCGCGCCAAGGCCTCGCAACTGTTGATGGCGATTCGCCAGAACCTGATATAAGGGCCGCCCGGTGGCCCTTCGCTTCGCATCACTGGGAAGCGGCAGCAAAGGCAACGGCACCCTGGTCGCCAGTGGCGACCATTGCCTGCTGGTGGACTGCGGCTTTACCATCAAGGAGACCGAGCGGCGCATGGCGCGGCTCGGCGTTTCGCCCTCCGACCTGTCCGCGATCCTGGTGACTCACGAGCACAGCGATCACCTGTCCGGCGTCGCGCCCCTGGCGCGCAAATACGCCCTGCCCGTCTACCTGACCCCCGGCACCCTGCGCGCCCGCGATATCGGCAAACTGCCCCGCCTGCACCTGATCGAAGGCCACCAGCCGTTCGCGGTGGCGGATATCCAGGTCACGCCGGTGGCCGTGCCTCACGACGCCCGCGAGGCGGCCCAGTTCGTCTTCCGCAGCCGCGGCAGCAGTCTCGGCCTGCTGACCGACCTGGGTACCGTGACGCCCCATGTCGAGGCCCACTTCGGCGACTGCGACGCCCTGGTGCTCGAAGCCAATCACGACCCGCAGATGCTGGCCCAGGGGCCCTATCCACCGTCCCTGAAGAGACGTGTCGGCGGCGCCTACGGTCACTTGAGCAACCAGCAGGCCGCCGGCTTCCTGCAGCGGGTCGGCTGCGACCAGCTGCAGCATCTCGTGGTCGCCCATATCAGCGAGAAGAACAACAGCATCGAGCTGGCCCGCGAGGCCCTGGCCGACGCCGCCGGGCGGGTCGCCAACTGCATCTTCGCCTGCCAGCAGCAGGGCTTCGACTGGCTTGCCATCGACAAACGCGATTGATGTCTGACCGTAGGGGCCGAAGGCGCCGTGAATACCTGGAGCGGCTGGAACGAACCTTGTATTCGCCTTTGGTGAGTTCGGCTCGGCACTCGGGCGAACACAAGGTTCGCCCCTACAAATGACTTGCGGTAATGGGGGGAGAGGGAAATGGAAACGCTGCTGATTTACCTGCTGGTCGGCGCCGCTGCCGGTACCATCGCCGGCCTGTTCGGCGTCGGCGGTGGCCTGATCATAGTGCCGGCGCTGGTACTGGTCTTCACCGCCCTCGGCATAGCCCCGGAGATACTCACCCATATGGCGGTGGCCACCTCCCTGGCCACCATCGTCATCACCTCACTCAGTTCCATCCGCACCCATCATTTGAAGGGCGCGGTGGACTGGAACATCTTCCTGTCCATGACTCCAGGTATACTGCTCGGCTCCTGGCTCGGCGGTGTGACCGCCCACTTACTGCCGGGGGCCTGGCTGCAGCTGTTGATCGGCATCTTCGCCATAGTGATCGCATCCAGGATGTGGCTCGCCGGCCGGCGTCATGCGCACCTGCCCCAAAACGGCGAGAAGCTGCCCGGTGGACCGCTGCTGGCCGGCACCGGCGGATTTATCGGCTGGGCCTCCGCCATCTTCGGCATCGGCGGCGGCTCCCTGACGGTGCCCTTCCTGTCCCACTGCCGCGTGCAGATGCAGCGCGCCGTGGCCACCTCCGCCGCCTGCGGCCTGCCCATTGCGGTGGCCGGCGCCATCAGTTTCGCCGTGCAGGGCTGGGGCGACGCGCTGCTGCCGGCCTGGAGCAGCGGCTATATCTACTGGCCGGCGTTTGCCGGCATAGTCCTCGCCAGTACTCCTTTCGCCCGCTTCGGCGCCAACCTGGCGCACCGGCTATCGCCGCAGCTGCTGAAGAACTGCTTCGCCGGCCTGCTGTGTGTGATCGGGCTGCGCTTTATCTGGCTGAATGCGGGGCTGCTTCTCGGATAATGGCCGGGAGTCGGGAGTCGGGAGTCGGGAGTCGGGAGTCGGGAGTCGGGAGTCGGGAGTCGGGAGTCGGGAGTCGGGAGTCGGGAGTCGGGACGTCCCCGAAACCCGAAAGAATAGCTCCCCTCTCCCGCTTGCGGGGGAGGGGCCGGGAGAGGGGGCAGTCGGGGCCGCCACCGGAAACAAAAAAGGCCGCTGCTCCCGCAGCGGCCTTTCGCGTTTTCAGGGGTTCCGCAATTAACGGATACCGCACATCCCCTTCTTCAGCAGCGGCGAGATGACGATCATCAGCGCGCCGACACCCAGGCCCCACCACATCAGGTACTCATACAGACTGGTGTAGGTGGCCAGGGTAGAGGCCACATCGCCGGTGGCCTCCTGATCCACGGCCGCCATCTTGCCGATACGGGTGGCTACTGTCTCGGACAGGGCGGTGGCCAGGAACCAGGTGCCCATGCTGACGCTCACCACCTTGCCGATGGACAGCTTGGTCACCGCGGACAGGCCGACCGGAGACAGGCACAGCTCGCCCATGGTGTGCAGCAGGTAGGCCAGTACCAGCCAGATGGCCGCCACCTTGCCCGCCTCGTTGGGGAACTCCGCGCCCAGCACCAGGGCGCCGAAGCCCAGGCCCGCCTGCAGTATGCCGAGGCCGAACTTGACCGGTGTGCTGGGTTCCCAGCCGCGCTTGCCCAGCCATACCCACAGTGCCGCGAACGGAATCGCCAGCAGCATGATGAAGCCGGCGTTCAGGGAGCCGAACATGGATGCGCGTATCTCGCCGTCGCCAACGGTACGATCCAGCACGCGGTCTGCGTACAGGGTCATGGACCCGGCGGACTGCTCGAACAGGGCCCAGAAGACGATGGTGGAGGTGATCAGCACCATCAGTACCACGGTGCGGGAGAACTCCTCGCTGTAGTGGCGCGCGAAGCCGTAGCCGATAAAGGCCACCAGGCCCAGCAGCATGCCGCCCAGCCAGATGTCCACATCGGTAAAGGCCCACACCAGGCCCAGCGCCGCGGTCACCGCGGCCATGCCGATGGCCAGCATGTCCTTGCCCTTGCTGTCCTGGTGCAGCATGGAGAAGAGAATCAGGCCGACGATGGCGACGATCAGCAGGCTGTTCTGCGCCAGGTGCACCACCGGCTCGCTCTGCACCAGGAACCAGACCAGGGCCAGGGAGGCGATACCGCCCAGGTAGACGGCCCACTCCTTGTTGATCGGGCCGATGGCCTTCTGTTTCAGCACTTCCGGGCGGCTCGGCTCGGCCAGGCCGTCCAGGAACTTCTGGCCCCACATAAAGGTGATCAGGCCGGCCACCATGCCGATACCGGCGAGGCCGAAGCCATAGCCCCAGCCGTAGGTCTCGCCCAGCCAGCCGCACAGCAGGGTGGCGACGAAGGAGCCGATATTGATACCCATATAGAAGATGGTGAAACCGGCATCGCGGCGTGGGTCATTCTTGCCGTAGAGCTGGCCGACAATGGTGGAGATATTCGGCTTCAGGAAGCCGACGCCGACGGTGATCAGCGCCAGGGCCATAAAGAAGACCTTCAGCGCCACCACGTCCTGGATCACCACATCGTTGGCCAGGGTGGTGCCGGCAGCGATCACGGTGCCGTCGTTCAGGGTAATGGCCTCACTGAGCACAGTGCCCGCAGCGTAGGAAATGGCTTGGTGGCCCTCGACGGCCATCAGCAGGTGACCCAGGCACAGCAGTATGCCGCCGAAGAGCACCGCCTTGCGCATGCCCAGGTAGCGGTCGGCCAGCAGGCCGCCGATCAGCGGCAGTGCGTAGACCAGGCCCGCGTAGGCGCCGAGCACGTCATAGCCGGCGCTGTCGGTAAACAGGTGGTATTTGGTGAGGTAGAGGAGGAGCAGATACTTCATGCCGTAGAAGGAGAAGCGCTCCCAGAGCTCGGTGGCGAAGCAGATATAGAGCCCTTTGGGGTGGCCGAGCAACTCGCCCGAGCCGGCAGTAGTGGCCGCCGTGGTGACGTCCGCGACATTAGAAGACATTAGAAGTTCCTCTGTCTGTAGGCACATCTGCAAATCTACTGCGCGTGCGCCTGGCGGCGTCCGGCGGTGCTCGCAATGCTCATGTACTAAAGTACACTCCGCTTGCTGTGCTCCGGCGGCCACCACCAGCCACCCGCTCGTAACGATTTTCAGGTGTGCCTTGTAATAGTTATTGGGGAACCTCGGTCAGCCGGCGTCTCGGGTGATGATGACGGTGCGGTGCACCTCAGTCAGCCTTGCGGCTGCCATACCGGAGAGAGTTGCAGACTGTGCCCGGAGCTTCCAGATTAAACCCACGAAGTGTAACAGCTGCGTGTTAGGCAGGCGAATCGTTACAGATGAAACCGGTCAATTTGCCGCATTGCTATTCCCCAGGGCGGCGATTAGTGGTAAATGCTAAGGGGAGAGCGATAAACAGGGGAATATAACGATGAAGACCCCACTTTTTCTAATTCTGGTAGTGCTTCTGAGCGCCTGCGCCGGCGCACCCACCGACGACGATAGCGGCATTGACACCCATTCAGCCCTGAGCGGCGCCGTGATTCTCGGCCAGCCCGTGGACACGGCCAAGCTACCCGAGGACGACCTGCTGACACTGACATCGGAGATGCGCGCCTACCTGGCAACCGTGGCCCCGGGTGCCAGCCCGCAGCAGCGGCTGGCGGCGTTGATCCGCGCCTTCGAGCGGCGCGAGTTCCAGGTCGAATACGATGCGGACAGCACCCTGACCGCGACCGAGACCTACCACCGCCAGCGCGGCAACTGCCTGGCCTTCACCCTGATGATGGTCGCCATGGCGCGGGAGCTGGGTGCCGACGCCTACTTCAACCAGGTGGATGTGCCGCCGGTGTGGGGTCACGATGAAGCACAGACCTTCGTCGTCTACCGCCATATCAATATGGTGTCAGAGAGCGCCCGCGGCCGCCGCGTGGTGGATTTCAACCTGGCCGCCTACGATCCCCTCTACGACCAGTACAAGCTGTCGGATATCGACGCCTTCGCCCAGTACTACAGCAACCGCGGCGTCGAGCTGATGAAACAGGATGAGCGCGAGCAGGCGTTCCTGTATCTGCGCAAGGCACTGGAACTGCGCCCCGGCGACAGCAACCTGTGGACCAATCTGGGCGCCCTCTACAGCCGCTTCGGATACTTCCGCGAGGCCGAGCAGAGCTACCGCCAGGCCCTGCAGTTGAGTTCGGGCAACCTGGTGGCGATCAGCAACCTCGAGCGCCTCTATCGCCGCGGCGACCGCACCGAACTGGCCGACCACTACGCCCAGCGGGCGCGCTACCACCGCGAGCGCAATCCCTATTACCTCTTCTACCAGGCGCGGGATGCCTACGAGCACGGCGAATACCAGCAGGCCAAGAAACAGCTGCGCCGCGCATTGTGGAAATATGAGGACGACCACCGGTTTCATTTCCTGATGGGGCTGACGAATTACCGGCTGGGAGAGTTCGAGGATTCCAGGGAGAGTTTCCGGGAGGCTTTTTCCCAGGCGAATAACCCGGCAACGGTCAATGCCTATGCGCGCAAGCTGGATTACTTGAAGCACCAGGAGCAATAATATCACCTGGTCTACAGGCTATTTCTACAAACAAAGAAGGGGCGCCGAGGCGCCCCTTCTTCTTTTGATTTCTGGAGTCGTCGCTTAGAACTGGTAGCTGACACCAGCCCAGGCGTAACGGCCCTTGAAATCGTAAGTGCTGTTCCAGTTGGATCCGGGGGTTTCGTATGGATCGCGATCGGTCACATTGTCCACCCCGGCGGAAAGGCGCAGTTGCTCACTGACATCCCAGCCGCCTTTCAGGTCCAGGTAGGTATGTGACGGAATCGGAACAAAGCCGCCGGTAACCGGAGATTCGCCCTTGTGCAGGTAGCGGACGTCCATACCGAGATCCCAGCTGCTGCCATACCAGGTGGCACCTACCAGACCGCGCCACTTCACGTACATCTCGCTGGTGTTGCCGATATAGTCCATCTTGTCGGTTTCAGTACCGGATTGCTCATTGAACTCCTTGTACTCCAGCAGGCGGGTAGCCTGGAGACGCAGAGCCAACTGGCCAGCATCGAAGTGGAAGTTCTGAATGACATCCAGGTCAATACCACGGGTGTCGATCTGGCCGATGTTCATTTTCGCACCTTCCAGTGCGACGATCTGGTCGCCGGCACCGCGGGTTACGAACGCACATGCACTGGCAATGCCTTCGCGGTAGCAGTCGTCCAGGATGCGCTGCAGGTCCGGCGAGGTGATGGCGTCTTCCACCTGAATATCGAAGTAGTCGAGGGTAATCGACAGGTCTTCAACAAATGACGGAGTCCAGACAGCACCGGCGGTGAAGGTCGTCGCTTCTTCCGGCTTCAGGTCCGGGTTGCCACCGATATTGGTCGGGACCTGGGTGCCAATCTGTTTGAAGCCAGGGTTTGTAACCTCATCGCCACAGAAGTCACCCTGGTTGCCATCGCTGGTATCACAGGGGTCATACAGGGTTTCGTAGCTCTGCGCGGTACCGCTATACAGCTCGTAGATTCCCGGCGCGCGGAAAGAGGTCGAGGCGCTGGCGCGGAAGCGCAGGTCTTCGACCGGGGCGTATACCAGGCCGAATTTGCCGGTAGTCTCGCCGCCGAAGGTGCTGAAATCGGAGTAGCGAACGGCCAGGTCTGCGGAAAGCTCTTCCGCATAATTGGCACCGGACAGGATCGGCAGGTTGAACTCGGCAAATACCTCGGTCACGTCGTATTCACCGGCGGTGGCATCCTGCTGATTGCTGAAGGTTTGGCCGCTCTGGGTCTCTTGACTTGGGTTGAATTCACCGGATTCCTCGCGATACTCAATACCGGTTGCAAAGCCCAGTGCACCGCCCTGGAATTGGATGGATTCAATTTCGCCGGTCAGGGACGCGCCGAAATTCACCAGCTCGTACTCATTGTCTTCCCGGTCGTCATAGCGCATGTAATCGATCACTTGCTGGCTCATGCCGCCGGCAAAGATCGGATCGACGCCCTCAGCATTGCCATCGAGAATTTCCTGGAGCTTGGTTTTGCTGTAGGAGTTGGCGGTGACGTTCTCGCCTTCGTTCTTGCCGTAGCTTGCGAAGGCATCCCAGCCCCAGCCGTTGGCAAGGTCACCGCGCAGGCCGAGGACAACGCGGTAAGTGTCGGTAGTTTGCTCTGATTCCCGGGGACCGCCGGCCACGGGGCGGCTGTACAGATCAAAACCAGCTGTCCAGTCTGCGCCCGGGTTGGGCGGGAGGTCGTCTTCAGCCACACCGTCGGCAATCGCCTGATCGTAAGCCTCTTTCGCCTCCTGCCAAGCGGCTTGCAACTGGGCCTGAATTTCCGGTTGCAAGTGCTTGGTGGGGTCCAGTTCCAGTCCGTTGGAGCCGTACATCGGCTGGGCGGCCAGCTGCTGGTTAGTGGTTTTGGTGGTGAAGCTGGCTTCGCCGTATGCCTCAACCGCATCACTCAGGGAGTAGGTGCCAGATAAGTTGGCGCTGGTGCGCTCCATGGCGCCGGACAGCCACATGTACTGGCCGATATCGTAGCGGCTGAAACCCGGGGTCAGGGTGAGATCTTCACCGACAGTAAAGCCATTGGGCGCGTAATCGGTAAAGATATTGCCGTTCGGGGTCAGGGCGCTGGTCAGGCCGGCCCAATCGCGATCACTGTAAGCGATTTCGTCGCGTTGGCTGTGGGTGATGTTGCCGATAAAGCTGCCGCGTTCTCCTTCACCACCGAAAGTGAAGGAAATTTCGCCGTTCTCGCCACCGCCTTCGGAAGTGGCACCGCCACGGGCGCTGATGCGCGCGCCTTCGAAGGAATCCTTCATGACCACGTTGATGACGCCGGCAACTGCATCGGATCCGTATACCGCGGAAGCGCCGTCGGTCAGTACTTCGATACGGTCGATCATGTCGACGGGAATATTGTTCATATCCACCGCAGAACTAACACCTGAGCTGGAGGATACGAAGCGGCGGCCGTTGACCAGTACCAGAGTGCGTGCGGAACCCAGATTGCGCAGGTCCACGAACGCCAGGCCTTGGCCACCGTTGTTATCATTGGCGTTGATACCGGCCGTGCCCATAGAAGGCAGTTCGCGCAGAAGTTCGTCGATGGTGCCGACGCCGGAACGGCTGATGGCTTCAGAATCCACAATAGTGATGGGGCCAGTGGTCGACAGGGGATCGCGGGCAATACGCGAACCGGTAACAATTACCTCTTCAACCGCCGGTCCGGGCACTGCGTCCTGGGCCACGACGCCAGTGCTGGCGATAGTGCCCAGAGCTGCGATGGCAACGCTCAATTTGGTCTTGATCATAATGCATCCTTTTATGTACTTAGGGTACTTATAATGCGTTTATTAGCATGTAGCATTTAATGCGCGAGCTGACTTTAATGCATTGAATGAAATTATGGAACTATCGTGACAATGAGTAATTACATCTCCTCCTTGCAAGATGTTTGTATTTTGAACGGTATGGTCTTTTTTTAGTCTTCGATAAGTGTTTTTATCCGCATTAGCGGAAAATTAAGTGATGCCTTTCTTTTTATTTTAATTATTCGAGTATGTGGATATTAAATGTAAAGATTGTTGATCAGTCGAAATGTTGCTCAATAAGTGATCAGGTTGAGGTGGGAGTGAGGCGAAGTAATAAAGAGGGAGAGTAAGCAGGTTGAATTTTGAGCAGAGCTCCATCCTTGGGATAGAGCACTGCGAGCAAAAAAAATCGTCAAGCGAGGCTCTGCTTCATTCCATCCAAAAACAGCTGCACGGCCAACATAACCAGGACCATGCCCATCAACCGTTCCACTGCGATCAGGCCGCGGTTTCCAAGCAGCTTCGCCAGTGGCGCAGACGCCAGCAATATTACTGAAGAGACTGCCCAGGCACCCAGCAGAGCCAGGGTCCAGTCCATCAACTGCTCGCCCTCGCTGTTGGTCATCAGCATCAGAATGGCCATGGTGGATGGCCCCGCCACCAGTGGCACTGCAAGGGGCACGAAGAAAGGTTCACCTTCCAGGCGCTCCCCCATGATCCCGCCCTCGGTGGGGAAGACCATGCGCAGCGAAATCAGGAACAGGATGATCGCCCCGGCAATACGGATCGCCTCCTGGGACAGCCCCAGCCAGGCCAGCACAAAACGTCCGCCGTACAGGAATACCAGCAGTACGATCAGGGCGAAGACCAGTTCGCGCATGATGACGTAGAGCTGTCGGCGGGGAGGGACGTTTTTCAGGGCGGCCAGGAAGACGGGGATGTTGCCCAGCGGGTCCATGACGAAGAGGAGGGTCAGAAAAGCGGTAAGGGTGTCCATTTTTTGTCCAGTTTGTGGTCGTAGGGGCTTATACGTGCTGTATTGGGTGCGAATGAGAAATTTTAGCTCTAAACCTTTTAGTCCGCGGATTTGATGATGAGCGCTGACTGTTTAGTTCTGTTAAATTTGTAGAAAGTTATCATATGGCGACCAACGCAAACGCTTTTCTTTTTATAATCTAACGATGGAAGAAAAAAACAAATTCAATTCAAAGGGACAAGCCTGGCAGGCTTATTGGCAAAATACTCAAGCTGGCGAAGCATTTGCCAGTGGAGGGACCGACCACCCTGCAGTTAGCGAATTCTGGCACAAACTGTTCCGGAGCCTCCCTTCAGAGAGGCAAACTTTGGAGGTTGTCGATATCGCGAGTGGTAGTGGTGCTGTAATTCAATATGCCGCCGATGTGTTCTCCCGGGAAGGGTTAAGCTTAAGCTGCATCGATATATCCATCGACGCTGTGCGTGGTATTCTCGCCCGGAGGCCCTACGTGCACGGTATTGTCGCAGACGCTGCCGCGCTGCCGTTGGCCCCCGAATCTATTGATGTTGCGACCAGTCAGTTTGGTATTGAGTACGCAGGATTGGGCGCAGTTACAGAGTTGCTTCCGATCGTGAGACCTGGCGGCGTGATGGCCATGCTCTTGCACTACAAGTCTGGTACTATCTTTGAGCAATGCGAAGCCAACTATGCCGCAATACGTGAAGTTCAAAGGATCGGCTTCGTTGAAGATGCTATTGCCATGTTTGAATCTGCATTCGCGGTTTTATCTGGAGCCGACAGGCAAGTCTACGAGCAAACCTCTCGAAAGCTGATTCCGGGGTTTCGCGCCTTGGAAAAAACCATGCGCCGATATGGCAAGCATGTTGCAGGCGATATGGTACGCAGGCTCTATCTGGATGTGGATCATATTCATTCCCGACTGCCCGCCTACCAAAAGGAAGATGTCCTGATGTGGCTTCGAAGAATGGTGGTTGAGCTTCAGACTTACGCAGGACGTATGTCGTCGATGTGCGACGCGGCAATAGATGAGCGGGGATTTGGCGCTCTCGAGAAGATGGTGCGCAGAAGCGGGTTTGTCATCCATGTGTCGGAGCCACTATATGCAGATGAATTCAATTTGCCTCTAGCCTGGTCGCTGGTTGCGTCGAAGCCGGGAGGAGGTAATCAACAGGTGGTTGCTGATCGATAAAGTCGCTTTCCTCGGCGGCTCGTGAACTTGCTGGTGGTCGTCAGACTTGCGGCGCGGTAATATGCTTTACGACTTCTTTAAAGGGAAGCTTACTTAAATCGTTATATGGAATAAGGGTATCTATATGAAAATGAAACTGTTTTTGGCGTTGGCTCTTTTTTCAGGTGTGCTGAGTGGTTGTGCTTCGGGCGGGAGTGAGGAGCAATCTGTTTCAACTGCAGCATTGAATTCTGAGACCAGTAGTCAGACGACTAATAAAGAGGACGATAAGATCTGTAAGGTTCGCCCAATTACTGGTTCTCGTTTCAAGCAGAAGACTTGTATGACCGCTGAAGAGTGGGAAAATATGCGGGTTGAGAGCAAGAAGATGCTTGATGAAGATACGCGCAGCAAGCCAACAAATTACTGATCTGTAGGTCCTCAAGAAAGAGGCGGCCTTTTGGTTTCTTTGGGATTCTGGGGGCGCTTCTGCTCTACCGTAAGATTACTGTGTTATATCGTAGTTGTCTTCTGTGGGGGCATTGATATACAGCAATTTTGTCATGTATTGCCTTGTTGCGAGCTTTCTTTATAAAGCTGAAGCTTTATAACTAAAATCGTTAAGATAGCACTGTTAGTCGAGTGTCCGATGCCCGGCTCTGGATACCTAAATACCCACGCTGACAGTTGTCGGCACTTCTATTGCCAAGATCTATGAGTTTCTCTTCCGAGTTCCTGAATCGTCTCCGTGAGGCGAGGATATTTGTCGCCCAGAATCGTTTTTCCGAAGCGGAACAAGTCTATCAGGAGTTGTTGTCCTCCGGAGAGGGAGGAGAAGGCCTGCTGCGAGAGCTGTTTCAGTTCTATATGCAACAGAAAAGGTCGGCAGATGCACTCTCCTGTCTTGAGCAGCTCGCCAGAGCTGTTCCCGAGAGACCTGAATACTGGCTACGTGTGGCGGATTTGGCGCAGTCAACTGGTGAGCTTGAAGCGGCGATCAGTGCATACCGGGCATTTTTGAAGAAGGTGCCGGATCGACCAAATACGATATTTAACTTTGCCTTTTTGTTGAAGCAGGCCGGTCATCTGGAGGAAGCGCTTGACCGGTATCGAGAAGCCCTGCAAAAAAGCATTCCTGCTCAGGAAGAAGTCTACACGAACATCGGTGTTATCCAATCTGAGTTGTGTCGGGAAGGAGATGCCAGGGGTAGTTTTGAGCAGGCACTTGAGATCAATGACAAATATATTCCGGCTATTTTTAATCTTGCGGGACTTCTGGAGGAGTCGGGTGACAAGGCTTCGGCCGTCGAGCTTTACAGGAGAATTCTGTCTCTTGATGATCGCTATTACCCGGCGCTCTGTCGCTTGGCGTATCTGCGGGCTGCACAGAACGAGAGTGATCCACTTATAAAGAAGATAGCCTCCTTGGTCAGTAGGGAAGACTTGCCGCCAGATAATCTGGAGGAGCTTAATTTTGCACTTGGCAAGCTCCTGGATGATTGCGGTAATTACGATAGAGCCTTTTCGAGATTTGAGATTGCTAATAGATTGGGACGACGGCGATTTGCTCCCTACGATCGCGTTGCTCATGCAAAATTCATTGATGGCCTGATCCGGTTTTTCTCGCAAGAATGGTTTTCCCGTGAGTACAGCACGCTCTCTGATACTCCCGTATTTATCTGCGGCATGTTCCGTTCAGGTTCGACGCTGGTGGAACAGATCCTTAGTGGCCATTCCAAGGTAACTGCGGGCGGGGAGTTGGAGTTCTTTCCCCGATTGATCCATGGCTTGGATGATGGGTACCCTCAGATATTGGCAGGGAAAGAGAGGCAATACTTCGAGTTGGTTGGCAAGGAATATCTTGACTACTTGGCGAAAAGGTTTCCGTCTGGGGGTGTGCTTACGGACAAGCGGCCGGATAATTTCCTGCATGTGGGCATGATCAAGAGTGCGCTGCCGAGGTCCCGAATAATCTGGACCAGGCGCGGCCTACTGGATAACTGCCTGTCGGTGTATTTCCAACAGTTGGGGGGTGGTATGAATTATTCAGTGGATCTCGACTGTATCGGCCACTATTACTCTGAACAGGTGCGGCTGATGGAATATTGGAAAACACTGTTTCCTGACAGTGTTTTCGAAATTTGCTATGAGCAGTTAGTGGCCGATCCTGAGCCAGTAGTTCGGCGCTTGCTTGGCTTCTTGGGGCTGCCGTGGGATGCGGCTTGTCTCGATTTCAGTGCGCGCAAGAATTACGTCAAGACCGCGAGTATCTGGCAGGTGCGGGAATCGATCCACAAGAAATCAACAGCCAGGTACAAACACTACGAGTCCCATCTGAAAGTTCTGGAGAAATATCTGCCCAACTAAATTTAGGAAAAAAATATTTAAATACAAAAAAGGCGCGGTGGTTTTCCCACCGCGCCTTTTCTGTAATGCTCGCTAATTCGGGAGAATTAGAAGTTTACAGAAGCACCCAGGAAGGCGTAGCGGCCCAGGGCGTCGTAGATGCCCGGGAAGGTGTTGCCGTTACCGTAGATGCCTGCGCCGGCGTCAGAAGTCAGCGGCGGCTCTTTGTCGAAGACATTATTGATGCCGCTGCGGATAGTGACGTTGTCGGAAGCAGCCCAGGATGCAGACAGGTCGAAGTAGTCGACTGCATCGAAGTCTGCGCCCTTAGAGCTCAGGTCGGTCACGTCACCGATGTGGCGCCAGCCGCCAATCACGTCAACATTCCACGGAGTCATCCATGTGGCGCGAACGGTGCTTACGAACTCCGGAGTCGGAGTGCCGCAGGAGCCGTTCCAGTTACCTACGCAGTCCTCAACCGGTTGGCCGACGAATTCCTGCTGATCCCACTTGGTGAGATAAGTGGCAATCCAGTTCATGTCGATGGAGCCGTAGGCGCCGACGTCGAAACCGTAGTTGGCATTGATGTCGACACCTTCGGTTTCGAAGAAGCCGATATTCACGTCGGTTGCAGTGATTGATGCTGAGCCGATCCACAGGTTGCCATTGGCGCCGCGGTTAATGGCGCCGCAGAACAACGCGTCGCCAGTTTCCGCACACTTGCGCAGGATGGTCTCCGGCTCGATGCCGGCGATGGCCTCTTCAACCTGAATGTTGAAGTAGTCCATGCTGACAGTCAGGCCTTCAACAAAGGACGGAGAGTATACGAAACCGAAAGAGAAGGTCTCGGACTCTTCCGGAGATAGCTCCGGGTTACCGCCGCCGATGTAGTTGTACTGACCGGCCGGGGAGTCGATATTGCCTTCGTAGGTGGCTGCAGTGATGCCGGTCCGCATACACTCTTCCAGAGTGTACTCAGCGCCTACAACGTTGCCGTCGGAGTCGGTACGCGAACCGCAGGGATCGATACTCATATCGAACAGCTGGATGGTCTGAGCGCGGTACAGCTCGCGGATGTTCGCGTGGCGTACGGCGGACTGGAAGCTGGCGCGCAGTTTCAGGTCAGCGATCGGCTGGTAGTCAGCCGCCACCTTGTAGGTGTCGGTCTGTACGTCGGTGGAGTAGTCGGAGTAGCGGTAGGCCAGTTCCAGACCCAGGTACTCAGCACCCGGCTTGCCACTAACCAGCGGTACGCTCATTTCGCTGAAGACTTCCTTCACGCTCAGAGAGCCATCTACACCCAAAGTCGGGCCGCCCTGACCTGCGCCTTCGCCATTCTGGAAGCCGGAGTCCGGAGAGTAGTTCAGGGTTTCACGACGGCTTTCCAGGCCCATTACAACTGCTACACCGCTGTCGGCAGACGGCAGCTTCACGCCGTAGTCGGTCAGGTCGCCGGTTACGTAACCAGAGATGATTTCCTGGTCGGTAGTACCGCGGGCGAACAGCGGCAGTACCAGGTAGTCGATCGCTTCCTGGGTTACACCACCTTCCTGGAAGATGTTCCAGGGCACACAGTTCGGATCGGTGCCGTCTAGTACGGACTGACAAACAGGCTGGCCATAGGTATCGGCATTGACCGGGTCGCCGTTTGAGTCTAAGCGCTCATCAACGCGAACATCCAGCGCGTTTTTGATGCGGCTCACAGACATGTCGTTCAGGTAGGTCTGCTCCAGGCTGACCTCGGAGTACTGACCGTAAACGTCGTAGGACCAGTTCTCGTTGATGTCGCCGCGAACACCGAATACCCCGCGGAAAGTGGTGTGGCGCATATCATCCTGACGCGGGCCGCCTTCAACATTACGGCGACCGATATAGATGGCGCCCGGGGTGGTGGTTACATTGCCGTCATCATCGGTATTGACAACATCCAGATCGCTAATGAAGTCGTTTTCGGTCAGGCCGTAAACACCACAGATGGCGTCGAACTGCTCGTCAGACAGGAAGGGGTTGCCACAGTACAGGTCGTTGGTCACGAAGAAGGCACCGGAAGGGGCGATCTGTGCAACGGTGCGGTCGTCCGCGTACATCACCTGGGTGTAGGCTTCGGCGTGCTCGTTGATTTCGTAGTGACCGAAGGCGCCCATGGTCCAGCGCTCGTCCGGACGCTGGAAGTAGTTCAGCGGGCCGTAGTTGTACAGGCGATTGAACGGAGTGAAGCCGTCGCCGTCGACGCTGTAGTCGAAACCTTCAGTGGTGTCACCGTCGTTCAGGCCGAAGTCGGTGAAGCGGCCCCAGGGCACAGTGGAGGAGCCACCACAGCCAAAGCTGTCGGGGCTACCGGACAGGGCACAGCCACTGTAGTCGCGGTCGGCCTGCAGAACCGGGTCGATCTTGCGGTAGTTGGCGTAAGCAGTCACGTTGCCGCGGCCGTTATCCAGATTGGCACCCATGATCAGTGAGAAGTCATTGGTCTCACCGTCAGTTACACTGCCGTCGGCCACATCAAAGCCGTTGGAGGTAACCAGGTCCTGTATCTTGCTGTTGTCGTTGTTGTGCTGGTAGACGCTGGTCTGGGTCTCGAAGCGGACACCCTCGAAATCGTCCATCATGATGAAGTTCACAACACCGGCGATAGCGTCGGAACCGTAGGTGGCAGAAGAGCCACCGGTCAGTACTTCAACGCGCTCAACCAGAGCGCCGGGAATCTGGTTCAGGTCGGCACCGGAGCCACCTGCCAGCGGAGAACCGGCCGGCATACGGCGACCGTCGATCAGTACAAGGGTGCGCTGTGAGCCAAGGCCGCGCAGGGACACGGTGGCAGTACCAGTAGAGCCATTGGCCTGGCCAGCAGTCTGGGTGGCGGCTACCTGAGGCAGGTCGTTGATCAGGTCTTCAACACGTACAACACCAGTAGCTTTAAAGTCTTCGGCGCTCACAGAGGTAACCGGGCTGACGCTCACATCGTTGGCGCGCTCGATACGCGAACCGGTTACGACAACCTCTTCCACCATTTCCGCATCTTGAGCCAGAGCGGGCACGGCCGGAACCATAATCGCAGCCGCGGTCAGGCCCAGAGCGCCCTTGACAGCTACAGACAGGAGGTTCTTTTTCATTGTAAATCCTCTCTTGATCGTTGGATTTATAGTCTTTTGCCTTGAATGGCGATGCTGGAAGTGGCTACCCCCAAGTGGCCACTTCCCTCCCAACACAGGTAATGACGACCAGGCACAGAAGTCCCTCAAAAAAATCGCAAGTTTTTTTCCATTACTTCGTAATGTCAGGTCTGGGAGGTTGTTTCGGCTAAAAAATGGGCGATATCGATTGGGCGGTGGGAAAGGCCCCGCCCGAGGCGGGCGGGGCGGAGGGGCTTAGAAGGAGAGAGTGATGCTGCCGTAGAAGAAACGACCGATGGTGTCGTAGTTCAGCGGCAGGGTGTTCATGTCATCGTAGTTGGTGACATAGGGGGGCTGTTGGTTCCAGACGTTGCGGATGCCGCCGGAGATCTTCACGTCTTCCCAGCAGAAGTAGGCGGCGCGGAGGTCCTGGTACCAGGTGGCGTCCACATGCGTGGCCAGGTCGGCGGGGGTGGGGGCTATGTCGTCCACGTCCCCTTCCATGCGCACCGTGGTGCCCACGCTCCAGTACTCGGCCTCGTAGTCCGCGCTCAGGTAGATCTTCCACCTCGGGAAGGCGGCGATGCGGGTGGTGACCGGGTCGGCGCCGAATTTGCCGGCGAGGTTGATTTCCGGGTCGATCTCGCTGGCCTGGAACTTGTAGTCGTGCAGGTAGGTTGCCAGGCCTTGGACGGCGATATTGCCTCCCCACATATCCCAGTTGTAGAAGGCCCCCAGGTCCGCGCCGTCGGTTTCGAAGGTGGAGATGTTCTGGGCGGTCAGCTGCTGGCCGGCGATGGTGCCGTTGGCGGCACGCCGCGGGCCGAAGGAGCCCACCGGCTGGCCCACTGCCGTCGGGCCCAGGATCAGGTCACAGGTGGGGTCTGAGAATCCCGGGCTGGCGTAGCAGGTGCTCACTATCTGGTCGGTGGTGAAGGTGCCTATGGCGTCGTCCACACTGATATTGAAGTAGTCGAGGGTAAAGCTGAGCTCCTCGAGGAAGGTGGGCGTCCACACTATGCCCAGGGTCCAGCTCTCTGAGGTCTCCTTGTCCAGGTCTGGGTTGCCGCCGAATGCACCGGTCGCCTGGGGGCCGCCGGAAATCGTATCCAGGGTCAGCAGTGCGGGGTTTTCGGAATTACAGTTGGCGACGACTACCGGGTCCGTGGCTTCGAAGCAGGGATCCGAGTAGCGCTCGGCGGAGAGCGTCTGGGGAAGGAACAGGTCGTCGATGCCCGGCGCGCGGAAACCCTCGTTGTAACTGCCTCGGAAGCGCAGCTGCTCCAGGGGAGCGTACTCGATTACCGCGCCGAAGGTGGTGTCGTCGCCGATGGTGTCGTAGTCGGAATAGCGGACGGAGACTTCAACCGCCAGTGCGTCCGCCCAGGGCCGGCCCTCCAGCAGGGGGGCGCGCACTTCGGCATAGCCCTCGTCCACGCTGTAGTTGCCGCCCCAGTCCTGGCCTGACACGAAGTAGATCAGCCCCAGTGAAGCGGCGCCGTCGGCGGTGACTTCCGCCGACTCGTAACGGTGCTCGTAGCCCACCGCCCAGGCCCAGGGCTCGCTGGTCAGGGCGAAGTCGCCGAAATCACCCGCGAGGTTGGCCTGGAAGCTGCCCAGGGTTTCCTTTTCCACCGGCGAGTTGGTGACCAGGCCAAATGCCTGCAGCTCCGGGGTGAAGGTACCGGGTACGAAAGGATTGAAGACGCCGCACATCGGGTCGCCCTCTCTACAGGCGTCGGTTACAAACTCTTCGCCGATGATCTCGCCGGTAACCGGGTCGCGGATAAAGTTGACGGAGCCCAGCAGGGTGTCCATGTTCTCCTGGTTGGCTCGGCCCCGGTCGATCTGGGGGTCTACCCAGCGCGCATAGGTATAGGAGATATCCCACAGCCACTCGTTGCACCACTCGCCGTTGAAGCCGATCACGCCGCGCCAGGTGCTGAGGTCCTGGGTAAAGGCGCGGCCACCGGTCTCCGCCAGGCGGCGCGCCACGAATACGGGTTCGCCGACGGGGTTGAACGGATTGTCCGCAGATATTCCCGGCGTCCAGAAGGTGCCTTCGGCGGCCAATAGCTGATCGGACTGGCGGTTGACGTAGAGCAGTTCGGTGAAGGCATTGATGGTGGTCAGGTTCTTGATGTCCCACAGCTCATGTTCGCCATAGCCGTAGATACTGAATACTTCCTGGGGGGTGACCAGGTAGCTGAACTCGGCAAAGTTGAAGGCGTCTGTGGAAACAAATGGCCGAACCTCCCCGGTAGCGGGATCCTGGATCAGGCTGCCGCCAGCGTCGGGAAAGATGTGGCCGGGTATGCTGGTGCCGCTACCAAAGCAGAATACCTGGCCTCCACCCTCGGCCAGGGGGCATTCGGAGAACCTGCGATCACCCTGGAAGATGTCGTCCCGCTTGCTGTACTCCACATTCAGCATCACGTGACCTTTATCGGTCGCGGCGCCGAAGGTCATGGCGGCCAGCCACTGTTCGCCGTCGCTCTCATCGGTAATGCCGTAGTCGGCGCGTAGCTGTGCGCCCTCGAAATCCTTCTTGGTGATGATGTTGATCACACCGGCGATGGCATCCGAACCATAAATGGAGGAGGCGCCGCTTTTCAGGATCTCGACCCGCTCTATGATGGATACGGGAATGGTATTCAGGTCCACGGTGCCGGTAGTTGTTCCGGCGGATACCACCCTGCGGCCATTCAACATTACCAGGGTGCGGGAAGAGCCCAGACCGCGCAGGGATACCGTCGCCAGGCCGGGGTTGCCGTTGTTGACGGATTGACCCAGTTGGCCACCGGTCATGGACGGCAGTTCCTGCAAGAAGTCTTCGAGTGTGGTTTCGCCGGAATTCTCGAGAGCCGCGGCGTCGAATACGGTGACCGGGACGGCGCTGGTGGCGTCGGTTGTCCGCATGATGCGTGTACCAGTGACGACAACTTCTTCCACTTCCTGAGCAAACGACAAAGTGGCAAAACTGGTAGATACGGCCGTGGCTGCGATTGCGCCCTTAATTGCCCGGGATAGACGGGATCTGTCCATGGTATACCTCTCCTGATACCGGTTCTAAACGCCGAATACGGCAGTGCCCTCCATGACAACTGCTAACTACTATCAACAGAGGCTTGCTAAAACACTAGAACATTTTTTCTACATGCGTACCAATTAGCGAATAAACGGGCGCCTTTGGCGGCTGTTACCGAGTTTTTTGGTGTCAGTGAAAAATTTTCTGACAAAAGCGAGAAGAGAAAATTTGCGCGGACTGGGGTGTGTTGTGGGAGCCTGCCCTGCGGGCGATTCTATGTGGCTGCGGAGATTCGCCTGCAGGTCAGGCTCTAACAAAGGGGATGAGGTGGCCCTACAATTTTTCCGAGTCCCGAGTCCCGAGTCCCGATTAGAGATTGTAGGCCAGGGTGGTGTACCAGTAGCGGCCGGCGAGGTCGTAGGTGCGGCCGTCGAAATTGTCGTTGAATGCGGTGGCGGCGAAAGGGGGTTCCCTGTCGAGCAGGTTGTCTATGCCGATGGCAAAGCGCAGGCCGAGCGGCAGTGCATAGGCGAGCTGCAGGTCGTGGGTAGACCAGCTGCCTATCTCGCGGGTGATTCGCGATTCGTCGAGGGTGAAGGATTCCTCCAGCGCGCCGACAAAGTGCACCGTGTAGCCGCCTTCCCAGGATCCCTTTTTCCAATAGATGCCGGTGTTGGCTTTCCACTGCGGCAGGGAGCCGGCGCCGCCGCTGGCGGCGTCGACGAAGGTGCCGGCCAGGTCTTCGGTGGGTGAGCCGGGCGCCGCCTGGTTCAGGTAGCGCTGCATATGGCTGGAGTTGAAGGACCAGCGCAACTGGCCCAGTTCTTCGGAATCGTGTTCATAGCGCAGTGCCAGGTCGGCGCCGCGCACTTCGCGCGCACCTATATTGAGGCGCGTGGCCAGGATTTTGGTGATATCACCGCGCTCGTCTCTCAGTACCCGATCGATAAACAGCGCGGAATAGGCGTTCTTGTCGATCAGGTATTGCGGGCTGGTGTCGATGACGTCGTTCTGGCGGATTTCGAACAGGTCCAAGGTGGCGCTGAAGCCCTTCAGTTGTTGCGGCGTCCATACCAGGCCCAGGGAGCGGTTGTCGGAAGTCTCCGGTTGCAAATTGCGATTGCCGCCGAACTCGGTCAGGTACTGGATACGCGCGCCGTCGGCCTGGCCGCGACAGCCGGGCAGGGTGCCGGCGTCGCTGCCGGTGCAGGGATCGAACAGATACTCCTGGCTCTGGTAGCCACTCTGGTTCATATCGATCAGGGTCGGCGCCTTGAAGCCGGTGGCGTAACTGGCGCGCAGCATCAGCGATGGTGCCGGGCGCCAGCGCAGCGCTATCTTCGGGTTGGCGGTGCTGCCGAAATCGCTGTAATCGGAGTAGCGCAGAGCGCCGTCGAGCCAGAATTCGTCCGTGGCCAGGGGGATGGAAATCTCCGCGAAGGCCTCGCCGATCATGCGCTCGCCTTCCGCCGAGCCGGCGGCGTGCCCGCCGACGAAGGACAGTCCCATGGCGTCATTGGAGCGGAAATCGATGGCCTCGCGGCGGGCCTCCACACCGGCGGCGGCGAGTATGTCTCCGGCGCTGTTGCTACCCAGGGTGCCATTGACGATATAGGTCAGCGACGCCATCCGCGTGGCGCCGTCCACCAGGCTCTCGCCGCGGATATAGTCGAGCTGGGCGTCGTCGATACTGCCGCTCGGGCCCAGCAGGTCTACCGGGACACAACCGCTCTGAGAGCTGCAGATACCCGGGCCCTTCAACCCCAGCGACAGCGCGTGGGGATCGATCAGGCTACTCAGGCTTTCCGATGCCCGGGTGTAGTGCAGCGCCGCGGTCAGTTCCCACTGCCAGCTGTCCCACATGCCCTTCAGGCCTGAATTGAGGCGCCAGGTTTCGGTGCGGTTTTTCTGTATGCGCGGGCCCAGTTCCAGTACCCGCTTGCGCACGTCGGTGATGTCCTGGCCGAAGGGGTTGTGGATATTGTCCGCCGCAATCGTCAGGTCGCCGTTGTCGAAGCGGGTGAATACCGGCGTCGGTGCCATGGTGGTTTTTGCAGAGGTGCGGATACCCATGGCCTCTACGAACAGCAGGGTGTCCTCGCCCAGGTCCAGGTTGCCTTCCAGGTAGGCGGATTGCCGCTCCGACGGCACCAGTGCGGAGGTGTATTCGCTGTAGTCGTAGCGGTCCTCCTGGGTCCAGTTGCGGTAGCCGCCGTCCTCGCTGTTGGTCAGGACCAGATCCTCGCCGAGGGCGATAAACCCGGACGGCGATGCGGAGGAGCGCTGGTCGGTGCCGCCGCGGGGGCGGTTGTCGGCGGTGGCAGAGAGTTCGCGGTCGCGGCTCATCAGCGCGCCCTGGCGGTAGTGGGCGAGGCTCAGCATCAGGTGGCCACGCTCGCCGTTCTTTCCCCAGGTGACGTGGTGGGATTCGGTCTGCTGGTCGCCCCGCTGGGCCTGGCCGTAGTAGCTGTTGACGGACAGACCTTCGAAGTCGCGGCGCAGGATGATGTTGACCACGCCGGCGATGGCGTCGGAGCCGTATACCGCCGAAGCGCCGTCTTTCAGTATCTCGATGCGGTCCACCGCGGACAGCGGGATGGTGTTCAGGTCCGCCGCCTCGCCACCGAAGCCGTTGCTGACGATGCGGCGGCCGTTGATCAGCACCAGGGTATTGCTGGCGGGCAGGCCGCGCAGTGTCACTGTGGCGGTGCCGTTGCCGCCGTTGCTGACCGAGGTGCTGGTGGAGTTGCCGGAGACCGCGGGCAGGAACTTGAGCAACTCGGCAATGGTCTGTGCGCCGGTGATCTCCAGCTCCGGCTGGGCCAGCACGTCGATGGGCGCATAGCTGTCCAGTTGCAGGTGGCGCAGGTGGCTGCCCGTGAGCATGCGCCCGGTGACGGTAATCTCTTCGGTTTGCACCGGCAGTGGCTCAGATTGCTCTTCCGCTTCGGTTTCGCGGGGCAGCACCGCCACGGCGCCGGGGCCGACGCGTTCATAGGTAAAGGGAGAGTCCTGCAGCAGCTGCCGCAGTGCCGGCTCGAATTCGCCGTCTTCGCTGTCAAGGGTCTGCTCCGGCAGGATATAGCTGGCGGCGGAGGAGGTCTGCACCAGCACCGAGATCTTGCACTGGCGACCGAGGGAAATCAGGGCGCGGGAGAGGTTGCCCGCCGGCAGGTGCACACCGGATTCCGGGCAGGCGGCCACGGCCCTTTCGGAGAGCGCCAACAGGGTCGCCAGCGACAGTGTGGCCCAGTGCCGTAAATTCAATGGAATGCCCGTTTCGCCAATGCCGCCCTCGCGCCGCACTGCGCGGGGCCACTTTGTTGTAATTAAGTTTTGTTGCGGGCGAAGGGGTACAGGACCTGTACAATAAACGACCGCCCGAGCGAGTTTATAACTTAGTTACGCTTGGGAGACAAGAGAGTCAGGTTAGGGTCGCTGTGATCCTGTTGCAGATTCAGCGCGGTGGCTATGGCCTTGAGAGTGTTGTCCGGATCGGATAGCTCGAAGGTGCCGGACAGCATGCGGTCGCGCACACTTGGCTCCGCCGCCGCGGGAACCTTCAGGTAGCGGTTCAGCTCTTCCAGGGCTTCCGCCAGGGGAGTCTGTTCGAATACCAGCACGCCGCGGGTCCAGTCCAGTGCCTCTTCGGCGGAAGTGTGTCCCACCTCGCCGAGGCCCCCCCTGGAGACGCTGACCTTCTGGTTCTTGACCAGTTTGACAGAATCGGGCTGCAGGCCAGGAGCGCTCTCGGCTTCGCTCACCGCCACCACGCCGCCGGTCACGGATACGCGGGTGCTGTCGGGATTGCGCTCGATGTTGAACTCGGTACCCAGCACGCGGATATTGGCTTCGCCTGCGGCCACGGTGAAGGGGCGTGCTGTCTGGCGGGCCACGTCGAAGTAGGCCTCGCCGCGCAACAGTCGGGTGCGGCGCTCCTCGCGGCTGTAGGCCACGCGCAGTTCGGTATTGGTGTTGAGTTGAACCTGGGAGCCGTCGGCCAGGGTCACGGTGCGGGTCTCGCCCACTTCGGTGACGAAAGTCTGTTCGCGGAAATCGCCGCCACTCAGCCACTGGTTGCCGACCCACAGGGTCACCACCAGGCAGGCTGCCACCAGGCCGCCGCCCATCAGCCACTGGGGGAGATTCCAGCCGCCGGCGGCCAAGACATCACCGGAGCGGCTGTCGCGCCCGGTGGGGCGGCTGTCAGTGCGGACCGTGGATCGGTTTTCGGGAAACAGCTGGTCGAGCGGCATGCGGGCCAGCGCACCCAGGTCGCCCCAGAGCTCGGCCATTTCGTCAAAGGCGCGGCGGTTTGCGCTCGACTGGGCCATCCAGGCGGCAAATTCGCGGCGGTCGGCGGCGCTGACGGCATCCGAGCGCAGGCGTGCGATCCAGGCGCAGGCCCGGTCCAACTGCTCGTCGTTTGGTACTTCTTGTACGCCTGCTGTATTCACCGCTTGTTACCTTGAATTCAATCCATATGCCTTGTCGGTCGGATAGTCCTGTATGTCCGCCCTGTTTTGGTGCATTTTATTCAAAACGACCTGTTTGGCGCGATTCTTTTCGTGCGCCTCGCCAACGGCGCAATAATTTTTACTAAGCGTGCGCCACTTTAGCGTTTTATTTTTTCTCTGCCCCGATTTTTGTGTCTAAATGACCGGGCTCTGAGATAAGACGACCGACCGGGTTACTCCCTCAAGTAATTTTGTGAACAGATCGGTACTGGCGTGCACAAAGCCTGTGCGCTTGCTCCCAATTTCGCAAACCATTTGCGACGGGATGGGTGAAAATCGCGCCCGGCCTATCGAAATTGCCCAATCTGGTTTGATATCTGCGCTGGCGGGTCCGCTCCCGGACTCCCTAGCTATTGAGGTCAACCCGCCGGCGGCACACCTTGAGTGCCTGCAGTATGTACTTCTCCACACTGCTCACCGAGGTATTCATCTCCCGGGCTATCTCGCTGTAGGAGAGGCCGCGGGTGCGGTGCAGCAGGAAGGCCTGGCGGCACTTGAGTGGCAGGCTGTCCATGGCCTCGTAGATGGACTGCAGCTGCTGGCGGGCCGCCAGTACCCGCTCCGGGGACTGGTGATCGGCGTGGTCGTCGCCGAGGGTGGTTTCGCCCTCCGCCGGCATCTGCTGGCTGACGTACTCCATATGCAGCTTGCCCCGGCGCAGCTGGTCGACGGCCAGGTTGTTGGCGATCTGGTAGAGGTAGGCGCGTGGATTGTCCAGCTCTTTCTCGTCGCTGAGCTTCTGCAGGCGCAGATAGGCGTGCTGGGCAATGTCTTCGGCATCTTCGGTGCTCCTGACTATGCGTGCCACGAAGCGCACCAATGCCTGGCCGTGTTCGGCAAACAGCTTTTCCAGAAGCGTTTTCCGAGCTTTGTTCATCAGATAGAGGATTCCCGGTACAGCACTCGCTGTGGTTATCGGTTGTATTTGCGAGCTGGCGCACAGTTATAACACAGGCGCCGCTCACCGGACGAGAGGGCCGTGGCCAGCGTTCAGAGGGGGGGCCACTATGTCTCGGCGGCTATGCCGGTATAATGGCGCCCCATTCAGTAGACGCGCCACCGGGCGCCGGAGAGCGGATGAGTTATCAAGTACTGGCGCGCAAGTGGCGGCCGCGGTTGTTTCGGGAGATGGTGGGCCAGGAGCATGTGCTCCAGGCGCTGATCAACGCCCTGGATAACGGCCGCCTGCACCACGCCTACCTGTTTGCCGGTACCCGTGGGGTGGGCAAGACCACCATAGCGCGCATCCTGGCCAAGTGCCTGAACTGCGAGAGCGGCGTCAGCTCCGAGCCCTGCGGCCAGTGCGCCGCCTGCGGCGAGATCGCCGATGGTCGCTTCGTCGACCTGATCGAGGTGGACGCCGCCTCCCGCACCAAGGTGGAGGACACCCGCGAGTTGCTGGAGAACGTCCAGTATGCGCCGACGAGGGGCCGCTACAAGGTCTACCTGATCGATGAAGTGCACATGCTCTCCAACAGCTCCTTCAACGCGTTGCTGAAGACCCTGGAGGAGCCGCCGCCCCACGTCAAATTCCTGCTCGCCACCACCGATCCGCAGAAGCTGCCGGTCACGGTGCTGTCCCGCTGCCTGCAGTTCAACCTGAAGAACATGAGCCCGGAGCGGGTAGTGGAACACCTGCGCTTCGTACTCGAGCAGGAGATGGTGCCCTTCGAGGAGGGCGCACTCTGGCACCTGGGGCGCGCCGCCGACGGCAGTATGCGCGACGCCATGAGCCTCACCGACCAGGCCATCGCCTTCGGCGGCGGCAAGATCAGCGAGTCGGAAGTGCGGGCCATGCTCGGCAGCATCGATTCGGGCCTGGTGTGGAAACTGCTGCAGGCCCTGGCGGACGAGAGCGCGCCGGCCCTGTTCGCGGCGGTGGGGGAGCTGGCGCAGCAGGCGCCGGACTACAGCGCCGCCCTGGCCGAACTGGCCAACAACCTGCACCGCATCGCCGTGGCCCAGGTGTTGCCGCAGTCTGTGGACAACGCCCTCGGCGACGGTGAGCGCCTGCGCCAGCAAGCCGCGCGCCTGGCGCCGGAAAACGTACAGCTCTATTACCAGATGGCGCTGCTCGCCCGCCGCGACCTGCCCCTGGCGCCGGACCCGCGCAGCGGCTTCGAGATGGCGCTGCTGCGCATGCTGGCCTTCCGCCCCCAGGGCGTGGCCGATATTCCCCGCGCCAGCCTGCCTTACAATGCCGCGGCTGAGCCCGCGACACAGCCGCAAACAGAGGCGCGGCCTGGGCCCGCTGCGGAGCAGGCGCTGCAGCAGGCAGAGGTACCCGAGGAAAAAAAGCCACAAGTTGAACCGGTGCCGGCCGAGGCCGGCGCCCCGGCTGTTGATAACACCCCTCCCTGGGAATCCCCGAGAGCGGAAGTGGCGCAGGCACCCGAGTCGGTTGCAGCGGAAGTCGTTGAAGAGCCGCCGACACCGGTAGCACCGCGACCGCAGCAACCGATTCCCGAAGCGGCCGTTGAGGTGGCTCAGCCCGCGCCCCAGTCCCCGCCGCCGCAGGCAGACCAGCGCGCCGCGGTTCTGGATCAACTGCGCCAGCAGGTGGCCCAGGTGGAATCGGCGCCGGTACCACCGCAGCAGTCGCAACCCCAGTCGAAGCCGGTCGCGGATAAACCCGCGAGCGCGCGCCTCGACGCCCTGACCCCGGGCAGTTGGCCGGCCCTCTACAGCCAACTGGGGATCAGCGGCATACTCCACTCCATCGCCTTCCACCTGGAACTGGTGGGCAGGCAGGACAATATACTGTCCTTTACCCTGGACGAGTCCTACAGCAGCCTGTACGACGAGGTGCACCAGCGCCGCCTGGCGGACCTGCTCGGTGACTTCTTCCAACAGCCGGTCGCCGTGCATATCCAGGTGGGGCAGGTGCAGGGCCAGACCCCGGCGCGCCTGGCCGCGGCCACCCGCGAGGCGCGCCTGGCCGCCGCGCGCGATGCCCTGTCCGGCGATCCCTTGGTGCAGGAACTGCAGCAGGAGCTGGGTGCCGAACTGCTACCCGACTCGGTGGAATCCCTGGTAGAGGCGGAATAATTTTTTAGGGTGCGCCCCGCGCACCGTTTAGCGAACGAGGTTTACGATGAAAGGTTTGGGCGATCTGATGCAGCAGGCCCAGAAGATGCAGGCCGAGATGCAGGAAAAAATGCAGAAGATGCAGCAGGAATTGAACGACCTGCGCCTCTGCGGCGAGGCCGGTGCCGGCATGGTCAAGGTAACGATGAACGGACGCCATGACGTCATCTCGGTGGAGATCGATCCGGACCTGCTGGGCGAACTTTCCAATGAAGACAGGGAAATGCTCGAAGACCTGCTGGCCGCCGCGGTCAACGATGCCGTGCGCCGTGTCGAGGAGAAGACCCGGGAGCTGCAGAAGCAGCAGATGGGCAACCTGGCTTCCGGCATCAACCTGCCGGAAGGCTTCAAATTCCCCTTTTGAGTCCGCTCCGGCACTGAATTCCAGAACTTATGTTTAGTCCCCTGATTGAAGACCTGATTCGCGCCCTGCGCTGCCTGCCTGGCGTCGGCCCCAAGTCGGCCCAGCGCATGGCCATGTACCTGCTGGAAAAGGACCGCGATGCCGCCGGCCTGCTGGCCCGCACCCTGGAGCAGGCGGTGGAGAAAGTCGGCCGCTGCGGCCAGTGCCGCACCCTCACCGAGCAGGAGACCTGTGCCCTGTGCAACAACAGCCGCCGCGACCAGAAGGCCCTGTGTGTGGTGGAGACCCCCGCGGATGTGCTGGCGATAGAGCAGGCGGGCAACTACCACGGCCGCTACTTCGTGCTGCACGGCCACCTGTCGCCGATCGACGGTGTGGGCCCGGCCAGCCTGGGCATTGACCTGCTGGAGCGGCGCCTCGCCAGCGAGGCACTGGAGGAGCTGATCATCGCCACCAACCCCACCGTCGAGGGTGAGGCCACCGCGCAGTTTATCGCCGAGCGCGCCAGGGCCCACGGCGTGACCGTAAGCCGCATCGCCCACGGCGTACCCATCGGCGGCGAGCTGGAATATATCGACGGCGGCACCCTGGCCCACGCCTTCAACAGCCGTACAGTTTTCCAATAATGCTGAAAGTAGATACCACACCCATCTGGATCGACAGCGGCGAACAGCTGGCAGAGCTCTGCCAGCGCTGGCGCGGACAGAAAGCGGTGGCGCTGGACACCGAATTCATGCGCAGCCGCACCTTCTACCCCCAGCCGGCGCTGGTACAGGTGGGGGACGGCGAGCACTGTTACCTGATCGACAACCTGGCCGTCGACGATCTCGAGCCGTTGCGCGATCTGCTGCTGGACACTCGCGTGACCAAAATCATGCACAGCTGCAGCGAGGACCTGGAAACCCTGGAGCGGTTGCTGGGCGCAATCCCCGAGCCGATCTTCGACACCCAGATAGCCGCCGCCCTGACCGGCATGGGCGCCGGCCTCGGCTATGCAGCTGCGGTCAGGGAACTGCTCAATATCGAACTGCCGAAGAGTGAGACCCGCTCCGACTGGCTGCAGCGGCCGCTGAGCGACGCACAGAAAAACTACGCCGCCCTGGACGTGGCCTGGCTGCCGCTGATGTACGGGGTGCTGGTCAAGCGCCTGCGCGAGCGGGAGCGCCTGGAGTGGCTGCAGGAGGACTGCGCCGCACTGGTGTCCGCGGCGCGCAACCCGCAGCCACCGGAACTCTACTACCAGAAAGTGAAGGGCGCCTGGCGGCTGCGTGGAAAACAATTGGCGGCGCTGCAGGATCTCTGTGCCTGGCGCGAGCGCGAGGCGCGCCTGCGGGATCTGCCCCGCAACCACCTGCTGAAAGAAAATGTGTGCATGAACCTGGCCCAGCAGTTGCCGCGCCATAAGGCCACCCTGGCCCAGCCGGGACTGGAGGGGCGCACCCTGCGCGAGCACGGCGAGACGCTGCTGCAGATCATCGCCCGCGCCGCCGAGCGCGAGGATACGCCGCCGCGCCTGCCGCAACCCCTCAGTCGCCGCGAGGGCGAGTGGCTGAAACTACTCCGTAAGCGCGTAGGCACCGTCGCCGAGCAGGAGGATCTGCCCGCGGAAATCCTGGTGCGCAAAAAAGAGCTGGAGGCGCTGGTGCAGTCACCCCGACCCGAACTGGAAGGGCGCCTGCGGGGCTGGCGCAAAGAAGTGATTGGCAAGTCGCTGCTCGAGGCACTGAACGAGCTGCGCGAAGAGGAAAGCAAGTGAAAACCCTGTGCGATATCTACCGCAGTCCGCGCAAGGACGAAATGTACCTCTACGTGGACAAGCGCGAGGGCATGGAGCGGGTGCCGGAAAATCTGCTGCAGCTGTTCGGCAAGCCGCAGCACGTGACCACCCTGTTGATGACCCCGGAAAAGCAACTGGCCCGCGCAGATGCGAACAAGGTCCTGAACGAAATTAGCGAGCGCGGCTACTATCTGCAGATGCCGCCGGTGACCGACTCCGAGATGAGCGCCATCGCCGCGAAGAACAGCAAGCTGCAGCGTTAAGAGCCTGGAGCGTTGTGCGGAACTAGGCACGGGCCGTAGGTTGGGGTGAGTGCAACGAACCCCGACATGGGGTGCCCGCAGTCATGTTGGAGCCTAATGTGAACGAAAAGCCCTTCTGGCAGCGCAAGACCCTCGAGCAGATGAACGAGGCCGAGTGGGAGTCCCTCTGCGACGGCTGCGGCCGCTGCTGCCTGCACAGGCTGGAGGACGAGGACAGCGGCGAAGTCTACACCACCAATGTGGCCTGCCGCCTGCTCGATACCCACAGTTGCCTGTGCGGCGATTACCCCAACCGCAGGCGCCATGTGCCGGACTGTATCCAGCTGCGCGCCCGGGACGTAAAGGATTTCAGCTGGTTGCCCGCCACCTGCGGCTACCGCACCCTGGAGGAGGGGCGCGAACTCGCGGACTGGCACCCGCTGGTATCCGGCCGTGCCGAATCCGTGCACGAGGCGGGCATCTCGGTGCGCGGCTGCGTGATCAGCGAAGAGCTGGTGCATCCGGACGACTTCGAAGAGCATATCGTCCAATGGGTGGGCGATAATTAAATCAGGGACCGATCCGTAGGGGCGAAGCTAGTGTTCGCCCACCACTAAAGAAAGAAAAACTATGGCCGAAGAATATCGAATTGCCTGGATGATCTACGCTGCCGCCACCCTGCTATTGTTACTAGCGGGTTGGTGGTTTATGCGTAACTGGGGCTGGGCCTGGCTGCGCCGCGCGCTGCTGGTGACCTTCGCCGCGGCGCTACTGATTCCGGCGCGCACCACTGCCCCCGATTCGGCAGCCGTGCCCGTGTTGCCGCTGTTCGTCTACCAGACTCTGTTCGAAGAGGAGGGCGCAGCACCGGAGGTGACCGCCAACCTGGTATTCGCCACCGGCGGCGCCCTCGCCCTGCTGGCCATCTGGGGCCTGGTCGCCCTGTATATCGGCCATCGCCGCGAGAAGCGCCGCCGCTTCGACGAAGATCCCTACTTCAACGAGCAGTGACCGTTGAACGGCGGCCGGTAACCGGTCACAACTCGTTGATCAAAGGCGCCGCATCCCCTCTCCGCCGCCACTGCTCTCCGTGACAGCTGCTATATCTATAAGGCTGGCTCCGCCATTGGCGCGGAGTCAAACTGATTAGAAAAATGCCGGCGCTCTTCCGCCGGGCAGAGGGACACGGATGCTCGACCATCTGCTTATTCTGACTGCGGTAATGCTGGTTTCGGGCATTCTCGGCGGTCTGGTGAACTACTACCAGATGCTGTTTACCGAGGAGGACCCGGCAGGCCTTGCGCGCTGCCTGATCATGGGGCTGTGCGGCGCGCTGATGGTGCCGATATTCCTGAAGTTCACCCAGAGCGACCTGCTGATCGAGATCCAGGGCGATCCCTCGCGCCTGCTGATCTTCACCGGTTACTGCCTGCTGGCCGCCATCGCCTCGCGCATGTTCGTCTTCAACGCCGCGCGCCGCCAGTTGCGCGACGCCAGCATCGCCCGCGCGCGGGTGGAGAATCTGGAGCAGGAGCTGCGGGCCATGCAGCTGGAGATGATGCCGCTGCTGGAGCACGAGATAGAGGGCGATCCGGAACAGGGCCCGACGCTGGACTTCAACCAGATCCGCAAGCTGGACGAGAACGCCCTGCATGTGCTCAAGCTGCTGAACAACGGCGACTGCGTATTCCGCTCCCTGTCCGGCATGGTGCAGGAGGGGGGGATGGAGACCAACTCTGCGGCCCGCGCCCTCAATAGCCTGCTGGTGCTGGAGATGGTGGGCAAGATCCACAGTCACCTGGGTATTCGCTGGTATATCACTGACAAGGGCCGCCAGGTAGTGTACCGCCGCAGCACTTCCGCGGCCGATGGCCGCGTCGTGAGTGGATAGTGGCCTGTGGCCACTGATCCCGGCTGCTCGCCACTCGCCACTCACCCCTGATCACTCAACTTGGTCGTTTCCGCCTTTGGCTCCCTTCCCCGAATCACTTAGTATCTGTCATTTCCCAAGCACAGATATGAGAGTGACGATGAAATTTACCGGCACCGACAGCTATGTAGCCACTGAGGACCTGCAGATGGCGGTGAACGCGGCGGTCACCCTGCAGCGGCCGCTGCTGATCAAGGGCGAGCCGGGTACCGGCAAGACGCTGCTGGCCGAGGAGGTGGCCCAGAGCCTGGGGCTGAAGCTGATCCAGTGGCACATCAAGTCCACCACCAAGGCGCAGCAGGGCCTGTACGAATACGATGCGGTATCCCGCCTGCGGGATTCCCAGTTGGGGGTGGACAGGGTCCACGATATCCGCAACTACATCAAGCGCGGCAAGCTGTGGGAGGCCTTTGCCTCTGAAGAGCGTGTCGTGTTGCTGATCGACGAGATCGACAAGGCGGATATCGAGTTCCCCAACGACCTGCTGGTGGAACTGGACCGGATGGAGTTCTTCGTCTACGAGACCGGCGAGACGGTAAAGGCGCAGCAGCGCCCGATAGTCATCATCACTTCCAACAACGAGAAGGAGCTGCCGGACGCCTTCCTGCGCCGCTGTTTCTTCCACTACATCAGCTTCCCGGACCGGGACACCATGCACAAGATCGTCGATGTGCACTATCCGGGCATCAAAGGCCAGCTGGTGGCCGAGGCGATGGATATCTTCTTCCAGCTGCGCGAGGTGCCGGGCCTGAAGAAAAAACCCTCCACTTCCGAATTGATCGACTGGCTGAAGCTACTGCTGGCGGACGATATTCCCGAGGAGGTACTGAAAAACCGCGACAGCAGCAGCGCGATTCCGCCGCTCTACGGTGCCCTGCTGAAGAACGAGCAGGATGTGCATATGCTCGAGCGCCTGGCCTTTATGGCAAGACGTGAGGGGCGGTAGAACCTCGATTTCCCTGTAGGAGCGGCCCATGGCCGCGATCGATCTTTCCGGCCTCTCTGGGATTCGATCGCGGCCCTGGGGCGCTCCTACAGAGTGCAACATCGGCTACGTCAGAACTTTTATGCTGATCGGATTCTTCCTAAATTTACGCCGCTACAAACTGCCGGTCTCCATCACCGAACTGCTGGCCCTGCTCGAGGCCCTGCAGCAGCGCCTGGTGTTCGCCGACCTGGAGGAATTCTATTTCCTCGCCCGCACCTGCCTGGTCAAGGACGAAAAGCACTTCGACAAGTTCGACCGCGCCTTCGACGCCTACTTCAAGGACCTGGAAACCCTCGACGATATCCTCGAACAGATGATTCCCGAGGACTGGCTGCGGGCGGAATTCATGAAGCAGCTCTCCGAGGAGGAAAAGGCAAAAATCGAGAGCCTCGGTGGCCTGGAAAAGCTGCTGGAGGAATTCCAGAAGCGCCTCGAGGAGCAGAAGGAGCGTCACAGCGGCGGCAACCGCTGGATCGGCACCGGCGGCACCAGCCCCTTCGGCAACAGTGGCTATCATCCCGAGGGCATTCGCGTCGGCGGCAGCAGCCGCAACCGCTCGGCGGTCAAGGTGTGGCAGAAGCGCCAGTTCAAGAACCTGGACGACAGCATCACCCTGGGTACGCGCAATATCCAGGTGGCCCTGCGCAAGCTGCGCAAGTTCGCCCGCACCGGCGCGGCGGAGGAGTTGGACCTGGACGATACCATTTCCTCGACCGCGCGCAATGCCGGCCTGCTGGATATCAAGATGGTGCCGGAGCGGCACAACGCTGTGAAGGTGCTGATCTTCTTCGACGTGGGCGGCTCGATGGATCCCTATGTGCGCGTCTGCGAGGAGCTCTTCTCCGCCTGCCGTTCCGAGTTCAAGCACCTGGAGTATTTCTATTTCCACAACTTCGTCTACGAGCACGTGTGGAAGGACAACCAGCGCCGCTATGCGGAGTCGACGCCGCTGCTGGAAGTACTGCGCACCTACGGCAGGGACTACAAGGTAATCTTCGTCGGCGACGCCTCCATGGCGCCCTACGAAATCACCAGTCGCTACGGCAGCGTGGAGCATATGAACGAGGAGCCGGGCGCAGCCTGGATGGAGCGGGTGACCGATACCTACAGCAAGCTGATTTGGCTCAATCCCGTCGGCGAGGACTACTGGAAGTACACGCCCAGCATCGGCCTCGCCCAGCGTCTTGTCGGAGGGCATATGTACCCGATGACGCTGGAGGGGCTGGATCGGGCCATCGCCTATCTGGTGAAAGGAAGGTGATTTGTTAATGCGGAATTCGGAATGATGATTGCGGAATACGCGGTCTGACATCCTCATGTAGGAGCGGCCGGTGGCCGCGATCAGGCTTCGGGATTGCTTCTAATCAGAATTCTGGCGCGATTTTTCCGCATTCCGCATTCCGCATTCCGCATTCCGCATTATTCACTAAAGTGCCGCGGCGGCGCGCCTTCGTGATCGGCGGTAATACTGATCTCCTCCCTGGTGGTATCGGCCATCTTCACATGCACGGCTTCGACACCGTGCATCCAGTCCACCAGTTTGTTGCGCAGCAAGAACAGCACGATGCCAGCCCCGATTGCAGCGATGGCCACGCCGCCGAAGGTGGCGAGCGGACCGGCTTCGCCCACCAGCTTACCGATTTCCGCCGCGCCCTTGTTGGCAATACCGATAAACGCAAACCAGAGTCCCATCATCAGCGACAGGTAGCGCAGCGGCGACAGCTTGGTGACCATCGACAGGCCGATGGGCGACAGGCACAGTTCGCCGATGGTGTGGAATATATAGGCGAACACCAGCCACCAGAGGCTGGCCTTGATGGTCTCCGAGTCGCCGATCTGCAGTGCGGCGCCGCACATGGACACGAAACCCAGGCCGAGGAAGATCAGCCCCATGCTGAATTTGGCCGGCGAGTTGGGTTCGCGGTCGCCGAGGCCGATCCAGATACTGGCGATGATCGGCGCGAGGATAATGATAAACAGCGGGTTGACCATCTGCAGCCAGCTGGCCGGGATCTCGAAGCCGCCGATCACCAGGTCGGTCCTGTATTTCGCAAACAGGTTCATTGAACCGGCGGCCTGCTCAAACCCGGCCCAGAAGATCACCGTGAATACGCCGAGAATCAGGATCACCTTGATGCGGTCGCGCTCTTCCGGAGTCAGCGGTGCATGCATGTCCTCGGCCTCTTTCTTCAGCCCCAGTTTGGCCGAGGGCTGGTTGCCGATTTCGCCCAGGTAGCGCCTGGCCTGGGTCAATTGCAGTATCAGCCCCAGCAGCATGCCCAGGCCGGCGACGAAGAAGGCCAGTTGGTAATTCACCTTCTCGCCGATCCAGCCGATCACCAGGTAGCCGAGAATCGATCCCAGGTTGATGCCCATGTAGAAAATCGTAAAGGCGGTGTCGCGACGCTTGTCCCCCTCGTCGTAGAGGTCGCCCACCATGGTGGAGATATTCGGCTTGAAGAAGCCGTTGCCGACGATCATCAGCGCCAGGCCCAGCCACAGCATGTAGATCTCGGTACCGTCCGGCAGCCACTGGTGGGGAAAGCCGAGGGAGAACTGTCCCAGCATCATCAGCACGCCGCCGAACATGATGCAACGGCGCTGGCCCCAGATATTGTCCGCCATCCAGCCGCCGATGATCGGCGTCAGGTACACCAGCATCGCGTACCAGCCCAGGTAGGACAGGGCCTTGGACTGCAGCTCCGTATCCGACAGCTGCTCCCAGCCGAATACAGCCGCGGTTGCCGCGGAGGTGAGGTAGAAGACGAAGATACCCCGCATACCGTAGTAGCTGAGGCGCTCCCACATCTCGGTGCCGAACAGCAGGAACAATCCCTTGGGGTGACCGAGCATTTCCCCGGCGCTGGCCGGGGGCTTGGGCTTCAGATCTTGCATAGGTACAGCTCGCAAGTGATGGTTCGGGACTCGGGACTCGGGACTCGGGACTCGGGACTCGGGACTCGGGACTCGGGACCCGCGGATTCGCGCTGTAGATACTCTGTTCCGAATCAATCGTTCATTCGTTTGTCATACCGGCGCAGGCCGGTATCAAGCTCAGTGGCACCTGGATTCCGGCCTGCGCCGGAATGACGGCATGCCCTGTAGGACCCATGGCCGCGATCGGGCTTGCGGCCATTGCCGGCCGTCAATCACGGCCTGGGGCAGGGCAATCGACCTCAGTATAGTTCAGCGCCAGATTGTGCAAGCCTGCGCCAAAGCGGCCGCGGAGGTTATAATCGCCCGTTTGCAGTTATTGCCCGAACCATGAGTCACTCTGAAGCCAAATCCGTTATCAGCGCCCTGGAAAGCCAGATCGCCCAGTGTATGGGGCGGGACCGCTGTCGCCTGGGCAAGACGCTGCACAGCGCGCGCCGGCGCCTGAAGGAGGGCAAGCCGGTGGACCGCATGCTCGGGCAACTGGCGGAACAGCTGGGGGCCTCCAGGCGGCTTGCGGAGGAGCGCCGGCAGAAACTGCCGCAGGTGAACTGGCCGGAGGGGCTGCCGGTGGTGGCGCGGCGCAACGAGATCGCCGAGCTGATCGCCGAGCACCAGGTGGTGGTTGTCGCCGGCGAGACGGGCTCCGGCAAGACCACCCAGCTGCCGAAGATCTGCCTGGAGCTGGGCCGCGGCATATTCGGCCAGGTAGGTCACACCCAGCCGCGCCGCATCGCCGCGCGCACCGTGGCCAACCGCATCGCCGAGGAGCTGCAGCAGCCGTTGGGGGAGTCAGTCGGCTACCAGGTGCGCTTTACCGACCACAGCACCGAGCACACCCATATCAAGCTGATGACCGACGGCATACTGCTGGCGGAAATCCAGCGCGATCCGCTGCTGAACAAATACGATACGCTGATCATTGACGAGGCCCACGAGCGCAGCCTCAATATTGACTTTCTGCTCGGCTACCTGAAAACGATACTGCCGAAACGCCCGGACCTTAAGCTGATCATCACCTCCGCCACCATTGATCTGGAGAAGTTCTCGCGGCACTTCGACGGTGCGCCGATCATCGAGGTATCCGGGCGTACCTACCCGGTGGATATCCACTACCGCCCGCCGTTCGACGGCGACCAGGACCTGAACGAGCAGGTGATCGCCGCGGTGGAGGAGCTGTTGCAGCAGGAGAAGGGCAGCGGTCGGCGGGGCGGCGACATACTGGTGTTTATGAGCGGCGAACGCGAGATCCGCGAGTGCCACAAGGCCCTAAGGGACGCGCAGCTTCCGCAGCTGGAAATACTACCGCTGTATGCGCGCCTCAGCCTCGCGGAGCAGGCCAGGGTGTTCCACGGCCACAAGGGTCGCAGGATAGTGCTGGCCACAAACGTGGCCGAGACCTCGATCACCGTGCCAGGCATCCGCTATGTGATAGATCCGGGCACTGCGCGTATCAGTCGCTACAGCTACCGCAGCAAGATACAGCGGCTGCCGGTGGAGGCCATCTCCCGGGCCAGCGCCAACCAGCGCGCCGGCCGCTGCGGCCGCGTCAGCGCAGGCGTCTGTGTGCGCCTCTACGACGAGAAGGATTTCGAGCAGCGCCCCGAATTCACCGACGCGGAGATACTGCGCACTAATTTAGCCGCGGTGATACTGCAGATGCTGCAGCTGCGCATCGGCGATATCCGCGATTTCCCCTTCGTGGATCCGCCGGACGAGCGGTTGATCAACGACGGCTACAAGCTGCTGCAGGAACTGCAGGCGGTGGACGCAAACGGCAATGTGACCCAGTTGGGCCGCACCCTGTCGCGCCTGCCGCTGGACCCGCGCCTGGGCCGCATGCTGATGGCCGCAGCCGACAATGGCAGCCTGCGGGAAATACTGATCATCGTCAGTGCCCTGGCGGTGCAGGACCCGCGGGAGCGTCCGGCGGAAAAACGCCAGGCCGCGGACGAAAAGCACAAGCAGTGGCAGCACGAACAGTCGGACTTCCTCTCCTTCGTGCAGCTGTGGGACGCCTTCGAGGCCCAGCGCCAGGAACTGAGCCAGAACCAGCTGCGCAAGTGGTGCCAGAAGAATTTCCTGTCCTGGCTGCGCATGCGCGAGTGGCGGGATATACACCACCAGCTGCGCGTCGCCTGCCGCGAGCTGAAACTGAAAGAAAATCGCGAGGCCGCGGACTACGGGTTGGTGCACCGGGCGATTGTTCCCGGCCTGCTCGGTAATATCGGCGCGCGCGATGAAAACAAGGAGTTTGTCGGCTGCCGCAACCGCCGCTTCCATATCTTCCCCGGCTCCGGCCAGTTCAAGAAGCCGCCGCGCTGGGTGGTGGCGGGGCAGCTGCTGGAGACCAGCCGCCTGTTCGCCCACACGGTGGCGAAGATAGAGCCGGACTGGGTATTGGCCGCCGCCGAACACCTGGTCAAGCGCAGCTATTCCGAGCCCCACTACGACGCCCGCGCCGGCCGGGTGATGGCTTTCGAGAAGATCTCCCTCTACGGGTTGGTGCTGGTGGAGAAGCGCCGCATTCACTACGGCAAGCTGGATCCCAGGACCTCACGCGAGGTGTTTATCCGCCAGGCCCTGGTGGAGCAGCGCTATCGCGGCAAGGGGAAATTCTTCCAGCACTACACCGATCTGTTGGCAGAACTCGAAGACCTGGAGGCCAAGTCCCGCCGCCGCGATATCCTCGTCGATGACCAGGTGATCTTCCAGTTCTTCGACGAGCGGCTGCCGGAGGACATCGTCAACCTGGCGGGCTTCGAGCACTGGCGCAAGAAGGCGGAGGAAAGGGATCCGCAGCTGCTGTTTATTCCCCGCGAACTGCTGATGCAGCAGACTGCCGAGCACGTCGGCGAGGCGCAGTTCCCGGACGAATTGCGGGCCGGCGGTATCGAATTCCCCCTCGGCTACCACTTCGAGCCGGGCGCCATTGACGACGGCGTCAGTATCCGGGTACCGGTGGGCGCCCTGCACCAGGTGCCGGCGGCGCGGCTGTCCTGGCTGGTGCCGGGGCTGCTGCGGGACAAGTGCATAGCGCTGGTCAAGGCGCTGCCGAAGCAGTGGCGCAAATACTTCGTGCCGGTGCCTGCGGCGGTGGACAGGGCGCTGCCGCGGCTGCAACCGGACAATGTGCCCCTGTGGCAGTCCCTGGCAAAGGAACTCAAACGGCAGACAGCACAGGAGCTGCCGGATGCCGCCTGGGAATCGGCGGAGCGTCGCCTTCCGGACTTCTACCGCTTCAATATCCAGGTGCTGGACGAGGAGGGTCAACTGCTCGATCAGGGCCGCGACCTGGCCGGGCTGCAGGCCCGCTACAGGGATCGGGTACAGAAGGGACTGGCCAGCGCCGGCGACGATTTCGAACGCGACGGTATCACCCGCTGGGATTTCGGCGACCTGCCCGAGACCCACACGCTGCAACAGGGCGCCCTCAAGGTGCGCGCCTATCCCGCACTGGTGGAGGACAAAGACAGCGTTTCCCTGAAACTGCTCGACAACCCCGCCGAGGCGCAGCGGCTGAGCCGCGCGGGCATCTGCCGCCTGGCCCTGCTGCACCTGCCGGAACCGGTCAAATACCTGCGCAAGGAACTGTTGCGCGGCAAGGAGCTGGGTCTGAGTGCCGCCGATCTCGGCAAACGCGAGGAGGTGGCCGACGATATCCTGCTGGCTGCTGCGCGCGAGCTCTTCTGGCCGGAGGAGCAGTGGCCGCGCACGGAACGGGATTTCCTCGCCGCGCTGGAGAAGAGTGGCGAGCTGGTGTCCGTGGCCCAGGAAATCGCCGACCTGCTGGTGAAGGCATTGGCGCAGCTGGTGCCATTGCGCAAGCAGATCAAGCAGCAGAAAAGCCTTACAGTAGCCATGGCGGTGGGGGACATTCAGCAGCAGCTGGCGGGACTCTTCTACCGCGGCTTCCTGTTCGATACGCCGCTGGAATGGCTGCGCCAGTACGGCCGCTACCTGAAAGGGATATCACTGCGCCTGGAAAAGGCCGCCTTGGACCCGAGCCGCGATCGGCGCCTGCAGGCGGAATTCCATAAGACGGCCGAGCCCTACCAGGCTCTTGCCGAGCGGCATTCCGCGAGATCCCTGGCGGCGGAGCCGCAACTGGCGCAGTACCGCTGGATGCTGGAGGAATTCCGCGTTTCGCTGTTTGCCCAGACCCTGAAAACCCTGATGCCGGTTTCCGGCAAGCGTCTCAGTAAGCTTTGGTCCGAGATAGAGCAGTCCGCCTCCCCACGCTGAAAAAATACGGCTGTGCTGTAACAAACCGGCTTCCACTGCGACCAACTATTCGAGAAGGGGATCACAATTCGGCAATAGCGGAGAAACTCCGCGTGTGCTCCCTCTGTCTCATGGCGTGACCGTTTTCGCCGCGGAGGCACTATACTGCCCCGGAAGACTGCCACGCCGTGGCGTGTTTTTATTCATGATTAATGTTTTCAGGAGATCCCTTATGTCCAAGAAGAATCTTTCCCCTGTAGCGGCTGCCGTAGGCGCGGCCTTCCTGGCTTCGGCGGCGATGAGTGCTTCCGCCTCGATCGACACTTCCAAGACAACGGCCAACCCCTTTGCCGCCGAGGAACTGTCCTCCGGCTACAACCTTGCCATGCAGGAGGAAGAAGGCAAGAAGAAAGAGGGCAAGTGCGGCGAAGGTAAATGCGGCGAGGGCAAGAAGAAGGAAGGCAAGTGCGGAGAGGGTAAATGCGGCGAAGGCAAGAAGAAGGAAGGCAAGTGCGGCGAGGGTAAGTGCGGCGAAGGTAAGAAAAAGGAAGGTAAATGCGGCGAGGGCAAGTGCGGCGGCTGAGTTTGCACTTGCCCTGGGCAGGGGCGGTTTTCGCAGTTCCGCCCCTGCTTTAATCGAACAGAATAAATTTATGACGAATATAGCCGCGAGAGATTACCCGGTTGAGGGCGCCGGCCTGGGCCTGCGCCGCTCCATGATCGGGGAGACGCTGCCGGAAGGGGCCGTGGATTTTCTCGAAGTGGCGCCGGAAAACTGGATCGGCGTCGGCGGACGCTTCGGGCGCTGGTTTCGCGAATACACCGAGCGTTATCCGTTTGTGATCCACGGCCTGTCCCTGTCGATCGGCGCACCGGCACCGTTGGACCTGGAGCTGGTAAAGTCCGTCAAACAGTTTATCTGCGAACACAGTATCCGCTGCTACAGCGAACACCTCAGCTACTGCTCCGACCACGGCCATCTCTACGACCTGCTGCCGATTCCGTTTACCTTTGATGCGGTCACCCATGTGGCGGAGCGCATCCGCAGGGTGCAGGATATCCTCGAGCAGCGCATCGCGATGGAGAATGTGTCCTACTACGCCGCGCCCAAGGTTGACGGCCGGCAGGAGATGACCGAGCTGGAATTCCTGAACGCGGTGCTGGAAGAGGCGGACTGCGACCTGCTGCTGGACGTGAACAATATCTACGTCAACTCGATCAATCACCGCTACGATCCCCTCGAGTTCCTGCGCGACCTGCCCACGGGACGCATCCGCTACGCCCATGTGGCCGGCCACTTCGACGAGGCCGAGGACCTGAAGGTGGACACCCACGGCGCGCCGGTCATCGATCCGGTCTGGCAACTGCTGGAACAGGCCTACGCCATCCACGGCCCGGTGCCGACGCTTCTGGAGCGGGACTTCAATATCCCGCCGCTGCCGGAATTGCTTCAGGAAGTGGAGCGGATCAGGTCCGTACAGGCAATCGGCACCGGGGAGGCCCTCTGTGTCCACGGCCGCGGATAAGCCCATGTCCTTCCAGGAGTTGCAGCGGTCGTTTGCCGCCCACCTGCGCGCGCCGGATCAGTGCGCCCCGCCGGCGCAGATCGAGGACAGGCGCATGGGTATCTACCGCGACCTGATCTACAACAATATCGAATCCTTTATCGCCGGCGGCTTCCCGGTGCTGCGCAGTCTTTACGAAGACGGCTGCTGGCACAAAATGGTGCGCGACTTCGTGCAGCGCCACAGCTCCCGCAGCCCCTACTTCCTGCAGATCAGCGAGGAGTTCCTGCACTATCTCCAGAACGAGCGGCAGACGGAGGCCGGCGACCCGCCCTTCCTGCTGGAGCTGGCCCACTACGAGTGGGTGGAGCTGGCGCTGGATGTCAGCGAGGCGGAGTTCCCGCCGGGCCTGTCAACGGACGGCGACGTACTGGAGTTGGTGCCGGTGGTGTCGCCACTGGCCTGGAGCCTGAGCTACCGCTACCCGGTGCACCGCATAGGCCCCGGTTTCCAGCCCCAGGAGCCGCCGCCAGGTCCCACCTTCCTGCTCGTCTACCGGGACAGGGATGACGAGGTGGGTTTCATGGAGATCAACGCGGTCACTGCGCGGCTGCTGCAGCTGGCCCAGGGAGGCGAGGGGCCGGGCGAAGGACAGAGCGGGCGCCGGCTGCTGGAATCCCTGGCGGCGGAGATGGGGCAGGAGGACCCCGGGGCACTGCTGGAATTCGGCCGCGAGCTGCTGCAGAAGCTGCTGCGCGCCGGTGTCATCGCGGGGCTCGAGCCTTGCCGGAAACTCCCGAATCCTTGACCAATTGGAGCTGCTATGCTGCCGAGGGTGGCTTAGCCATTGCGGGGGCGTTAGAATCCCCGCAATTGTAAGCTAGATAGAGAGGAGCAGGGTTTTGCTGGGACGCACACATCTTTCCCCCTGGTTATTGGCCCCCTGGTTGTTTGCCGCGACCCTGGTCACCGGCCCGGTATCGGCACAGGACCCATTCGGGTCGCCGGAACAGGAAACTGCCGCGCCGCAGGCGCTGGACGGGCAAAAGGACACCGCTACAGACAGCAGCGTCGCGGGCGCGGACAGCGACGATCCCTTCGCCGACGGCGGTGGCGACGACGCGGGCGAAACATCCACCCTGGAGGACGAATACGGCTTCGATCCGGCGGAGGAGTTCGCCAGCGAGGAGGAACCGGCGCAGCGCGACCCGTGGGAGGGCTTCAATCGCGCCGTCTTTCGCTTCAACGACAGCGCCGACCGCTGGGTGCTGAAGCCGGTCGCCGTCAGCTACCGGCAGGTCACCCCGATTTTTATGCAGAATGGGATCAGCAACTTCTTTGGCAACCTGCGCGAAGTGACCAACACCATAAACAGCGTGTTGCAGTGGAAGTGGGGCCAGGCGGGCAACGACGCCGGGCGCTTCCTGGTCAACAGCACCGTGGGAGTGGTGGGCCTGTTCGACGTTGCCCAGTACATGGGCCTGGACCCCAACGACGGCGAGGACTTCGGCCAGACCCTGGCGGTTTGGGGTGTCCCCTCCGGCCCCTATGTGGTGCTGCCGTTTATGGGACCCTCCACCGTGCGCGATGTGCCCGGTGAAGTAGTGGACTGGTACACCAACCCGCTGACCTATATCGACCACGACCCGACCCGCTATGCGTTCAAATTCACCGACCTGGTGCAGACCCGCGCCAGCCTGCTGAAGGCGGAGAGCCTGCTGCAGGGAGACCGCTATGTCCTGTTGCGCGATGCCTATCTGCAGCGGCGGGAATACCTGATCAATGACGGCGAACTGGAGGACGATTTCGGCGACGATTTCGAGGACGATTTCGGCGACGATCTCAATGATGAAGGCGACTTCTGATAGCTCCATAGCCACCCGGCCCCGAAGAGCCGCCCCATGGCCGGCCGCAGAAGTCTGTTACTGATCGAAGAAGACGAGGCGTCCCGCAACTTCGTGCGGGGCGCACTGGCGCGCCTGGGATTTGACGTGGTAGTCGCCAAGAGCGGCGTCGAGGGCATAGGCCAGTTCGCCCCCGGGGACTACCCGCTGGTGATCACCGACCTGCACCTGCCGGATATGGGCGGCCTGGAAGTGCTGCGCAAGATCAAGCAGCTGTCCCCGGCTACGGCGGTGGTGGTGCTCGCCTCCGACAGTGAGGTCGGTGATGTGGTGCAGGCACTCCGCCTCGGCGCCGCCGACTACCTGCTCAAGCCCCTCAAGGACGCGGCGGTCATCGACCACGCCATCTGCCGTATCACCAACGCCGAGACACTGGCGATCCAGAACCGTGAGTACCGCGAGGCGCTGGAACGTCGCAATCGCGAACTGCGCGATCACGTCGAGCTGCTGCAGCGGGACCATCAGGCCGGGCGCCTGCTGCAGCAGCACCTGCTGCCGCGCACTCCCTACCGCTACCCCGGTGGCATAGAGGCCGCCTATCGGCTGATTCCCTCCCTCTACCTCAGCGGCGACTTTATCGACTACGGCCTCTTCGGCGAGCGCTTCGTCGCCTTCTACTTGGTCGATGTGTCCGGCCACGGTGTCTCCTCGGCGCTGGTCACGGCGCTGATCAAGCACAGCATCATGCACCTGCTGCGCGAGCGGCCGCTGTTCGCGCAGCTGGATACCCTGGATACCGACCTGCTGGATGTCCTCACGCTGGTCAACCGGGAACTGCTATCCACCCGCCTGGACAAGCACGCCAGTATGTTTGTCGGCGTGGTTGACAGCCGTGCGCGGCAGCTCCACTACGCCGTCGCCGGGCAGGTACCAATGCCGGCCCTGGTGACCGATGAGGGCACCGAGTGGCTGCCCGGCAAGGGGCGCCCACTGGGGCTGTTCGAGCGCGGGGACTGGTCGGTCATCTGTGCCAAGCTGCCCCCCAACTGGCGCCTGGTGGCCTGTTCCGACGGCGTGCTGGAGCTGCTGGAAGGGGACCTGCTACAGCGGGAGTCCCAACTGCTGCGGGCAATAGATCGCAGTCGCGGCGATCTGGACAGCCTCTGTACCGAGCTGCATGTGGACACCTCCGAGGCGCTGCCGGACGATGTCACCATACTCACCCTGCGCCAGGGCTGACTTTGCCGGGGCGGGTGCTGATGTGACCATATAGTCTGCTCCGTCGACTTCGGTACCCTTGCCACCACCGGCGCGCAGGAGTAAGCTCCGCGCACTTTATGCACAAATGTGCCCGGTGGCATCACCCGGCCACAGGCAGCAGTTGTGTTCTCTACAAGTGAACTATCGCCATCTGCCCGCGCGCAGTATTTGCCGCAGCGCGGATGTGCAGGGGTTGTTATGCAGTCCGGGCAAATTATGGTTGGGGCCCACGAGGGTATCTACGTCATCAAGCTGGTCGGTGATGTTCGCCTCAACCTGTGTACCTCTTTCGATAACTTTATCGACAGGATGTTTGCGCACGACGACTTTTCCGATGTCGTGTTCGACCTGCACAGCGCCGAGGGCGTCGACAGCACTACCCTCGGGCTGATCGCCAAGATCGCCATCCGAGCTCTTGAGCGGGGCTGCCAGAAGCCCCTGGCGCTGTCCGCCGACAAGGGTATCCGCCACCTGCTGGATGCGATGGGGTTCGAGGCGCTGATCGAAGTCAGCGAAGAGCACCGCGACTTCCCCGCCGAGACCAAGCCCCTGCAGTGCAAGAATCCGGACGAATGTGCGGCGCGGGAAAAGGTGCTGGAAGCCCACCGCGTGCTGATGAGCATGAACGAACACAACGCGGAGACCTTCCGCGACCTGGTGCATACCCTGGAGCTGGAATGCGATCCGATCGGCAAGCCGTCGGCCAGGATGCACTGAAGTGTTAATGCGGAATACGCGACCCGGCATTACCGTGTAGGAGTGGCGGGGCGGCCATCCACCCATGGCCGCGATCGGGCTTCGGGGTTGCGACTACCCGGAATTCTGGCACGACTTATCCTCATTCCGCATTCATGAGGCGCGTCCCTCCGCCTTGCGCATTTCCCTGGCCTCGGCCCGCGCCCGCGTAAACAGCCCGTGGGGCAGGTAGATCAGCTCCGCCACTCGACGGATCAAGTGCTCCTCGAAGGCCTCTATCACATCGTCTGAAAAGGCCACCTGCCACATCTGCAGCACCAGCAGGTACTTGTCCTTTTCGCTGAACCGCTCGTTCACCGTCTGGGTGAATTCATACAGGGAGGTGGCCTGGTCGCGGTGGGCGAGGGCGTCCATCACCAGTGCTTCGGCGGCCTCGGTTTCCATCTGGTAGTGGTCCTGCAGCAGCCGGGCCAGGATGGCCCGCTCGCGGTGGTCCAGCCTCTGGTCGACGGTGGCCACTTCCGCCAGCAGGGCGGCGCTGATCATGCGCACGTCTTTCTGGTCGCGCACCTCGACATCGGCGCCGCTACCGATCTGCTCGAACAGTTTACGGATTTGTCGCAGCATCGGCTTCCCTGTGTCCCATCATCTGTCCCTGCAGCAGGAGCTCCAGCCGCTCCTGGTCCTGCACGAAATTGCGGATGCCCTCAGCCAGCTTCTCCGTGGCCATGGCGTCGCTGTTCAGCTGGTAGCGGAATTCCGCCTCCCCCAGTGCCCGCGCCGGGCGCGCCAGGGACTCCACATGCTCCGGCAGTCCCCTGGCCAGGTGGCCTGCGTCCTCCTCCAGTTCCTTTAGCAGCTGCGGGCTGATGGTCAGGCGGTCGCAGCCGGCCAGCGCCTCTATCTCGCCGGTGTTGCGGAAGCTGGCACCCATCACGACAGTGTCGTAGCCGCGGGACTTGTAGTAATGGTAGATGTTGCGCACCGAGAGCACGCCGGGATCTTCCTCGGCAGTAAAGTCATCGCGGCCGCTGGCGGCCTTGTGCCAGTCGAGGATGCGGCCGACGAAGGGCGATATCAGCGTGACCCCCGCCTCGGCGCAGGCCACCGCCTGGCAGAAGCTGAACAGCAGGGTCAGGTTGCAGTGAATCCCCTCCCGTTCCAGCACCGATGCCGCGGCTATGCCCTCCCAGGTGGAGGCGATCTTGATCAGCACCCGCTCCCGCGGTACTCCCGCCTGCTCGTAGAGGGCGATCAGGCGGCGCGCGTAGTCGACGGTGGCGCGGGTATCGAAGGACAGGCGCGCGTCCACCTCGGTGGAGACCACCCCCGGCACCAGCTGCAGAATCTCCGCCCCTATGGCCACCGCAAGCTTGATCGCCGCCTGGCCAGCGACAGCAGCGGTATCACCCGCGTGCTTCTCCGCCCAGGCCAGGGACCCGGCAATCAGCTCCCGGTACTGCGGCAGCTGCGCCGCCTTGAACAGCAGCGATGGATTGGTGGTGGCGTCCTGGGGCCGGTAGCGGCGGATCGCTTCTATATCCCCGGTATCCGCAACCACCTGGCTGCGCTGCTTCAGTTGTTCCAGCTTGTTCATTCCTGTCCCTCGCCTGTCTCTCGATAATTCCCAATACTGCCCGGCCTTGCCGCTGTCCGCCCTGCGTAACTACTCACTCCCGTTGCCAGTAAGAAAGGCCTGGACGGCCCTGCTGCCGGTGGCCATTTGGGAAAAAGCCTCATCGGTCTGTTTACCAGGCGCTCTTCCCAAATGGCCCCCGGCATCAGGGCCTTGGCACTCTTTCCGAGTCCCCAGTCCCCAAAATCACGCCGCCTGGGTCACCAGTGCCAATGCCTGCTCCACCACGTCCGGCCCGGCCCCCTTCCTGTGCGCATTCTCGCTCAGGTGCCGGCGGAAGCGGCGCGCCCCCGGCAGCCCCTGGAAGAGCCCGAGCATATGCCGGGTGATATGGTTCAACCGCGTACCAAGGCCCAACTCGCGCTCGATATAGGGCAGCATCTGCTCTACGACCCGCGCCGCATCCGGCCCCGGCTCGCCGCCAAACAGTTCGCTGTCCACCTGTGCGAGCAGCGCCGGCGTCTGGTAGGCCGCGCGCCCCAGCATAACACCGTCCACATGGCGCAGATGTTGCCGGCACTCCTCCAGGGAATTGATGCCGCCGTTGATCACGACTTCCAGCTGCGGATAGTCCCGCTTCAACTGGAACACCATATCGTAGTTCAGGGGTGGGATTTCGCGGTTCTCCTTCGGGCTCAGGCCGTTCAGCCAGGCCTTGCGCGCGTGCACGATAAAGGTGGTGATACCGACGGCGGCCTGGGCCTCGACGAAGCGCGTCAGGCCTGCGTAGTCCTCCATATCGTCGATGCCGATGCGGTGCTTGACCGTGACCGGAATGGATACCGCCGCGCGCATCGCCGCCAGCCCCTCGGCCACCACCTGCGGCGACCCCATCAGGCAGGCGCCGAAGCGGCCGGACTGCACCCGGTCGCTGGGGCAGCCGCAGTTCAGGTTGATCTCATCGTAGCCCCACTGCTCGGCGATGCGCGCACACTCTGCCAGCTCGCGCGGATCGCTGCCGCCGATCTGCAGCGCCACCGGGTGCTCGGCCGCATCGAACTGCAGGTGCCGCTCCCTGTCCCCACGCAGTATCGCGCCGGTGGTCACCATCTCCGAGTAGAGCAGCGCGCGCTTGCTGAACAGGCGCCACAGGTAGCGGCAGTGCCTGTCGCTCCAGTCGAGCAGGGGGGCGGTGCAGAAGCGGTGGGGGGAGTGGTCAGGCATATCTCGACTTCAGGTTACAGGGGGATCCGCGGCACTTGGCGCGGCGATCCACCGTTCGGAACGGGTACATATTATCCCGATCGCGCCGCGAGACGCACTAACTCAGGTATAGTCGGTTGAACCGGCGTGGGCACCAATAGGCGAGCAGGGGGCCGCATCGAGGGACGGAAGTGCCGGGCGGCGGTTATGTGAACAGCTGCGTATTTAGGATTGCCGCTATTTTTTACACTTGCTTCCGTCAGAATTTCCAAGGAGCAGGATATGAAGACTCTCGTCGAATTGACCGGATCAGTCGGTTTTCAGGGCAGGAATTTCCCGCGATGATGTGAGACTGGTGCAAGAGCTGCTGAACAGGGCTACCCGCGTTCCCTGGGCCTTGCTGGCCGTGGATGGCCTAATCGGCCCTCATACGATCAACCGCAGTCAGAGACTTCCAGAAGAATGTTGTCGGTTTCGCCAGGCCCGACGGTCGGGTCGATGCCAGCGGCAGGACCTGGCGCAGCCTGGTGCGATATGCGGCGGAGACGCCCGCACATTTTAACGGTACTTTTTCCGCGCATCCGCCCGGCAACAGTGTCCGCGGCGCGGGAGCATCAGCCCGCCGGGCTTCCGAAGCCATCGCCTGGGGGGGCAGGGTCTCTCCCGCATTCAAGACCCCGGGTCAGGCAGATAGCCGCGAATCTCGAGATATCCCCGGACTTCCTGATGTCCTGTATGGCCTTTGAAACCGGCGAAACCTTCAGTCCCTCGATAAAAAACGCCGCCGGCAGTGGCGCTACCGGATTGATCCAGTTTATGCCCAGGACAGCCAGGGGGCTAGGTACGACGACCGAGGACCTGGCAAAAATGACCGCAGAAGCACAGCTGGATTACGTCGAAAAATACTTCCTGCCCTACAAGGGCAGGCTGAAGACGCTGGAGGATATCTACATGGCAAACCTGTATCCGGCGGCAATAGGTATGGAACCGGCCGACCCCCTGTTCCGCCGCGGGGCCAAGACCTACGAGCAGAATTCCGGATTCGATAAGAACAAAGACGGGGTCATAACGCCGGCCGAAATCTCGATCAAGGTCCGGCAGAAGTACGAAAAAGGGCTCCAGAAAGGGTTCCTGGGCTGAGGAGTGGGATGGCCATGCTGAAAAGATTCTCGATGACGGCGCTTTGCGTTTTACTGCTCTCCCTCGCCGCGGCCTGCCAGTCCAGCGCCGACTGGGACGGCGTTTATACATTCGGCGAAAAACTGGGAGAGGATCCCGGTGGGGCGACCATGCTGGTGGAGTACCGCCTGGAGCTGGCCGGTGATCGCTGCCTGCTGGATATCACCGGCTACCAGTCCGATTCGCATATTCGCTGCGCCCTCGACGCAAGTGACGAAACGGCGGTTGTCCGCTTCCGCTCCTACGGCAATGGCGACGTAAAAAATATATACGGCGTGCAGATCTATCAGGTGGGCGAGCCGCTCTTTACCCTGCGGCTTTCCCCCGAATCGAGGGGCCTGGTCACCGAATGGGGCGGCCTGGTGCCGGATTCGGTTGAGGAAAAGACGGGCCGTTACTTCGCCCGGCAGTAATCGCAGGCCCCAAGCGGGCAGTCCTGTCAAAGGTTGCGCTCTTTTTCCGAGACCGCAGCTTGCTTGTTCCTCTGCAGGTTGCCGCCATTGCCGTCTCCCTCCTCCAGCGTCGGCCGCAATTTCTTCACTATCTTGCGCGCCGTCGCCCGGTAGCTGGTGAGTTTGCCCCCGGCCACCGCAAGTACGCGGGGTTTTTTGCCGTTGTCGCAGCACAGCAGTGTCTCCCGCGGCCGGGAAAAAGGGCTCTTTTCCATCTGCGGCAACACCCGCAGGCCGGCGAAGCTGTCGCAGATATTGTGCACCTGCAGCGACCGGGTCTGGGGAAAATAGCGCCGCACGGTGCGCAGCAGGTAGCTTTCCTCCTCGATGGTCGGGGCCACGTCGCGCGGATCTCCCCGATAGCTGCGCTCGGTGGTGCCCACCAGTGTCTTGCCCTGCCAGGGCATCACGAATACTGCGCGGCCGTCCTCCGCCTCCACGTAGAAGATCTTCTCGCCCAGGGACAGGGGCAGCTGGATGTGAGTGCCTGCCACCAGGTCGATCGGTGGCAGCGGCGCGTCGGGGGCGCAGAGGGCATTGGTGTCTTCCACCCAGGGGCCGGAGCAGTTGACCAGGGCGCGGGCGCGCAATGTGTTCAGCTGGCCATCGGCGACGTAGTCGACCCGCATTCCGGCGCTGGTCAGCTCGGCGCCGACAAGGCTGCCCGGGCAGATCAACTGGGCGCCGCGCATGATCGCCGATTCCACCACGTTGCGGGTCAGCGCGGCGTCGTCGGTCTGCGCATCGTAGTAGCGGTAGACAGCGACCAGGTCCTCGCGGTTGAGGCCGGACAGGTTGTCCCACTCGGATTTCGGCACTGAACGGAAACGTGAATAGCCGCCGGCCACGCCGGACAGCAGTGCGTAGAGGGTCAGCCCCAGGCGCACCATCCAGGCCGGCCTCTTGCTGTGGCGGTAGACGGGGATGTAGAAGGGCACCATGCGCACCAGGTGCGGCTTGTTCACCAGCAGCCAGCGCCGCTCGCGCAAACACTCGTAGACCAACTGGAACTGGCCGCTCTCCAGGTAGCGCAGGCCGCCGTGGATCAGCTTGGAGGAGCGGGAGGAGGTGGCCGCGGCTATTCCCAGCTGCTCCAGGATCGCCACCCGGTAGCCGGCCATGGCCAGCGCCTCCGCGGCCCCGGCGCCCTGGATACCCGCACCGACCACCAGCACATCAAAATCCGTAGACATCACTGGCTTCCCGGGAGCGCATCAGCAGCGGCAGATTGCCGGTGAGGATATGGTGGGCGCCGCGGGCGCGCCAGCGCACCGCCTCATCGGGGGAATTGATCTCGTAGACCACCCACTGCCAGGGGCCCGGTGGCAGCTCGTCGGTTTCGACGCGGCTGTCGCGGATCAGCAGGTAGTCCGGCGCCAGGGTCACCACATCCGCCGACAGGCACTGGGCCACACTGTCCACCTTCAGCGCCACCCGGAGCCAGCCGCGGCTGCGCGCCAGGCGCAGGCTGCGGTAGTCGCGGGTCAGCAGGGCGAAGGGCTCTTCCTCCGCCCGCAGCAGTTTCGTCAGCGCCTCGACGGTGCCTTCGACGCCCATCCTGCCCAGGCAACCGACGCCCACTTCGATGAACCAGTCCAGGTGGCGGTGGCAGCTGGCCCATTCGACCACTTGGGTAAAGGTGTTGAGGCCCATCTGGCGCAGTTCGCGGTCGCGCAGCTGATGGAGGGGGCGCTTGACACCGCCGCCCGGAAGCTGCAGCTCTTCGTCGTGAAAGCACCAGGGAGTGCCGTCGGAACTGAACTGGACCTCGGTCTGGATGGCGCAGGCCCCCAGGCCGTGGGCGGCCTCGAAGGCGGCGATGGTGTTTTCCGGTTGGCGGATCTTGTCGCCTCGGTGCGCAATCAGCATGAGAGTCTGTCCGGATAGCGGGCGTTATTGTCATCTTGACGCGAGAGGCTGATCTCTCGCAGATCCACTGAATCCAGGCGCGGAGATAGCGGCCGGCCTTATTGGAAAAATAGCCCGTGGTGGTGATGTTGCAAGGCGGACTGCGGCGTTGCGAGCCGAAAACAAACGAGAATGGCTCTGTGCCACGGTCGTCCCGCTTTGGCACGGGAAAGCCGTTCCCCAAGGGGGCGCCCGCCCCAATCATTTTTTCTTCAGCCACACCCTCAAGCCCGCCACAGAGCCGCCGATAGAGACGCTAGAGGCAGTGCATGTATTAGCGGAGGGATGCCGGTGGTGTTGATATTTCTTGGGTTCATCATTGTCGCCCTCTCGGTGTTCGGCGGTTTCTCCATGTCCGGCGGACACCTGGGGCCGCTGTACCAGCCGATGGAGATACTGATCATCGTGGGGGCGGCGCTGGGGTCCTTTATCGCCGGCAACAACGGCAAGGCGATCAAGGCCACCCTGCGCACCCTGTCCAGGCTCAGGCGCACCGGGAAATACGACAAAGACACCTATATGGACCTGATGGCGCTGCAGTACAAGCTGCTCAGCAAGATGCGCCGAGAAGGTGCCATAGGCATCGAAAAGGATATCGAAAACCCCGAGGAGAGCGCCCTCTTTTCCGAGCATCCGCGCATCGCCCGCGACCCGCTGATCATGGGCTTTATCACCGATTACCTGCGACTGATGGTGAGCGGCAGCATGGACCCGCTGGAGCTCGACGAGCTTATGACCCACGAGATAGAGGCCTTCGAACACGAGGCCCGCATTCCCGCCGACGCGCTGTTGAAGGTGGGCGACGGCCTGCCCGCTTTCGGCATTGTCGCTGCGGTGCTGGGGGTGGTGAAGGCCCTGGCCTCGGCGGATTCGGGCGTCAGCGAAATCGGGATGATGGTCGCCCACGCCCTGGTGGGCACCTTTATGGGCATCCTGCTCGCCTACGGCTTCGTCAACCCCATGGCCAGCCGCATCGAGCGGCAGGTGCGGGAGGCGGTGAAGATACTGCAGTGCGTGCGCGTCACCCTGCTGGCCAGTCTCAACGGCTACGCGCCGCAGCTGGCGGTGGAGTTCGGCCGCAAGACCCTGGATACCGCCGAGAGGCCCACTTTCGGCGAACTCGAGGGCCATGTGCGCTCTGGCCTGTCCGGCGCATGAACCCGGTGACCAAGGCCGAGCGCCGCATCGTCATCCGGCGCCCGCGCAAGGGGCACGAGGGGCATCACGGCGGGAGCTGGAAGATCGCCCTGGCGGACCTGATGACAGCGCTGATGGCGCTGTTCCTGGTGCTGTGGATGATCTCCGCCGCCTCGCCGCAGGAGCTGCAGGGACTGGCGGAGTATTTCCGCACCCCATTGGCAGTCGCCCTGGCCAAAGGCGACCGCGACAGCGCCAGTACCAGTGCCATTCCCGGCGGCGGCCCGGACCCGGCCCACGCCGACGGCGAGCGGGCCCGGGTGGACCTGCGCACCCAGCGGCTGCCGGACGAGGTGCGCCGCAGTCTTCTCGAGCTGCGCCATCGCATAGAGACGGTGATAGAGGCGGACCCGGAACTGCGCGACCTGCGCGAGCAGATGCGCTTCGAAATGACGCCGCAGGGATTGCGCATCCAACTGCTGGATACCGAGAGCCGGCCCATGTTCCGCCTCGGCAGCGACGAGGTGGCGCCCTACATGCGCGACCTGCTGCGCACCCTGGCGCCGCTGCTCAACGAACTGCCCAACCGGGTGGCGATCAGCGGCCACACCGACAGCCTGAGCTACGCCGCCGGCGACGCCGCCTACAGCAACTGGGAGCTGTCCGCCGACAGGGCCAACGCCTCGCGCCGCGAGCTGGCGGCCGGCGGCCTGGACAGCGACAAGTTGCTGCAGGTGATCGGCATGGGCGACCGGGTGCCGGTGCCGGGCAGCGCTCCGGGGGATGCGGTCAACCGGCGCATCACCCTGATGGTACTCAGCGAGCGGGCCGCGGCGTGGATCCTGGCCGGCAGTCGGCCCTGAATACACCAATGCGTGAGTGAAGATGGATATTACCGAATTCTACGACACCTTTTTCGAGGAGGCGGGCGAGCTCCTGGCGGAGATGGAATCCCATCTCCTGGAGCTGGATGTGGACGCCCCGGATGCGGAGCAGCTGAACGCCATCTTCCGTGCGGCCCATTCCATCAAGGGCGGCGCCGGGACTTTCGGCTTCGAGGCGCTGCAGCGCACCACCCACCTGTTGGAGAACCTGCTCGACTATACCCGCCGCGGCGAGCTGGCCCTGCGCCGCGACATAGTGGACATCTTTCTGGAAGCCAAAGACATGCTAAACAACCAACTGGATGCCTATCGCCGGGGCACCGAACCGGACCCCGAGGCGCTGGAACGGATCTGTCAGACGTTGCGACAACTGGCCCTGGAGGAGATCGGCGAGGAAGTCGACGTAGGTGGCGGCGGCCCGCAACCCGCCAGTGACGAAGCGGCGCAGCCGCCCGCGACCGGGGGGGAAGCGCCCGCAGCCGGCGGCCGCTACCGGGTGGCATTACTGGGGGTGGCGGAAAAGGACCGCCAGTTGCTGATCGAGGAGCTGGGCCAACTGGGCGAGATAGAGCGACAGTCCGGCGACGGCGACCGCTACGAGGTGACCCTTTGCACCTCGTTGGGGGGCGACGATATCGAGGCGGTGATGTGCTTTATCGCCGAGCCGGAACAGCTGGAGATACGCCCGCTTGGGCCGGCGGAAAGCGTCGCGGAGATAGCGGAGAAACAGGCCGTGCCCGCGCCGCGACCTGAGCCGGCGCGACAGGCCACCGCACAAGAAAACCGCGCCGCCGCGCCGACAAAGGCCGCGGCTTCTGCCAAGGGCGGCAGCGAGTCCACCTCCATCCGCGTGCCGGTCACCAAGGTGGACCAGATCATCAACCTGGTGGGCGAGCTGGTCATCACCCAGTCGATGCTCAACCAGGTGGCGACCGAATCCGGCGATCTCGTGGACGGCAAGCTGGTCAGCGGCCTGAACCTGCTCGCCCGCACCGCCCGCGACCTGCAGGAGGCGGTGATGTCGGTGCGCATGGTGCCCATGGACTACGTGTTCAGCCGCTTCCCACGGCTGGTGCGCGACCTGGCCGGCAAGCTGGGCAAGGAGGTGGAACTGGTCACCGAGGGCAAATCCACCGAACTGGACAAGGGCCTCACCGAGCGCATCATCGATCCGCTCACGCACCTGGTGCGCAACAGCCTGGACCACGGCATAGAGACGCCGGAGCACCGCGAAGCCGCCGGCAAGCAGCGCAGCGGCCGGCTGATCCTGTCTGCCCGCCACCAGGGCGGCAGCATCCTGATCGAGGTGAGTGATGACGGCGGCGGCCTCAATCGCGACCGGATACTCGCCAAAGCCCGCGCCAACGGCCTGGCGGTGTCCGACAGCATGGCCGACGACGAGGTCTGGCAGCTGATCTTCGCCCCGGGCTTCTCCACCGCCGAGGCCGTTAGCGATGTATCCGGCCGCGGCGTCGGCATGGACGTGGTCAAGCGCAACATCCAGGCCATGGGCGGCCACGTGGAGATCCTCTCCCGACCGGGGCGGGGCACCACCACCCGCATAGTGTTGCCCCTGACACTGGCCATCCTCGACGGCATGTCGGTCCGCGTCGGCGCCGAGACCTTCATCCTGCCGGTGAGCGCGGTGATCGAGTCCCTGCAGCCCCGCGCGGACGACCTCTACCCCATGGCCGGCGGCGACCTGCTGCTCAAGGTGAGGGACGATTACCTGCCACTGGTGGCGATGCACCGGGCCATGGACGTGCGCGACGCCAGCGAAGACCCGAATAGTGCCATCGCCGTGATAGTCCAGGGCGAGGGGCGCCGCTATGCCCTGCAGGTGGATGCGCTGATCGGCCAGCAGCAGGTGGTGGTGAAGAACCTGGAGACCAACTACCGCAAGGTGCCCGGCGTGTCAGCCGCCACCATCCTCGGCGACGGCAGTGTGGCGCTGATCCTCGATGTCGCCGACCTGCACCGGCTCAGCCAGAGCAAGAAAGAAAATCCCATATTCGGGTCGCGCGAGCCGGCCCGGCTCCAACTGGAGGTAGAACCGTCATGAGCAATGCCAGCGCACTGGAAAATACCGCCGCCGTCGAGGGCGGCCGCCGGGAATTCCTGGTCTTCTCCCTGGGGGAGGAGGAATACGCCATCGATATTCTCAAGGTGCAGGAAATCCGCGGCTACGACAATGTCACCCGCATCGCCAACGCCCCGGACTTCATCAAGGGGGTGGCCAACCTGCGCGGCCTGATAGTGCCGATCCTGGACCTGCGCATCAAATTTCGCCTCGCCAGCGCCGACTACGACGGGCAGACGGTGGTGATCGTGGTCAACATCGCCGGGCGCGTTGTCGGCATCGTCGTCGACCGCGTCTCCGATGTCATGACCCTGGCCGGCGATCAGGTCAAGCCGGCGCCGGAATTTGGCGTTGGCCTGCCGCTGGACTACATCGACGGCCTCGGCAACCTGGGGGAGCGCATGCTGGTGCTGGTGGATATCGAAAAGCTGCTCACCAGCGAGGAGATGGCGCTGGTGGAAGAGGCAGGGGAGTAGCCGTTTATGCGCAATAACCAGCCGGTCACCAACCGTGAATACCCGATTCGTGACGATCACTTCCTGATTTCGCGCACCGACCTGCGCGGCAACATCACCTATGCCAACCCGGCCTTCGTCGAGGTCAGCGGCTTCAGCCGCGATGAGCTGATCGGCGCGCCCCACAATCTGGTGCGCCACCCGGATATGCCGCGGGAGGCTTTCGCCAACCTGTGGGAAACCATCAAGAACGGGGAGACCTGGGTAGGTCTGGTCAAGAACCGGCGCAAGGACGGCGACTACTACTGGGTCAAGGCCCACGTGACCCCAATCATCGAGGACGACCGGACAGTGGGCTATGTGTCGGTGCGCCTCAGGGCCGACCGGGATGCTCTGGCGCAGGCAACCGAGGCCTACCGCGCCCTGCGCGAGGGGTGCGGCCGCCACCTGGCGCTCGACCGCGGGCAGTTGGTGCGGCGCGGCCTGCGCGGCGGGCTGGCCCGGCTCAATATCGCCTCCCTCAGGGTACGCCTGGGGTTGCTGGCGGCTGCCGCGACGCTGCTTCTCGGCGCCAGCACTGCCCTCAGCTGGCGCGCCCTGGCCGCGGCCGGCGAAGCGGCCACCGGCCTGCCCGGCGGCCAGCTGGCCCTGTTCGCCCTGGGCGCGCCGCTGCTGGTCCTGCTGGCATTCGCCGCCGGCCGCGGGGTGCTGCGGCCGCTGCGCGACGCTGAGACCTTCGCCATCCAGATGGCCGCCGGCAACCTGGGCGCACGTCCGCCGCAGCCGACCCGCGGCGAGGTGGGGCGCCTTGCCCTGGCGCTGGACCTGATGCGCAGGAGCCTTACCAGCATCGTCGGCGAGGTCAACGGCAGTATCGCCATAGCCGCCCCGGCGGCGCGGGAGATCGCCGCCGGCAACGAGGACCTGTCCAGTCACTCAGAGCAGCAGGCCGCCTCCCTCCAGCAGACCGCCTCCAGCATGGAGGAGATGACTGCCACCGTGGGACAGAACGCGGACAATGCGCGCCAGGCCAGCGGCCTGGCCGCAGACGCCTCCCGCGCCGTCCGCGAGAGCGGCGCCGCCATGGGCGAGATGGTGGAGACCATGGGCCGCATCACCGCCAGCTCGAAAAAGATGGCGGCGATCATCGAGACCATCGACGGCATCGCCTTCCAGACCAACATCCTGGCCCTGAACGCCTCGGTGGAGGCGGCCCGCGCCGGCGGGCACGGCCGCGGCTTCGCCGTGGTGGCCCAGGAGGTGCGCAACCTGGCCGGCCGCTCCGCCGACGCCGCCCGCGAGATCCGCGGCCTGATCGATGGCTCCGCGCAGGAGGTCGACAGCGGCGCCGGCCTGGTGCGCCGTGCCGAGGCCTCCATCGCCTCGGTGGTGGACGCCGTGACGCGGGTCAGCGACATCATGGAAGAGATCTCCGCGGCTTCCGCCGAGCAGAGTGCCGGCATCGCCCAGATCAACCAGGCGGTGGCGCAGATGGACGAGGTGACCCAGCAGAATGTCGAGCGGGTCCAGTCCTCGGCGCGCGCATCGGCGTCCCTGCAGGCGCGCGTCGAACAGCTGGCCCGGGCCATTGCCGTCTTCCGTCTGCAGGGCGCCGGGCGCGGGGACCAACGCGCCTGCGAGGTCGCTCCCGGGGCCGGCTCGCCGGCCCTGCCGGCAGCGGGGTAATCGCCTTGAGCTCCACCGTATCCGCCCCGACCGTGGCCCGCGCGCCCCGCGAGGGAACCCCGCTGCAGCGGGACCTGGTGCTGACCGACGGCGATTTCACCCGTATCCGCGACCTGATCGGCCAGCGCGCCGGTATAGTGCTCGCCGACCACAAGCGCGACATGGTGTACAGCCGCATCGGCCGGCGCCTGCGCCAGCGGGGCCTGACCCGCTTCGGTGACTACCTGGCAGAACTGGAGAGCCGCGCCGGTGGCCCCGAGTGGGAGGCCTTCACCAATGCGCTGACCACCAACCTCACGTCCTTTTTCCGCGAGGCGCACCACTTCCCGCTTCTCGCCGAGCACTGCCGCGGTCGCCGCGGACCGGTGCGGGTGTGGAGCGCCGGAGCCTCCACCGGCGAGGAACCCTACTCCATCGCCATGGCGCTGGTGGAGGCCATGGGGGACGGCGCCGACATCCAGGTGCTGGCAACGGATATAGATACCGAAGCCCTGGAGCAGGCGCGACGGGGGATCTACGCCCTGGATCAGGTGCGCCGCCAACTGGACGAGCAGCGCATCCGACGATTTTTCCTCAGGGGCAGCGGCAGGCGCGCCGGATTCACGCGCGTGCGCACGGAGCTGGCCGCGCGGGTGCACTTCGAGCCGCTCAACCTGGTGAAGGGCGACTGGCCTGTTACCCAGCGCTTCGACGCCATCTTCTGCCGCAACGTGATGATCTATTTCGACAGGACCACCCAGGCGCGCCTCCTGGAGCGCTTCGCGCCCCGGCTGAAGCACGATGGCCTGCTGTTCGTCGGCCACTCGGAGAGCTTCACCCATATCAGCGAGCGCTTCCGCCTGCGCGGCCAGACGGTCTACACACTGGCCTGAAAACAATATCTGCGCGCCGCCGGGAAATCCTTTTCAACAGCGCTAAAGCGGCGCGGCCCGCTGCCGATGAATACAGAAGTGACGCGGCGCCGCAGGGCGCCGCGAGGGGAGAACAGATCTTGCCAATGGAAAAAATCAAGGTCCTGTGCGTGGACGACTCGGCGCTGATTCGCGGCCTGATGAGCGAAATCATCAACAGCCAGCCGGACATGGAGGTGGTGGCGGTGGCGCCGGACCCGCTGGTGGCGCGCGACCTGATCAAGCGCCACAACCCGGACGTGCTGACCCTGGACGTGGAGATGCCGCGCATGGACGGCCTGGATTTCCTCGAGCGCCTGATGCGCCTCCGGCCCATGCCGGTGCTGATGGTCTCCTCCCTGACCCGCTCCGGTTCCGAGATCACTCTGCGCGCCCTGGAACTGGGCGCGGTGGATTTCGTGCAGAAACCGGAAATGGGCATCCGCAGCGGCATGCTGGAATACGGCGCCCTGATCGCCGACAAGCTGCGCGCCGCCGCCCGCTCCCGGCCGCGGCGCGCCGAGCGGCAGCGGCCGGCGCCCGGGCTTGTCGAGCCGGTGATGGTGTCCAGCGAGAAGCTGGTGATCCTGGGTGCCTCCACCGGCGGCCCCGAGGCGATCCGCCAGGTGCTGGAGCCGCTGCCGGCCAACAGCCCGGCGATCCTGATCGCCCAGCATATGCCGGCGGGTTTCACCCGCTCCTTCGCCGAGCGGCTCGACAGGCTCTGCCGCATCGGCGTCAGGGAGGCGGAGGACGGCGAGCGGGTGCTGCCGGGGCACGCCTACATAGCCCCCGGCGACCGCCACCTGAAACTGGACCGCAGCGGCGCCAACTACCTGGTGCGGCTGGACGCGGGGCCGGCGGTCAACCGGCACCGGCCGTCGGTGGATGTGCTTTTCCGCTCGGCGGCGCAGCAGGCGGGCCGCAACGCCATCGGCGTGCTGCTTACCGGCATGGGCAGGGACGGTGCCGCCGGGCTGCTGGCCATGCGCGAGGCCGGGGCGCCGACCCTGGCCCAGGACGAAGAGACGTCCCTGGTGTACGGCATGCCCCGCGAGGCCGCCGCCTTGGGGGCGGCCGCGGAAATCGTCGCGCTCCCGGAGGTGGCCCCGCGCATGATGGCGCTGGCCGCGGCCTCCGGGCGCGCGCAACGGGTATAGAAGAGACACAACAAGAATTCCTGCAGGACGGACGAGGAGGAAACGCCGCCCATGAAGAAGCTGATCCGGAATCTCAATATCAACACCATAGTGGCGGGGGTGCTGGTGTGCTGCACCCTGCTGATGGGGGCCCTGGCCACCCTGCGCATCACCACCAGCCAGGTCGGCGAGGAGTCCATCCGCACCCTGCACCGGGTCAACGTGCAGGAACTCCATGACATCTTCCGCGCCATCACCATGCTCAACCAGGGGCGTATCGAGATGGACCTGGCCGCCGACGAACTGGACGCCGGGCGCAAGCTTAGCGCGGGCACCTACCTGGAAGAGGCCGGGCCGCTGCTGGCGCGCGCCGGCGAGAAGTTCGCCGCCCTGCAGGAAAGCGGGGAGACGAAAAAAGAATCGGAGGCCTTCGACAAGCTGGCCGCCGTCTTCCCGGAACTGCTTGGCGAGGTCCAGGTCCAGCACCAGATGCTGCAACAGGACAAGCCGGACCTGCGGGGCTATCGCGAGGCGCAGGAGGACGTGGGCTTCCTCAACGACGACCTCAACTCGGCCCTGCTCGACTACCTGGACCGGGCGGGGGAGGACAGCGCCGCCATAATGGCCGGCTACCGCGAGAGGAGCGACAGCTACGGCAGGGTCAGTATCGCGGTACTGGCGACCATCGTCCTGATCCTGACGCTGATCTACCTGTTACTGCGCAATGCAGTGGTCAGGCCCCTGGGCGAAGCGGTGGAAAACCTGCAGCGCATAGCGCAGGCGGACCTGTCCCACCCGATCAACGATCGCGGGCGCAATGAAATCGGCAAGCTGTTCAACGCCATGCGCGAGGTACAGGACAGCCTCGGCGGCATCGTCACCCAGGTGCGCGCGGGCAGCAATTCCATCTACACCGGCTCCTCGGAAATCGCCCGTGGCAACACCGACCTGTCTGCCCGCACCGAGCAGCAGGCCGCCTCCCTGGAGGAGACCGCCTCCAGCATGGAGGAACTCACCGCCACGGTGAAACAGAACGCGGACAATGCCCGCCAGGCCAGTGGCCTCGCCAATGACGCCTCCGGCACCGCGACCCGCGGAGGCGAAGTGATGCAGCAGGTCTCCGCCAAGATGCAGGGCATCACCGACAGCTCCCGCAAGGTGGCGGAGATCACAGGCATGATCGACTCCATCGCCTTCCAGACCAATATTCTCGCCCTCAACGCCTCGGTGGAGGCGGCCCGCGCCGGCGAGCAGGGCCGCGGCTTCGCCGTAGTGGCCGGCGAGGTACGCAAACTGGCCGGCAACAGCGCCGACGCCGCGCGCCAGATCAAGGCGCTGATCGAGAGCTCCGTCAGCGAGGTGGAGGAGGGCGCCGACCTGGTGGCCCAGGCCGGCGAGACCATGAAGGAGGTGGTGGCTGCGGTGAAGCGGGTCACCGACATCATGGACGAGATCTCCGCCGCCTCCCAGGAGCAGAGCAGCGGCATCGAGCAGGTCAGCCGCGCCGTCAGCCAGATGGACGAGACCACCCAGCAGAACGCTGCCCTGGTGGAGCAGGCCAGCGCCGCGGCGGCCTCCCTGGAGGAGCAGGCCCGGCGCCTGGAAGAGGCGGTGGCGGTGTTCCGCCTCTCCGTCGAGGTGGAGTCCGGAGTCTCCGCTCCGGCGCGCGGCGATGCTGCGCGACCGGTGGCCAACGACACCGAGGAGCCCCGTGAAAACGGCGCCGCGGAGCGCCGGGGCGAGACCGGGCCCGCCGCGCTGGCGGAAGAGTCGCGCCGCGAGCCGGTGGCCGCCGGCGACGATGAGTGGGAAGAGTTTTAATCGACGACCTAGTGGGAAGTACAAGATGGAAAAGGGTATGAAGATTCTGGTGGTGGACGATTTCCCCACCATGCGCCGCATCGTTCGCAGCCTGTTGAAGGAGCTGGGCTTTACCAACGTGGAGGAGGCGGAGGACGGCCAGGAGGCGCTGTCCAAGCTCGCCGGCGGGGGCTTCGAGTTCGTTGTGTCGGACTGGAACATGCCCAACCTGAACGGCCTCGACATGCTCAAGCAGATCCGCGCCGACGAGGCCACCAGGGCCCTGCCGGTACTGATGGTCACCGCCGAGGCGAAGAAGGACAACATAGTGGCGGCCGCCCAGGCCGGCGCCAACGGCTATATCGTCAAGCCGTTCACCGCTGCCACCCTGGAAGAAAAACTCAACAAGATTTTCGAGAAGTTGGGAAAGTAGGGCCCACCTTACCCCTGAGGAGAAGTGACTATGAGTGGTGAGGCACGGCAACTGGCTGTCCCGGATGGCGCTCACAGCGATGACCTGATACAGCGCATCGGGCAGCTCACCCGCATGCTGCGCGAGAGCATGCGCGAACTGGGCCTGGACAAGGAAGTGGAGAAGGCCGCCAAGGCCATTCCCGACGCCCGCGCCCGGCTCAACTATGTGGCCTCGATGACCGAGCAGGCGGCGGAGAGGGCGCTCAACGCGGTGGACAGGGCCCAGCCTCTGCAGGGCGAGATAGAGTCCCGGGCCGAGGCCCTCGACAGACAGTGGCAGGCCTGGTTCGAGAACCCGGTGGAACTGGACGAGGCCCGCGAACTGGTCAGGGACACCCGCAGCTACCTGGAGTCGGTGCCGGCCATGGCCCGCGACACCAGCAAGGAATTGCTGGAGATCATGATGGCCCAGGACTTCCAGGACCTGACCGGCCAGGTGATCAAGAAAATGATGGAGGTGATCCAGGAAGTGGAGCACCAACTGCTGCAGGTGTTGCTGGAGAGCGTGCCCGAGGGCGAGGAGCGCGAGATCCTCAAACGGCGCCTGGAGGACGGCAGTGCCGCCGACAGCCGCAAGCGCGAGGAGGCTTCCCTGGTCAACGGCCCGCAGATCGGCAGCGGCGGCGACGATGTCGTCAGCAGCCAGGACCAGGTGGATGATCTGCTCGATGAACTGGGGTTTTAAGCGGAGTCCAAGCTGTGTGGCGCTTGCCGCGCCTTCGCGTGCCCGTCCCGGCACTGTTTCGGGCTGATGCCGAACTGCTGGTGGAACCGCCTGCTGAAATGGCTCAGGTGTCTGTAGCCCAGGTCGAAACAAACCCGGGTCACAGATTCTCCCTTCTCCAGCCGTTCGCGGGCCGCCTGCATGCGCAGCTGCTGCTGGAATTCCAGCGGCGTGCAGCCCGTGTGCTTTTTGAATTCACTGAAAAAGCGGCTGCGGCTCATACAGGCGATTCTGCTCAGTTGATCGATATCCAGCGGCTGGTCCAGGTGCTGCCGGATGTGGTGGAAGGCGGCGCCGATACCGTTGACCTGCGGATCTCGTGCGCAGAGCGCCAGCAGGAAATCGCGGGTCTGCTGGCGCAGGATGCGCACCACCAGTTCGCGGATTCCCAGGTCGATCAACAGGTCGCGGTCTTGTGAATCCTCGGTAAAGGTGGCTACCAGCCGCCGCAGCAGTGCCTGGGTGGCCTGGCTGTGGGGGGGGTGCACAAGCGAGTCGGGGCGGAAACGCCAGTCCTCGAAACCCCGATGCAAGGGCGCGGCACCGTTCAGTAGCGCGCAGATCTCTTCCACCCGCTCCTTGGAAATCTCTACGGTCAGGCAGGAAGTGGGGCTTTCCATACGGGCGTCGGGAAAATCAATCTCAATATACTCTCCCGGCGCCATGACGAAGGATTCCTGCGGCAGGAATTCCGCGGTGTAGTCCCCGGCGCCGTGCAATATCTTGCGTCCGCTGATCATGCCGCAGTACAGCAGCTCCCCCGCAGACAGGCCCACCTGTTGCGCCGGCAGATAGGTGTCGTAGACGCTGAGTTCGGAATTGGGACCGGCAAAGCAGATCCGGTTTTCGATCAGCTGCTGCGGCTGGCGGCGATCGCATCTAATCGCTTCTGGCATCTTGATTGTTACGGCTGTCGGGGGAGTCCCTGGACTCAGGATCAAGCGATCTGTACTGAGCGGCAAGCGAGCCCACCTCCGAACTCCTAGATTCCTATACGTATGTCCGCAAGCAGGAGTTGCCCACAAGGGGTTTCTCTCCGGCGTTTCAATTCCCAAGACTACTCCCAGCCGCGCGGGATAACAATGTTCCGGCCAGCGGCGGGGAGTGGCCAACAACAAGAGGCAGACAGCGATGATCTACGAACAACCTGGGCAGGCAGGAGCCCTGATCAATTTCAAATCCCGCTACGAGAACTTTATCGGTGGTGAGTGGAAGGCGCCGGTGATGGGGCGCTATATGCAAAACGTTTCGCCGATTACCGGGGAAGCCTTCTGCGAAGTTCCCCAGTCCGGTGCCGAGGACATCGACCTGGCGCTGGATGCCGCTCACCGTGCGAAGGACGCCTGGGGCCGGACCTCTGTGACCGAGCGGGCCAACCTGTTGCTGAAAATCGCCGACCGCATGGAGCAGAACCTGGAAATGTTGGCAGTGGCGGAATCCTGGGACAACGGCAAGGCGGTGCGCGAGACATTGGCCGCGGATATTCCCCTGTGTGCGGATCACTTCCGCTATTTCGCCGGCTGTATCCGCGCCCAGGAGGGGACTAGCGCCGACCTGGACGAGCATACGGTGTCCTACCACTTCCATGAGCCGCTCGGTGTTGTCGGCCAGATAATTCCCTGGAACTTTCCCCTGCTGATGGCGGCCTGGAAGCTGGCACCGGCCCTGGCTGCGGGGAACTGCGTGGTAATGAAACCCGCTGAGCAGACCCCGGTCTCCATCCTGGTGCTGACGGAACTGATCGGCGACCTGCTGCCGCCGGGAGTGGTGAATATCGTCAACGGCGTCGGCGAGGAGGCCGGGCAGGCACTGGCCACCAGCAAGCGCATCGCCAAGATCGCCTTCACCGGCTCCACCGCCGTGGGTTCGCACATTCTCAAGTGCGCCGCTGAAAATATCATTCCCTCCACCGTGGAGTTGGGTGGCAAGTCGCCCAATATCTACTTCGCCGACATCATGCGGCACGAAGAGGAATACATCAGCAAGTGTGTGGAGGGCACGGTGCTGGCCTTCTTCAACCAGGGCGAGGTGTGCACCTGCCCGTCGCGCGTGCTGGTGCAGGAATCCATCTACGGCGAATTCATGGAGCGGGTAGTGGCGCGCACCAGGGCCATCCGGCGCGGCAACCCACTGGACACCGAAACACAGATCGGCGCCCAGGCCTCGCAGGAACAGATGGAACGCATCATGGGCTATATCGAGATCGGCCTGGAAGAGGGCGCCGAAGTGCTGTTTGGCGGCGCGGCCGAGGAGATGAGCGGGACGCTGAAAAAGGGCTATTACGTGCAGCCGACCCTGTTCAAGGGCGACAACCAGATGCGCATATTTCAGGAGGAGATCTTCGGGCCCGTGGTCGGCGTCACCACCTTCAAGACGGAAGCGGAAGCGCTGGCCATTGCCAACGATACCCCTTACGGCCTCGGTGCGGGCCTGTGGACCCGCGACATGAACCTCGCCTTCCGCATGGGGCGCGGTATCCAGGCGGGCAGGGTGTGGACCAACTGTTACCATCACTACCCCGCCCACGCGGCCTTCGGCGGCTACAAACAGTCGGGCATAGGCCGGGAAACCCACAAGCAGGCGCTGGAGCATTACCAGCAGACCAAAAACCTGCTCGTCAGTTACGACGTCAACCCCATGGGCTTTTTCTAAACCTCGCTGTTTCGCGCCTGCCGGGGGAGCCTCTGCTCCCCCCTTTTTCAGTCCGGGTTCGGGCGTTGCCGAACCGAATCCCGAATAACCGCCCGCAAACCCCGCTTATCGGCCCTTTGTTCGCGGCGCCCCTGGTCGACAATGCACGGCACCCGAGCAACCGCCGAGTGCCCCATGGCCGACGATAGCGAAGACCAGGAAAAGACAGAAGCGGCCACGCCCCGGCGCCTGCAGAAGGCCCGCGAGGAGGGCCAGGTGGCTCGTTCCCGCGAGCTGGCCACGGTGCTGCTGCTGGCCGGCGGCGTTGGCGGCCTCTGGGCTCTGGGGCCGCTGCTGTTCGGCCAGGTGGGGTTGGTCATGGAGCAGTCCTTCCTGTTCGAGCGTCAGCAGGCCTTCGACAGCACCGTCATGCTGACCCACGCCGCTGACCTGGGCGCCCGCACCCTCTTTTCCCTGATGCCCCTGTTCCTTCTGCTGGCGGCCATCGCCCTGGTGGCCCCCAACCTGCTAGGAGGTTTCCTGGTCTCCGCCAAATCCCTGAAACCCCAGCTCTCCAAGCTCAACCCGATCAAGGGCCTCAAGCGGCAGTTCTCCTCCCAGGCGCTGGCTGAGCTGGCCAAGGCGATCGCCAAGTCGCTGCTGGTGGGCGGCGTGGTGGCGGCCTTCCTGGTGGCCAGGCGCGGCGAGTTCATGGCCCTGATGGACATGCCCCGGGAACAGGCCCTGGCGGCTGCCCTGCAACTGGCGGCCCAGGCCTGCGGCCTGATGGTGCTGTCCCTGGTGCTGGTGATACTGATCGACGTGCCCTACCAGCTGTGGAGCCACGCCAGGAAGCTGCGCATGAGCAAGGAAGAGATCCGCCGCGAGCACAAGGAGACCGAGGGCGACCCACAGCTCAAGGGCCGCATCCGCCAACAGCAGCAGGCCATGGCCCGCAGCCGCATGATGAGCAAGGTCCCGGAGGCGGACGTGATCGTCACCAACCCCACCCACTACGCCGTGGCCCTGCGCTACGACGAGACCCGCATGGCCGCGCCGCGGGTGCTGGCCAAGGGCGTGGACGCGATAGCTGCGCGCATCCGCGAACTGGGGGTGGAGAGCGGCGTGCCGCTGTTGGAGGCGCCGCCGCTGGCGCGCGCCCTCTACCGCCACGTGGACCTGGACCGGGAGGTCCCCGGCCAGCTGTACACCGCCGTGGCCGAGGTGCTGGTGTGGGCCATGCGCCTGCGCCGCGCCCGCGACGGCGACGGTGAATTCCCGGAGACGCCGGCGGATCTGCCTGTGCCCGAAGAGATGGAGCCCAAAGAGATGGAGACAGCCGAGTGAACCCGATGAGCCGCTACCTGGGCGCGAACGGTTTCGGCAACCCCGGCGGCAAGGTGCTGGCGGGGCCGGTGCTGATACTGCTGATCATGGCGATGCTGATACTGCCGCTGCCGCCCTTCGCCCTCGACATGTTCTTCACCTTCAACATCGCCCTGTCGCTGATGGTGCTGCTGGTCAGCATGTTCACGCTCAGCGCGCTGGACTTCGCCGCCTTCCCGGCGGTGCTGCTGTTCACCACCCTGCTGCGCCTGGCCCTCAACGTGGCCTCCACCCGCGTGGTGCTGATGGAGGGCCACCAGGGCGGCGCCGCCGCCGGCAAGGTGATCGAGGCCTTCGGCCAGTTCCTGGTGGGGGGCAACTTCGCCGTGGGGCTGGTGGTGTTCCTGATCCTGGTGGTGATCAATTTCATGGTGATCACCAAGGGCGCCGGGCGCATCGCCGAAGTGGGTGCTCGCTTCATGCTCGACGCCATGCCCGGCAAGCAGATGGCCATCGACGCCGATCTCAACGCCGGCCTGATCGGCGAGGAGGAGGCCCGCACACGCCGCGCCGAGGTGGCCCAAGAAGCGGACTTCTACGGCTCCATGGACGGCGCCAGCAAGTTCGTGCGCGGCGATGCCGTGGCCGGCCTGGTGATCATGGCGGTGAATATCATCGGCGGCCTGCTGATCGGCACCATGCAGCACGACTTGTCCTTCGCCGACGCCGCGCGCACCTATACCCTGCTGACCATCGGCGACGGCCTGGTGGCGCAGATTCCGGCGCTGGTGATCTCCACCGCCGCCGGCGTCACCGTGTCCCGGGTCAACACCGACCAGGACGTGGGCCAGCAGATGATCGAGCAACTGCTCACCAACCCCAAGGTGCTCTACCTGGCCGCCGGCGTCATGGGCCTGCTGGGGCTGGTACCGGGCATGCCCAACTTCGTCTTCCTGCTGTTCACCGCCGCCCTGGCCGGCCTGGCCTGGCTGATCGGCCGGCGCCGGGACGACCGCCTGGCGGAGGCGCAGATGCAGGCGGAGGCTCCGCCCCAGCAGGAGGCCCCGGAGGCCAGTTGGGACGACGTGGAACTGATCGACACCCTGGGGCTCGAGGTGGGGCACCGCCTGATCCCGCTGGTGGACCAGCGCCAGCAGGGCGAACTGCTGGGGCGCATCAAGAGCGTGCGCCGGAAATTTGCCCGCGAGGTGGGCTTCCTGCCGCCGGTAGTGCATATCCGCGACAACCTGGAGCTGGGCCCCAATAGCTACGTGGTGACCCTGAAGGGCGCCGAGGTGGGTCGCGGCGAGGCCTTCCCGGGCAAGTGGCTGGCGATCAACCCCGGCCAAGTGACCGGGGAACTGGCCGGCACCGTCACCGAGGACCCGGCCTTCGGCCTGCCGGCGGTGTGGATGGACGCGGAGCAGCGCGAACAGGCGCAGGTCTACGGCTACACGGTGGTGGATGCGGGCACGGTGGTGGCCACCCACTTCAACCACCTGCTGCACCGCCACGCCGCCGAGATGCTCGGGCGCCAGGAGGTGCAGCAGCTGCTCGACAAGCTGGGCGGGGACAACAAGGGCCTGGTGGAGGAGGTGGTGCCGAAGGTTGTGTCGCTCACGGTGCTGCAGCGCATACTGCAGAACCTGCTCGACGAGGAGGTGCCCATCCGCGACCTGCGCAGCATTCTCGACACACTGGCCGACTGCGGGGGCCAGCAGCAGGACGCCCACGAGCTCACCGCCAGGGTGCGCATCGCCCTGGGCCGCGCCATCACCCATCAATGGTTCCCCGGCGAGGACGAACTGCGCGTGATGGGCCTGGACGGCCGGCTGGAGCAGGTGCTGGCCCAGGCCCTGGACGGCGGCGGCGCCCTGGAACCGGGCCTGGCGGACACCCTGATGGCCCAGGCCGCCGCGGCCCTGGAGCGCCAGGAGACCGCCGGCGAGCCGCCGGTACTGGTGGTGCAGCACGGCCTGCGCCCGCTGCTGGCGCATTTCCTGCGCCGGCGCCTGCGCCAGTTGGCGGTGGTGTCCCAGGCGGAGATCCCCGACGACCGCCAGCTGCGTGTCACCAACCTGATCGGCGGCGTGGCCTGAGGCCCGTCTCCGGCGGCTTAACGGAAAAAAAGCCCCCAACAAGGCCTTCTATTCCGCGCTTACAAATTTCCCCCACCGCAAATAATGGATCGGCTTCCGGCAGCTTCTTCCGCCGGGAGCCGAGACACAAGAGGTGACAGCTCCGAAGGGGAGCGAGGTATTGCCCGGGGAATCCTATGTATACGGCACAGGGAAAAATCAACAGAGACACGCTGCTGGAGGAGCACCTGCCGGCAGTCCGGCGCCAGGCGCTGGCCCTGCAGGTGAAGCTGCCCTCCGGCATAGAGTTGGATGACCTGATCCAGGCCGGCACCCTGGGACTGCTCGACGCGCTGCAGCGCTTCGACCCCAATGCCGGCACCAGTTTTTCCACTTTCGCCAGCCAGCGCATCCGCGGCGCCATGATCGACGAGCTGCGCACCCGCGACTGGCTGCCGCGCAGTGTGCGCCGCAACGCCCGCGCGGTGGAACAGCAGCTGTACAAGCTGGAGCAGCGCCTGGGGCGCCCCGCCGGCGAGCGCGAGATCGCGGCGGAAATGGGTATGGATCTGGAAGAGTACCGGCAGCTGCTCAACGACACCAACAGTGGCCACCTGCTGCCCTACGAGGAACTGGTGGCGGAGAGCGGCGAGCCGGAGGCCGGTGCCGGCGCTCCCCCGTCGCCCTTCGCCGCCCTGGTGGACAGGGAGCAGCGCGAGCGGCTGCTGGAGGCCATCGAGGCGCTGCCGGAGCGGGAGAAGCTGCTGATGGGGCTCTACTACCAGGAAGAGCTGAACCTGAAGGAAATAGGCGCCGTGCTCGGCGTGACCGAATCCCGCGTGTGCCAGTTGCACAGCCAGGCGGTCAAGCGGTTGCGGGCGCGGCTGGCGGCGGAAGCTTGACCCAGGTCTACGAGGGGGCGCTTGCACGGTGATTGGACTTGCCGGGTTAATGTTGAATGGCTTTGGTTCGTGGTACTTTGCACCGCCGCAACTCCAGCGCGGCCAGGAACATACTCGCCGCGATTCCGCTCTGATGAAATCGGTTAGTTCCGTAGATAAGCCCCGGCCTGCTGGATAAGCGAGCGCATTCTTTTCAACAGATTCTCTGTTTCTTCCATGGAAGATCTTTCATTTGCCTCAAGTGTCGCCTTGAAGAAAATGGTGCCCTCGATTGACTGTCTCTCGAAACCCGTCATAGCATTTTTGTACTTCCAATACAGTTTTGTTGGCCCGCATTTTGAAACAGCTTCAGGTTGCCGAGATTTTTCAAACTGAGCGACTTGCATGCAGGCGCTGGGTGCCCGTGGATTTCGAGCCGCTTTTTGCGATTTATTCAGATCCGGAGGTCGTGCGTTGGGTTGGTGACGGGCGGCCCATCACCCGGAAGCAGTGTGCCGAGTGGCTTGCAGTTACCGAGTCTAATTACGAAAAGTACGGCTACGGAATGTTCGCCCTTGAGGGCAGGGATTCGGGGGAAGTCGTTGGGTTCTGTGGCCTCGTTCACCCAGGTGGCCAGATGGAACCCGAGATCAAGTACGCATTCCGCCGTTCACACTGGGGCCGCGGCCTCGCCAGTGAGGTTGTTCCCGCCCTGCTTGACTATGGTGCAACGGTGCATTCCCTGAAATACATTATCGCCACCGTCGCTGACGGTAACCTTGCCTCGCAGCGGGTGTTGCTCAAATCTGGGTTGAGTCCCGGGGGGGAGCGCGCCGAAGAAAATGGTTCAGTCACCCTGGTATATCATTGGCGATGCGCAGGCCCCGATCTCAAATAGGATTCCCCGCCTGCGCGGGGACAGCATTTAGTGCGTAGGTTGGGTGAGTCAACCAACTGGCTCGGCCCCTCGAGTTGGGCTTCGCTGCGCTCAGCCCAACCTACGTCCATCACTCCTGATTTCCGGTTTAGAGATCCAGCCCGAACTCCACCGCCGCCCCGAAGGTGTCGCCGGAGGATTTGATCGCGGCTATGTGTAGGTGCAGCACGTCGAAGGGCGAGAAGCCGATACCGGCGCTCGCGGTTCCGTCCACGGTGCCCTCCAGGTCTTGGCGGTAGCCGAGGCGCAGCTGCACCCAGTCGGCCAGATCCAGTTCCACGCCCGCACGCGCGAAGCGCGTCTCGCCCCGGCCGGGAAGTGCGTTGGTGGTCAGGTCCAGGTCGAGCAGGGCGGTCAGGGTCTCGCCGTTGTAGCCGGCACCGACACTGACCAGGGGGGCGACCGGGATGCGGTTGCCGCCCACCGTCTCGTATTCCCGTTCCACCAGATTGCGTGCCGACAGCCCGAAGCGGGCGTTGCGCCAGGCCAGGGTGGCGCCCAGGTCCAGGTTGAGGCCCGAGTCTTCTGTCCGGTAGTTGTCAGCGTCCAGGTCGTCGGCATCATAGTCTCCGGCGGAGGCGGTGTACTCGATGGTCTCGACGGCCTGGTGCTTGGGGGTCGCCCCGAGAGATAACTGCCACTCCGGGTTGCCGGTGGGAATGATGCGGCCGAGGGCGATGCCCACTTCGCTGACGGAATATCCGCTGGCGGTTGCTGTGGAGGTCAGGTGGTTTTCGCGGAAGGTTTCCCGTGACAGGTTCTCCAGGAACTCCCGGTCCTCGTCGCTGTAATCGAATGCGGCTGCAAGCAGCAGGTTCTGTCGTGCAAACAGGACGGCACTGGCCACCTCGTTGGGGATGGCCACGCTGAACTGCGCCCCGAACTCCCCGCTGAGCGCCCCCTCGGAAAAGTCGGAAAGCAGGGCGGAGAGTTCGCGGGCGTTTTCCGCGGTGATGAAACTGCCGTCGAGTTGATCGAGCTGGTCCCGCACATCGTCCCCCAGGTCGAGGAAGTCATTGCGCTCGTCGACGATGGCGCCGATGTTCAGGAAACTGCCGAAGTCGTCGCCGTCGCGGAAATAGCTGGCGTTGGCGGGATTGAGGATGGCGCCGATGGTGTAGTCACCGCCGGCGACGCCCGCGCCACCCATGGCGCTGGCGCGGCCGCTGAGAACCTCGGCGCTGGTGGCGCCCGATGCGAGAAGCAGAGCCGCAGGCACTATGGTCAGTTGTTTTTTCACGCTTGACCCCGCTCGATCAGCCGGACAGGTTGAAGTTGATGGGCATGGTGAACTGGTAGCTTTCCAGGCCCAGCTCCGCCGGAATCGGGGGGTAGGGGTTGGCGCGCTCGATACTGCGCAGGGCCTCCCGGTTGAGGCTGGAGTAGTTGGATTCCTCCAGCACCTGGATGTCCTGCACCTGGCCCTTGGCGTCGATGGTGACGCGCAGCTGCACCACGCCCTCCCACTGGCGCTCCTGCGCGCGCCTGGGGTAGGTGATGTGCTTGGCAGTGTGGCTCTTCAGTTTGGAGGCGTAGCGGTCGAGAGAGTCGCCGGCGGCGCCGGCGCTCAGCGCCGCGGTGGACAGCGCCAGGGTGAGAAAGAGATTCAACAGTTTCATGGCTTGATTCCCCGGTGGAAGTTTTTCCGGATGGCAGGCTTCCGGAGGTTTGAAGTTTCTGCGCCCCCGCCAAGGGGCGCGCCGGCAGGCTGAAACAGCCTGCTCACTTCCACTATCGGCGGAATTACGGCGGGCTTTAGCGGACGGGGTGGCGGAAGTTGTCCAGGGCGCGGCCCGGTGTCGGGGCGGAAGGGGATTCTGGCGCGCTGTCAGTCCCCGGAGCACATGGCCTGCTGCACCTGTCGGGCCCAGGCGGTGGCGTGGCGGTAGGCCGCCTCGTAGAAGCGCGTGTCCCCCAGCATTTGCAGGTCGTCGAAGCGGCCCTGCTCGTAGCGCTCCACTTCGCAGAGGATTTCGCCCAGGCCGCCGCTGCGCTCGAGCAGGGCGTCCTTGACCTCTTTGTTGAGGGGCACCTGTTCCATCAGTTCGGCCATGGAAATGTCCATCAGGGCGTCAAGCTGTGACAGCAGGCCGACGATAAACTGGTTGACGGTGTTGTCGCGCCCGGCGATTTCCGCCAGCACTTCGCACATGCGCCCGCGCACCAGCATGCTGCGGGTCAGCTCCTCCGGCTTGTGGCGCTCGCCCGCCACCACGAAGAGGTTCGCCCAGCGTTTGATCTCCTCCAGGCCCAGCAGGCCAATGGCGTGGGAGAGGGAGTTCACCTCCCGGCGCAGGCCCACGGCGGCGGAATTCACCACCTTCAGGATCCGGTAGGTGAGATCGGCATCCTTGAGAGCAATTTCCTCCAGGCGCAGGGGAGAGGCATCCGGGCTGTGCAGTTCCGATAGCAGCTGCAGCAGCAGCACCTTGTTGCCGGTGATTTTCTTGCCCTTGATGGGTGAGGGGGCGCTGAGGAAGTCGCCCTGGTAGTAGTCGAAACCCAATTCCACGCAGCGCTGGAAACGCTCCCTGCTGTCGAGGTTGTCGGCCAGCATCTCCACCCCATAGATGCGCAGCTTGTCCGCCGCCCTGCGCAGGACCCCGTCATCCAGCAGGCGTGCGTCCACCTTGACTATGTGCACCACGTCCAGCAACACGTCCAGTTCGCCGTCGTCCGGGTCGTAACCGGCCAGGGCCAGGCGATAGCCGCGTTGGGCCAGGTGCCTGAGCCGCTCCACCCGGTCTGAGGTGAGCAGCATCCCCTCAGGCATCTCCAGTATGTACTGGTCCTTGGGCAGGTCCGGGAGCTCGGGGGCCAGCATCACCTCGTCGGTGACCTTGAGGAAGCTGGGTACCCTCCGCACCCGCCCGGCCTGGAACAGCTGGGTGTAGGTGCCGAGGATCACCGGGCTGCTGGCTCCTATGTCCGACAGGGTCGCCCCCTGGGATGGTTGTTCTCCCTGCAGCAGCAGTTCAAAGGCGGCCACTTCCTGGCTGCGGGAGTACACCGGCCGGCAGGCCAGGATCACATCGAGCAGGTCGTCCTCGATGGTGTCTGGTAATCGTGTCACGCGTCGACTCTCCAATTGCGCAGTAAGAAAGAATGAATCGGGAAGGGGGTGCGGGGCCGGGTTCTGCGTCAGGCCTGCGAACTGAGGCGACCGGTGCGGCTCTGGGCCCGACCATCGGGGCCATAGAGGTCCCTGCCCGCCGCTTCCTGCAGGAAATCCAGCAGGCGCCGGTTGTGCTCCATGCGGATATCGATGAGGGCGCCGTTGCCGCGGTTGAATGCCGCCGCCTCGCCGGCGCACTCGCGGATGGCGCGCCACAGGGACAGGCAGCCGGCATCGGCGGCGGCGCGCTCGTCGCCGGTGCGATCGTCGCTGTAGCCGAGGCGGCGCAGCGCCAGACGGCGCTGCCGCTCGAAGTCTTCCAGTTCCGCCAGCAGGCGGCGCTTGTCTTCCGCCAGTAGTGACAGCCGGACGCCGTCCACCCCGCCTGCCAGCAGCGCACTGCGCTCCTCCCGCAGCAGTTCCAGCAGGTGCTGCAGTCGCGTCATCTGGGTTTCCAACTGGTCCGCCAGCGCCATGGCGCTAAGGCTCCAGCAGTTCGTGCAGGCTGTCGATCAGGCCGTCGGCTATCCTGTCGGCGCGTATTTCCAGGCGGCCCTCGGCAATCGCCCGGCGCAGTTCCTCCACCCGGGCGGTGTCGATATCCCGGCTGCTGTCGGCGCCGGGCTGGCGCAGGCGGCTGACGCTGGAGGCGGCCTCCCCGGCCCCGCTCCCGGTGGCGGCGGCCGCCTCTTCGCCACGATTGCCCTCACGCGGCGCCTTCGCCGGGGTCAACTGGGTGATGTTGTCGATTTTCAAAGGGAGTTCTCCGTCATTCTTCAGTGGCTGTATCGGCACATCTCCGCGCTTCTTTAGTTGCCACCTGTGATCGGCATCACAAATTCAGAAGCTGACCTGCGCCCGCCCCGGGCCGCTCACCACCGCGGTCACCTGGCTCCTGTCTGGCAGTCGCACACGCACTCTTTCGCCTAGGGCACCGTTCTCCAGAGCGACGCCCTCCCGGGCTATGCGAAAGCCGCGGCCGCTGGCCTCCAGGGTTACCGCCTGGCGGCGCCGCACCAGGGGGCGCGCCCTCAGCAGGTGATCCTGCAGCACCGTGCCTGCGCCCAGGGGGCGGCTGGCCACTTGGCCGAGTATTTTCTCCCGCTCCAGTATTGCGCCCCTGGGCAGGGCGCCCAGGTCGCCGCGGGCCCGGCGCAGCATGCCCGCATCGATCGCGGTGCCCGCCTCGATCGGGCCGGCACTCACCCAGTAGCTGCCGATCACCGACACCCGCGCCTGCAGGTAGCGGACCCGGCCCTCTTCGCCGCAGCGCACGCCCACGGTGACCCGCCCGCGGAGTTTCTGTCCGCTGCCGGGCAGGAAGGGCCTGGGCCGTCCACATCGCGGCATCTGCGCGGTGCTCGGTTGCACCTCGATCCGCACTTCCTCGCCAGGGGCCGCGCTGCGCTGGTAGAGGAAGGCGCGCACGGCTTCGGCCACCGGGTCTGTTGCCGCGGCTGCGGGGAATACGGATGCGGCCAGCAGCACGGCCGCCAGTGACTTGCGAAGTTCCTTCATCTATCTGTGCTTTGCCGTTTGCAGGGGATTTTAAGTGGTGCGCCCGTGGGCGAAGAGCGGAAATAGGGGCAAAACCGGGGCCTGTTTGTTCCTTTGGCCTTGCGCCCGCCGCTGTAGCCTCCACCCTGACCAAGCAAGACTCTGGGAGCACCGGCATGATCGACCGACTCGCCACCGCCCTGAATTTCGATCGGGAGGCACTCAACCTGCGCCACGAGCGCCAGAAGGTGCTGGCCGGCAATATCGCCAACGCGGACACGCCCAACTACAAGGCCCGCGACTTCGACTTTTCCCGGGAACTGGCCCGCGCCGCGGAAAGTGGTGGCGCGGAGGGCGGGCTGGCGCTGCGCACCACCTCGTCGAGGCATATGGCCGGCACTGCCTCCGCCGCGGGTTCCGTGGACCTGCTCTACCGGGTGCCGGACCAGCCGAGCCTGGACGGCAATACGGTGAACATGGATGTGGAGCGCAGCCGCTTCGCGGACAACACGGTGCGCTACCAGGCGGCGCTGACGATTCTCAATGGCCGCATCCAGGGCCTCAAGTCGGCGATGCAGCCGGAATAAGCGCAGTTAAAAGGAACAGGAGAACCCCGTGTCCATGTTTTCGATTTTTGAGATCTCCGGCTCGGCCATGACCGCCCAGGCCCAGCGCATGAACGTGACCGCCAGCAACCTGGCCAACGCCGACAGCGTGGCCGGCCCGGACGGCCGGGCCTACCGCGCCAGGCAGCTGGTGTTCGAGGCCCGCGGCCGCGACGGCCTTGGCGGGGTGGCGGTGCGCAGCCTGGTGGAGGACCCGTCGCCGCTGCGCCGCGAGTACCGCCCGGAGCACCCGCTGGCGGACGCCGAGGGCTATGTGCAGATGCCCAACGTGGATCCGGTCGGCGAGATGGTCAACATGATCTCCGCGTCCCGCTCCTACCAGGCCAATGTCGAGGTCATGAACACCGGCAAGCAACTGATGATGAAGACCCTGACCCTGGGAGAGAACTGATGGCCGCGAGCAACGTGATCGACAGCGGTGTGCACGCCGCCCTCAACGCCACCGGCGGCTCCTCCACCCGCAGCGGCGGCGTCGAACTGCAGGACAGCTTCATGACTTTGTTGGTGACCCAGCTCAGGAACCAGGACCCGATGAACCCGATGGAGAACGCGGAGATGACCTCCCAGCTGGCGCAGATCAACACCGTCAGCGGTATCCAGGACCTGAACGACACTCTGGAGGGCATCACCGGCCAGTTGGATGCCAGCCAGGTGTTGCAGGCCACCGGCCTGATCGGCAAAGGCGTGCTGGTGCCCGGCGAGCGGGTGCTGGTTGGAGAGGAGGGCGCTACCACGCCTTTCGGCATAGAGCTGCCGCAGGCGGCCGATGAGGTGCGCATCACTATCCGTGACGGCAACGGCGAAGTGGTGCGCCGCTTCGAGCCCTTCGCGCTGGACGCCGGTGTCGAGTCCTTAACCTGGGACGGCATCAAAGACGACGGCACCACCGCACCCGAGGGCGCCTATTCGGTATCCGTGGAGGCACTCGTCGGCGGCGAGCCCCTGGATACCGTTCTACTCAACTACGCCCTGGTCAACGGTGTCAGCCTGGACGATCGGGGTGCACCGCTGCTGGACCTGGGCGGTGTTTCCGAACCTGTCGACCTCGGCGACATACGCCAAATTCTCTGACGAGCCCTTCAAGGAGCAAGCAATGGGATTTTCACAGGCACTCAGCGGTCTCAACGCTGCCGCCACCAACCTGGATGTGGTGGGCAACAACATCGCCAACTCGCAGACGGTGGGCTTCAAGGGCTCCAGCGTGCAGTTCGCCGACGTCTACACCGGCGCCCTGGCGGGCCAGGGCACCCGAGTGGCGGGGGTACTGCAGGACTTCTCCAACGGCACCCTGGAATCCACCGGCCGCAACCTGGACCTGGGTATCAACGGCAACGGCTTCTTCCGCTTCACCCAGGCCGGCGAGGTGGTCTACTCGCGCAACGGCCAGTTGACCCTGACCCGCGAGGGCTATCTGGAGAACGCCCAGGGCGCGCGTCTGACCGGTTTCCCCGCCGGTGTTGGCACCGGCGGTCAGCCGGAGGTACTGCAGGTGCCGGCCGGTGCCCTTAGCGCGACTGCCACCACGGCCGTGGAGGCCTCCTTCAACCTGGACGCCACTGTCGACATTATCGATCGCGCCACTACACCGTTCAGTACCGCGGACGGCAACAGCTACTCCTACGCCAACACCGGCACCGCCTATGACTCCCTGGGCGTGCAGCACACCATGACTACCTACTTCACCAAGACAGCCGACAACACCTGGGAGGTGCGCGTGGCGGTGGACGGCGGCGACGACACCGCCAATGTGGGCCAACTGGTCTTCAACAGCGACGGCACCCTGGACAGGGCCGCCAGCAGCTTCCCCACCTACAGCTTCGCACCGGGCGGGGGTGCCGACCCGCTGAATTTCACCGTCAGCTTCGACGGCAGCACCCAGTTCGGCAATGACTTCGCCCTGGATTCCCTGAACCAGAACGGCTATGCCGCGGGCGCCCTGGTGGGTATCGGTTTCGACGAGGCGGGTAACATCATCGGCAATTACGCCAACGAGCAGAGCCAGGTACTGGGCACCGTGGCCCTGGCCAACTTCCGCAACCCGGAGGGACTGTCGCCGGCGGGCGACAACGGCTGGGTGGAGTCGGGCAGCTCCGGCCAGCCGCTGCTGGGCCTGGCGGGCACTGGCCAGTTCGGCACGCTGGAATCCGGCAGCGTGGAGGTCTCCAACGTGGACCTGACCCGGGAACTGGTGGACCTGATCGTGGCCCAGCGCAACTACCAGGCCAACACCCAGACCATCAAGGTGCAGGACGAGGTCCTGCAGAGTGCGGTGAACCTGCGCTAAGGGCCGTGCCCTTGTGTGAGCTTCGATCGGCCTCGCCGCCGGTGGTTGTCCGGGAAAAAGCTTCATCGGCAAATATTTCCCGGACAACCACCGGCGACGGGATCTGGCTATGAGTAGACCTGAAGTGCTGGCAGCCTCGATCGGACAAAGATTTTTGAACCTGCTCTGAAATAAGGAGCTGAACTATGGACCGCATTCTCTACACCGCCATGAGCGGCGCCCGGCAGAGCATGGAGCAGCAGGCGGTGGTCAGCAACAACCTGGCCAACGCCTCCACCGCCGGTTTCCGCGCCCAGTTGCAGGCGTTGCGCGCGGTGCCGGTGCAGGGCGATGGCCTGCTGCCCACGCGCACCTCGGTGATGGCCTCCACTCCGGGGGCGGACTTCAGCCATGGCCCGGTGAACGCCACCGGCCGCGACCTGGACGTGGCCCTGCAGGGCAATGCCTGGCTGGCGGTGCAGGCCGCCGATGGCAGCGAGGCCTACACCCGTCGCGGCGACCTGCAGCTGGATGCCAACGGCATGCTCACCAGCGCCGGCCGCCCGCTGATCGGCGAGGGCGGGCCCATGGTGGTGCCCCTGGGCGCGGCCCTGTCCATGGGCGCCGACGGCACCCTGAGTGCCATAGGCGCCGGCGAGGACCCGGAGGCCCTGGTGCAGGTGGGCCGTCTGAAGCTGGTGGACCCGGGCGAGACCCGCCTGCAGCGCGGCGAGGACGGCCTCTTCCGCGCGCCGCCGGACGCGGCCGGCAATGTAAACCCCCTGCCCGGGGACGAGAACGCGCGTCTGGTCAGCGGTGCCCTGGAGGGCAGCAACGTGAACGCCGTGGAGTCCATGGTGGCCATGATCGACAACGCGCGGCGCTACGAGATGCAGATCAAGGTGATCGAGAGCGCCGACGAAAACGCCCGCCGGGCGGACAACCTGTTATCCATTGAATAGACAACCAAGGGGAAACGCCGCCCGGCCAAGACCGTGGCGGGCCTGCTGCCGGGGGGGGCTTGCGGGACACGGGCTAGGCGCCCCCCCATAAATACATCCCTGTAGGCTTGTCCGCGAGGTCCCTCTCGCAGACAGTCCCGCAAGGCACCCCCGGCAGCAGATCCTTCGCATCGGACTTGTGGCGCCACCAGGCGCCAACCCTGAGAGGAAAAGAAAATGATCAAATCCCTGTGGACGGCCAAGACGGGCCTCGAGTCACAACAGGTGAAGATGGACGTGATCGCCAACAACCTGGCCAACGTCAGCACCAACGGCTTCAAGAAATCCCGCGCCGTGTTCGAGGATCTGTTGTACCAGAACCTGCGCCAGCCGGGCGCGCAGAACGATATGCAGAACATATTGCCCTCGGGCATGCAGATGGGCAGCGGCGTGCGCCCGGTGGCCACCGAGCGGCTGCACACCCAGGGCGGCCTGGAGAGCACCGGTAACTCCCGCGACCTGGCCATCAACGGCAAGGGCTTCTTCCAGGTGCGCCTGCCCGACGGCGGCACCGCCTACACCCGCGACGGCAGCTTCCAACTGGACCAGAACGGCCAAATGGTGACCGCGAGCGGCTACCCGCTGGAACCGGCGGTGATCATCCCGGAAAACGCTCTGTCGGTGACCATCGGCAAGGATGGCCTGGTGTCGGTCACCGAGCCGGGCTCCAGCCAGAGCGTGGAAGTGGGTCAGCTGACCCTGTCCACCTTCGTCAACCCGGCTGGCCTGGAGAGCATCGGCGAGAACCTCTATCTGGAGACCACCGCCTCGGGCATGCGCACCGAGAGCATGCCGGGCATGAACGGCGCCGGCAGCCTCTACCAGTCCTACGTGGAGACCTCCAACGTCAACGTGGTGGAGGAGATGGTCAGCATGATCCAGACCCAGCGCGCCTACGAGATCAACAGCAAGGCGGTGCAGGCATCCGACGAGATGCTGTCGCGCCTGGCCCAGCTGTAAGCGGGCCGGGGCCGTGTTCTTCGCAGTGAAAAAAGCCCTGGCGGTGGCGGTGGCGCTGCTCGTGGCCGCTTGTGCGCAGTTGCCGCGCTCCTCGGTGGTGAGCCAGGAGGAGTGGGTGGATATTCCCCTGCCGCCGCCCCCGCAGGCGAACGGCGCCGTCTACCAGCCCGATCGCGGCTACCGCCCGCTGTTCGAGGACCGACGCCCGCGCATGGCCGGCGACCTGCTGACGGTGGTATTCAACGAGCAGGTGAGCGCGTCCAAGCGCTCGGCGAGCGACGCCAGCCGCAGCGGCGCCGCCTCCCTGACCTCCACCGTGGTGCCGGACGGCCTGGAGAGCCTGGCGGATTACGGTTTCGACATAGAGGGCAGCAACGGCTTCGAGGGCGGTGGCGGCGCCAGCGCCAGGAACAGCTTCACCGGCACCATGACGGTGACGGTGCTGGAGGTGCTGCCCAACGCCAACCTGAGGGTGCGCGGCGAGAAGCAGATACTGATCAACCAGGGCACCGAGTTCATCCGCTTCTCCGGCATCATCGATCCGCGTGAGATCTCCGGCGCCAACACGGTGCGCTCCACCCAGGTGGCCGACGCGCGCATCGAATACGTCGGCGACGGCTACATCGACGAGGCCCAGCATATGGGCTGGCTGCAGCGTCTGTTCCTGAACCTTTCCCCTTTCTGAGCCCCCATTCTGATCCCCGAGCGAGCGCGACCATGCGAATTCTTTTCCCGATCCACCTGTTGCTGCTGGCGCTGCTCAGCGCCGCGGTGCGCGCCGAGCCCCTGCGCGAGCTGGCGGACTTCGCCGGTGTGCGCGACAACCTGCTGGTGGGCTACGGCCTGGTGGTGGGCCTGGACGGCAGCGGCGACCAGACGATGCAGACGCCTTTCACCACCCAGAGCCTGACCAACATGTTTTCGCAACTGGGGATCACCATTCCCCAGGGCACCAATATGCAGCTGCGCAACGTCGCCGGGGTCATGATCACCGCCGAACTGCCGCCCTTCGCGCGGCCCGGACAGCGCATCGATGTGGTGGTTTCCTCAGTCGGCAACGCCCGCAGCCTGCGCGGCGGCACCCTGCTGATGACGCCGCTGAAGGGCATGGACGGTCTCACCTACGCCGTCGCCCAGGGTAACCTGCTGGTGGGCGGCGCCGGCGCCGAAGCCGGCGGCTCCAGTGTGCAGATAAACCAGCAGGCGGGCGGCCGCATTGCCGGCGGTGCCCTGGTGGAACGGCAGGTGCCCCTGGAACTGGGGGCCGGCGGCGGGGCGCTGGAACTGCACCTGCGCGAGGCGAATTTCGGCACCGCGCGGCGCGCGGTGCGCGCCATCAATGCCGAGTTCGGCCACCCGGTGGCCGAGGCCCTGGACGCGGGTGTCATCCGCCTGCACGGCCCCATGGACCGCAATGCCAGGGTCGACTTCATGGCCCGGGTGGAGGGCGTCCGGGTGACGCCGGTAGAGCCCCCGGCACGGGTGGTGCTCAATGCCCGCAGCGGCTCGGTGGTGCTGAACGGCCGCGTCACCCTCGGTCCCGCCGCCGTGGCCCACGGTAACCTGTCGGTGGTGATAGACACCCACTTCGGCGTCAGCCAGCCGGCCCCCTTCGGCGAGGGCGACACGGTGGTGGTGCCGGACAGCGACATCACCGTGCGCCAGCAGGTGGGCGCCCTGCAATTCGTGCAGGGGGCCGACCTGATGGAGGTGGTGGACGCCCTCAACGCCCTGGGCGCCACGCCCCAGGACCTGATGTCGATCCTCGAGGCCCTCAAGGCCGCCGGCGCACTGCGCGCGGAACTGGAGATCATCTGATGAACAAGGCGACAGTGAGCGGGCACTTCGCCCTGGATATGCAGGAACTGGAACGGCTCAAGAATGGCGCCGCCGCGGATCCACAGAAAAACCTGCGCGCCGCGGCGGAGCAGTTCGAGGCGCTGTTCCTGCAGCAGCTGATGAAGGGCATGCGCGACGCAACGCCCCGCGCCGGGCTGCTCGACAACTCCGATATCCGCTTCTACGAATCCCTGCACGACCAGCAGCTGTCCCAACACCTGGCCGGGCGGGGCCTGGGACTGGCGGAGCAGTTGATGGCGCAGCTCTCCGGCCCCGTGCCCAACAGTGACAAATGAAATCCGGTTGCCACTGAAGCGACGAAGTCTCTGTAGGAGCCTGCTTGCAGGCGAATGGATCTGGCTCCGTAGCCATTCGCCTGCAAGCAGGCTCCTACAGGCACTGTTTTCCTTAAGAACAACGGCCCCCGGCCGATAACAGGGGTACCGGCTTTACGGAAAGGCAAGCATGAGTATTTTTTCGATCGGCCTCAGCGGCCTCAACGCCGCGCAGAACGCGCTCAACACCACTGGCAACAATATCAGCAACGTCTACACCCCGGGCTACAACCGGGAGCTCACCTTGCTCGGCGAGCGCAGTGCCGGCCGGGGCGTGCAGGTGAACGACATACAGCGCCAGTTCGACCACTTCGTGGCCAACCAACTCAATGCCGCCAACAGCAAGACCGGCGCCCTGGCCAGCTACCAGGTACAGGTGTCGCAGATCGACAACCTGCTCGCCGATCGCGAGGCGGGCCTGGCGCCGCTGATGCAGAATTTCTTTTCCGCCATCGAGGACCTGGTGGCCGCCCCCGCCGATCCGGCGGCGCGCCAGGGGGTGATAGGCGCGGCGGACACCCTGAGCGCCCAGTTCCGCGCCTTCGACGGTTACCTGCAGGACATGCGCCGGGGCGTCAACGGCCAGATCGCCGAGGAGATCACCCAGATCAACAACGCCGCCGGGCAGATCGCCGGCCTCAACCGCGAGATAGCCCTGGCCAAGGCCAGGCACGGCGAGGCCCCCAACAGCCTGCTGAACCAGCGCGACCAGCTGGTGGCGGAACTGAGCGAGCGCATAGACGTGCAGCTGACGGTACAGGAGAGCGGCACCTACAACCTGTCCATCGGTAACGGCCAGCCGATTGTGGCCGGCTCGCGCAGCTTCGGCCTGGAGGCGATGGGCTCCTCCGCCGATCCCAGCCGCATCGCGGTGGCCTACCGGGATTCCGCCGGCAACCAGATCGAACTGGATGAAGACACCATCGCCGGCGGCGCCCTGGGCGGGCTGCTGAGTTTCCGCCGCGAGACCCTGGACAAGACCCAGAACCAGCTGGGCCAGCTGGCCGTGTCCCTGGCCGCGGGCCTGAATGCCCAGCACCGCGCCGGCGTGGACGCAAACGGCAACCCCGGCGGCGACCTCTTCGCCCTGGGCCAGCCGCGCGCCTACGGCGGTGCTGGCAACAGCGGCAGCGCCGCCATCAGCGCGGCCTTTGGCGATATCGCCCAGCTCACCGCCAGCGACTTCGAACTGCAGGTGACCGACGCCGCGAGCGGCGAATTCCAGGTCACCCGCCTGGACAGCGGTGAGACTTTCACCGCCACCCTGGACGCCGGCAGCCAGCTCAGCTTCGGCGGCCTGGTAGTGACCATCGGCGGCGCCGCCGGCCTGGCGGATGGCGACCGCTTCCAGCTGCAGCCCGTCCGCGCCGCCGGCGGCGGCCTGGAAAACCTGATCCGCGATGGCGCGAAAATCGCCGCCGCTGCCGGTGGCGGCAGCGGCGACAACGAGAACGCCCTGGCGCTGCAGCAGCTGCAGAATGCGCAGCTGGTGGGTGGCAGCGCCACCTTGAGCGGCGCCTACGCGTCCATCGTCAGCGACGTGGGCAGCCGCACCAATATCGTCCAGGTGAACCTGGATGCCCAGCAGGGGCTCAGCGAACAGTTGCGCGCGCTGCAGCAGTCGGAATCCGGCGTCAATCTGGACGAGGAGGCCGCCAACCTGATCCGTTTCCAACAGTACTACCAAGCCAACGCCAAAGTGATCCAGACGGCTTCGACCGTGATGGACGCGATACTGGGCCTGCGTTAAGGAGACCATTGCCATGCGTATCAGTACCGTCACCATCTACGAACAGAGCATGGGCTCCATGAACCGCCAGCAGGGCGACTTCCTCAAGGTGGGCCAGCAGATTGCCTCCGGCCGCCGGGTAGTCAATCCCTCCGACGATCCCCAGGCCGCCTCCCGGGCGGTGCAGGTGTCCCAGGCCCTGGCGGTCACCCGGCAGTATGCGGACGCCCGCGTCGGCGCCCGTAACGCCCTGGCCCAGGAGGAGAGCGTGCTCAACAGCGTCAGCGACGCCATCGCCAGTGCCAAGACCCTGATGGTCCAGGCCGCCAGCGACACCCTCAGCGACGCCGACCGCGCCTCCGTTGCCAGCGAGCTGCGCGGAATCTACGAGACGGTGATAGGCCAGGCCAACGCCACCGACGGCAACGGCCGCTACCTGTTCGGGGGCTATCAGGACGGCAGCGAGCCCTTTGTGCGCGTCGCCGATGGCCGTGTCAGCTATGTCGGCGACAGCAACAGCCGCCAGGTGCGCATCGACGCCTCCCGCCTGCTGCCGGTGGCGGACAGCGGCAGCGCGGTGTTCCAGAGCGTACCCGCCGGCGCCGGCTATGTGGCTGAGGCGGATGCCGGTAACAGTGGCAGCGTCACCTTCAGGGGGCCCAACGTCGTGGACGAGAGCGACCCCGGCTACGGCGGCGCCTTCGATATCGCCTTCGCCGTGTCCGGCGGCGCCGCCACCTATTCCGTCAACGGCGGTCCGGCGCAGCCCTACGAGGAAGGTCAGGCGATCAGCTTCGGCGGCCTGTCCCTGACCCTCGACGGCAGCCCCGCCGACGGCGACCGCATCACCCTGGACAGGGCGCAGAACAGGAACACCGACCTGTTCAGGACTTTCGAGAAGGCCCTGGCGGTACTGGAGCAACCGGCCGGCACCGATGCCGAGCGGGCCGCGCGCAAAAACACCCTCAGTACCGTCATGCGCGAGTTCGACAACAGCCTGGACAATGTGCTCACCACCCGCGCCTCCGTCGGGGCGCGCCTGAACGAACTGGACGTGGTGGACTCGGTGGCCGGCAACCGGCTGCTCAACTACGAGCAGACCCTGTCGGACCTGGTGGACCTGGACTATGTGGAGGCCATCTCCGAGTACAGCCTGCGCCAGGTAGGCCTGCAGGCGGCACAGAAGGCCTTCGTGGATATCAAGGGCATGAGCCTGTTCGACCGGATCTGATCCGGGGCACACACCTCCCTGGAGCCTGCCTGCAGGCGAACGGCTATGCAGCACCGATCTTTCTTTTCGCTTGCGGACAGGCTCCTACAGGGCACGCCGATCCGCCGCGTTGTCACAGCGGCGCCAGCGCCTCCACCAACTGCTGCAGGAACCCGAGCCCCTGGCCGAAGAGGTGCTGCAGGAAGCGGCCGAAATCCGTCATCAGCACCGTCAGTAGGAACAGGCCCAGGGTCAGGGAGGTGGGGAAGCCCACCGAGAAGACGGTCAGCTGCGGCGCCGAGCGGTTGAGGATGCCCAGGGACAGGTTGACGATCAGCAGCGCCGCCACCACCGGCAGGGCCAGCAGCAGGCCGGAGGCGAAGATGGTGCCGCCGTAGCGCACCAGCAGGTCCAGGCCGGCCGGGTTGAGGCCGGTGTAGCCGATGGGCAGGGTGCGGAAGCTGGCGGCCAGGGTGTCGATGACGATCAGGTGGCCGTTCACCGCCAGGAACATCATCAGGGTGATCATATTGAAGATGCGCGACAGCACCACCGTGTTGGCGCCGTCCGGACTGACGAAGGTGGCGAAGGCCAGGCCCATCTGCAGGCCGATATACTCCCCCGCCGCCTGCACCGCGCTGAACATCACCCGCAGCGCCAGGCCCATGGCCGCGCCTATCAGGGTTTGCTCCACGACGATGCCGAGCCCCGCCCAGGACCACACCGGTGCCTCCGGCAGCGGCGGCAGGCCCGGCGCCACCGCGGCACTGAGCAGTGCCGCCAGCCCTATCTTGACCCGCACGGGAATGGCCGTGTGGCCCAGCAGCGGCGCCGCCATGAAGAAGGCCGAGATGCGCATGAAGGGCCACAGGAAGGTCACCAGCCAGCCGTGCAGTTGGGCGAAGGTGATTTCCACCACCGCTCAGGAGACCAGGAAGGGGATGTTCTGGAACAGGGCGCGGGTGTAGTCGGTGATCAGCGCCAGCAGCCAGGGGCCGGCGATCACCAATACCGCGAACACTGCCAGTATCTTGGGGATGAACGACAGGGTCATCTCGTTGATCTGGGTGGCGGCCTGGAACAGGCTCACCAGCAGGCCCACCAGCAGGGCGGTGACCAGCATGGGCGCGCCCATGTAGAGGGTCACCATCATGGCCCTGTAGGCGATGTTCATGACGGTTTCCGGACTCATACGAAGAAGCTCTGCGCCAGGGACCCGACCAGCAGTTGCCAGCCGTCCACCAGCACGAACAGCATCAGCTTGAAGGGCAGGGAGATGGTGGCCGGCGGCACCATCATCATGCCCAGCGCCATCAGCACGCTGGCCACCACCAGGTCGATGATCAGGAAGGGAATGAATATCGTGAAGCCGATCTGGAAGGCGGTCTTCAGCTCGCTGGTGACGAAGGCCGGCAACAGCACCCGCAGGGGAGTCTCCTCGGGGCTCTGCAGCGGGCCGACCTCCGCCAGGCGCGCGAACAGGGCTATGTCCGGCTCGCGGGTCTGGGCCAGCATGAACTGCCGCAGCGGCTGGCTACCGCGCTCCAGCGCCTGCTCCAAGCCGATCTCGTCCGCCGCCAGCGGCTGCCAGGCGCTGGTGTAGATCTGTTCCAGCACCGGCGACATCACGAAAAAGGTCAGGAACAGGGTCAGGCCCAGCAGCACCTGGTTGGGCGGCGTGGCCTGGGTGCCCATGGCGGTGCGCAGCAGGCTCAGCACTATGATGATGCGGGTGAAGCAGGTCATCATCAGCAGCACCGCCGGAATAAAGGCCAGGCTGGTGAGCAGCAGCAGCGTCTGCAGCTTGATGGACCACTGCTGGCCGCCGTCCGCGGTGGGCTGGCTGACGATGCCGGGCAGGCCTGTCTGGGCCCAGGCGCCGTCGGCGAATACAAGGCCCAGCACAAGGAGCGCCGCCGGGCGGCACAATTTCTGGAGCGGCATCACAGGCTGCTCCCCCGGCCGCCGAGGTTCTGCCCCAGGGCGCGGGCAAAGCGGCTGGCGAAGCTGTCGCCGCCGTTTTCCGCGGCTGCCCCTTCGGGGGAAGGAGCTTCCGGCGGCGCCGGCAGTTGGTGCAGTTTGCTCACCCTGCCGCCGCCCACCCCCAGCAACAGCCAGGTGCCTTCGACTTCCATCACCACCACCCGCTCCCGCGGGCCCACCGCGCGGCTGGCGATCACCTTCAGGGCCGGGTTGGCGGCGCCCTGGCCGGGGCCCAGGCGCCGCAGCAGCCAGCCGCACAGCAGGATCAGCCCCACCAGTCCGATCAGCACCAGGGTGGTCTTGCCCAGTGCGGCCATGCCCGGCAGGGCTTCGCTGGCGTTGGCGCTCGTCGGGTTCATCGGTTCAGCTTCTGCACGCGTTCCTGGGGGGTGACTATCTCGGTGATGCGGATGCCGTACTTGTCGTCTACCACCACCACCTCGCCCTGGGCGATCAGGTAGCCGTTGATCAGTATGTCCATCGGCTCGCCGGCCAGGCCGTCCAGTTCGATCACCGAGCCCTGGGCCAGCTCCAGCAGCTGCTTGATGGTGATGCGGGTGCGGCCCAGCTCCACGCTGAGCTTTACCGGTATGTCCATCACCATTTCCAGGTCGCGGGCGGCGGTGCCGGCAACCCCCTGTTCCAGGGGTTTGAACACCTGCTCGCCGGCGCTGCGCGCACCGGCGTCGGCACCTTCCACACTTTCGGCGGACTCCTGTTCCGCCAGGGCCTCGGCCCAGGGATCGGCGTCGCTCAGTTGTTCGGCCATGGCCGCCGCCCAGCTTTCGCCACCGCTGTTCTCTTCGGTGCTCTCTCCGGTCTTCTCTTCGGTTTTCTCGGCGTCGCTCATTGCTCGCTCTCCTCGCTCTTGGGCATTGCCCCCTCGATGAAATTGCCGGCGCCGAGCACCGTGCGCCCGCCGTTGCGCTCTATCACCCTGGATACGCGCAGGGCGCGCTGGCCGTTGCGGCTGCCGTACTCGCACTCCAGCACCGGCACGCCGTCCACCCGCGCGGTGACCGTGCCGGGCAGGTCCAGGGGCAGCACGTCCCCGCACTTCAGGTTCGTGACCGCGCCGATGCGGCTCGGCAGGCTGGCGAACTCGGCCACCAGTTCCACTTCGGACTGGCGTATCTCGCCGGCCATGCGCCGGTTCCAGGTCTTGTCCCCCGCGCTGCGGCCGTCCGCCACCGGGTTGGTAAGCAGGTCGCGCAGCGGCTCGATCATCGAGTAGGGCATGCAGATCTGGAAGTGATCGGACAGGTTGCCCACTTCCAGGTGGAAGGTGGTGTTGACGATGATCTCGTTGGGCGAATTGGTGATATTGGCGAAGCGTGCCTGCAGCTCGGAGCGCAGGTAGCGGATGTCCAGTTCGTACACAGACTGCCAGGAGTCCCTATAGGCGCCGATGGCCAGGCGCAGTATGCGCTGGATGACGCGCTGCTCGGTGTTGGTGAACTCGCGCCCCTCGGAGCGGGTGACGAAGCGACCATCGCCGCCGAACAGGCTGTCCACCACCATGAACACCACGCTCGGCGGGAAGACCATCAGGCCGGTGCCGCGCAGGGGTTTCATGGAGATCAGGTTCAGGTTTGTGGGCACCGGCAGGTTGCGGGAGAAATCCTTGAAGCTCTGGTAGCGCACCGATTCCACGGTGATATCGGCACTGCGGCGGATCAGGTTGAACAGGCCGACGCGGAAATGCCGCGCGAACCGCTCGTTGATGATATCCATGCTGTGCAGCCGCTCGCGGATCACCCGCTGCTGGGTGGCCGGGTCATAGGGCCGCATCTGCGGTGCCGAACTGGCGGTGCCGGTGTCGGCGCCGTCCCCGGGGCCGTTCAGCAGGGCGTCGATTTCTTCCTGGGAGAGCAGGTCGTCCTGGGCCATGGTCTGCCTTCCCTTATTGCACGATGAACTCGGTAAAGAGGACGTCGTCTATGTGGAGTTCGGGCTGGTGCCTGGTCATGGGTTCCGCCAGTGCGGCGAGAATACCGGCGGCCAGCTCGCGCTTGCCCTCGGGGCTGGCCAGTGTTTCCGGGCTCTGGGCCGAGTGCAGTATCAGCAGGCGGCTGCGCACCTGGGGCATGTGCTCGAGGAGGAATTCCCGGGTGTCCTCGTCGCCCACCTGCAGTGACAGGCCCACGTACAGCAGGCGGCCGTAGAGGTCGCTCTGCAGGTTGACGGTGAAGGGATCTATCTTGACGTAGATGGGATCGGCGGGACCCTCGGGTTCCTGCCCCTGTTCTTCGACAGCGGAGTTGCCGCCGTCGACGTCCCTGAGCAGCAGGTACATATTCATCGCCACCAGGGCGGCGATCAGTGCCACCGCCACTACCGCCAGCCACACCAGGCCGCGCGGTTTGCTAGCTGTCTCTGCCATTCACTTGCGCCTTCTACCGGAAATTCACCAATCGATGGCGAGGGAGTATGCCGGCGGTGCGGGCGGGGGAATCCGAAGAAAAGGGCGCCGTATTGGGCTTATCTCGGCGTTTAGGTGCCGGGCGCTTTGGAAGCGGCACCGGCAGTCAAGCAGGATGGGCAAAGGAGCGCAGCGACGTGTCCATCAACGAGGGACGATGGGTACGCTGCGCTTTGCCCATCCTAGTCTCTGGCATAGAGTCCTCGCGGTTGTTTCGCGCAACGCATCCTTCAGCGATATATAGCGCGAACCCGTTGCGGTCTCGCCCCGTATCCCACCTCTACTGCCTAGGCGTACAGATCCACGCCGCCGATGCGGCCGGCAGTCGCGGCAGTTGTGGGCGCCGCGGGGGCTGTTTCCAGTGACAGTTCACCTTCACCGGCCGGGCCGCCGGCGTGGTCCCAGGCCTCCGGCGCCCGCTGGCGCTGCTGCTGTTGTTCGCCCACGCTGGCCTCGCCCAGGGCGATGCCCTGCTGGGCCAGGGCTTCACGCAGCTGGGGTATAGCCTGTTCCACGGCGCCGCGCACCGCGGCCTGGGCTGAGAAGAACTGGGCCCGCGCCCCCTGGTCGTCCACCGTCAGGCTCACCGATAGTGGACCCAACTCGCGGGGGTTCAGCTGCAGTTGGACACGGTCTTCGCCGCGCTGTGCCAGCTCCACCAGCTGCTGGCCCAGCTCCTGTCCCCAGGGCGGGCTGGCCAACGGGGACTGCAGGCTAGGGGAGACGGTGGGCGCGGCTGGGGTGGGCTGAGTGCCCGGGTTGGGGCCGGAAAGGGGCACCGTCGCAAACGCTGCGCCTGGCGATGTGGTCTCCACCGCGGCGCCCCCCGGGGTGGCCGTTCCCTCTGCGCGGGCCAATTCCGAAGCGGGCCTGTCGGCGGTCGCTGCCGGGACTGCGGCGCCGGCGGCCTGCGCGGCCTGGACCCGCAGAGTCGCGGTTTCCGCCGCGACAGCGGTATCCCGCAGGTGTGCGCCTGATTGTGGCTCGCTGAGTCCCGGGGGGACAGTCGCGGACAGCTGCACCCCAGGGGAGCCGGCTTCCGCCCCCTCGCCGGGCACCGGCGTGGAAAAGCTCTGGGGGGCGGGTGCCGGGGCGAACGGGATTGCGAAGGCTATATCCGTCTCCGCGACCTGGTCTTTGGCGCCGCTGTCTTCACCGGCGACTTCTGACGCGGCAATAGCCGGCGCCGCGACTGCGCCGCCGGGGAGCGGCGGCAGCGGGGCGGGCTTTCCGCCCGTCGTGATTGGGTGGATTTCGTCGAGCAGGCCTGCGGTCGCGGCCGCGCTGTCATCGGCGGCAGCCTGCAGCAGCCGGGCGAAGGACCCGCCGCCGGTCGGGCCGGCCGCTGCGCCGCGGACCCCGTCGCCATCCCCGACCGGCAGCCGGGCGAGCAGTGCGGTGATATCCATGGTCTTTCTCCTTATTGGGGATTGGGGCCTTCCGCGCGCCGGGCGAGGAGGTTCTGGGTCATTTCGTCGGCCTGCTGGCGCTCGCGTCTCTGCTCCCGGTGGCGTTCGCGCTCCGCGCGGCGCGCGGCCAGGGTGCTGTAGGACGACAGCTGGCGCTGCCGCTGCTGCCAGTGCTCGCGGCTGGCGGCGAGCCTCTCCTGCTGCTGCGCCAGGGCCTCGCGGGCGCGGTCTATGGCGCTGTCCAGCGAGCGGATAAATCGGCTGTAGTCGTCCAGGCTGGCGGCGCTGATGCCACGGCCCATGGCCTCCTGCAGGCGCTGGCAGTATTCCCGCCGGTACTGCTGCAGTGTCTCCAACTGCGCGGCGGTAGCTTCATTGCCGCGCAGCTCCTCGGCGAGCAGGCTCCCGGCGCTGTCGCGGGCCCTGCGGCTCTGGTCGATCAGTGTGTCCAGCGGACCGGGTGCGCCCATGGCTCAACTCCTACTGCGGCTTTTCCTGTTGATTGGCGAGGAGGGCCGCCATGGCCCGCTGCGAGTCGTCGATGCCGGCGCGCTCGCCGATGTCCTGCTGCAGGAAGGCCTCCATCCGCGGGTACAGTTGCACCGCCAGGTCCAGCTGCGGATCCTGGCCCGGACTGTAGGCGCCGACGCTGATCAGGTCGCGGTTGCGTTGGTAGCGCGAGAAGAGTTGCTTGAAGCGCTGCGCGTTGCGCTGCTGTCCGCCGTCGGTGATTGCGGCCATGGCGCGGCTGACGGAGGCCTCTATATCGATCGCCGGGTAGTGGCCCGCCTCGGCCAGGGTGCGCGACAGCACTATGTGGCCGTCGAGGATGGCGCGGGCCGAGTCGGCGATGGGGTCCTGCTGGTCGTCGCCCTCGGCGAGCACGGTATAGAAAGCGGTGATGGAGCCGCCGTTCTCGCCGTTGCCGGCCCGCTCCACCAGCCCCGGCAGCCTGGCGAACACCGACGGCGGATAGCCTTTGGTGGCCGGCGGCTCGCCGATGGCCAGGGCGATCTCCCGCTGGGCCATGGCGTAGCGGGTCAGGGAGTCCATGATCAGCAGCACGCTCTGGCCCCGGTCGCGGAAGTACTCCGCCACCCGGGTGGCGTAGGCGGCACCCTGCAGTCGCTGCAGCGGCGAGGTGTCCGCCGGCGCGGCCACCACCACCGAGCGGCGCAGGCCCTCCTCACCGAGGATATTATCGATAAAGTCCTTCACCTCGCGGCCGCGCTCGCCGATCAGCCCCACCACGATGACGTCGGCGCTGGTGTAGCGGGCCATCATGCCCAGCAGCACCGACTTGCCTACGCCGGAGCCGGCGAAGAGTCCCAGGCGCTGGCCGCGGCCGACGCTGAGCAGGCTGTTGATGGCGCGTATGCCGACGTCTATCGGAGCGTGGATGGGCGTGCGCGCCAGGGGATTCAGCGGCGCCGCGGCAAGGGCGCCGCAGTCGCCCTCGGGAAGTGGCGCGCCGCCGTCCAGGGGGCGGCCGCTGCCGTCTACCACCCGCCCCAGCAGGGCCTCGCCCAGGGGGAAGCGGCGCGCGCCGGCGCTGCCAAGGGCGAAGACGCGGGCGCCGGGCGCCAGGCCGCCTATCTCCGCCAGCGGCATCAGGTACAGCCTGTCACCGGAAAAACCCACCACCTCCGCCTCGGCGAAGACCGGCTTTTCGCCGCCGCCCTGGGGGAAGAGTTCCACGCGGCAGCCGCTGCCCAAGGGCACCTGCAGCCCCACGGCCTCCAGCACCAGTCCAGTGGCGCGCACCACCCGGCCGCTGGCGCGGTAAGCAGGCAGTGCCGCCACCTGTGCGGTGGCACGGCGCAGGGTCTGCCGCCACTGATCGCTGTGGGCTTGTGCGGCGGCAGCGGTCACGCTCGATCCTCCGCACCGCTGGCCGTAGCGCGGACCTGTCGGCGCACCCGCTCCAGCAACTGCTCCCAGCGGGTTTCCCGGCTGGCGTCCAGCTCCCCGGAAGGGCCCGTCACCCGGCAGCCACCGCGACTGAGGCGCGGGTCGGGCCTGGTCTGCCAGCCGCTGGCGGCGAGTTCGCGCTCCAGTTCGGCCTCCACCAGGGGCAGGTCTTCCGGGTGCAGCCACAGGCGCGAGCCGCCGTTGAACATCGGTTCCTCGCGCAGCAGGGTGCGCACCAGTTCCGCCACCTGTCCGGGGCGGGCCTCGAGGGCGTCGCCGGCAAGCTGCCGGCCCACGGCCAGGGCCAGCTCCGCCAGGTCCGCGGCCATCTCCACATCGAGGCGGGCCAGGGCGTCGCTGAAATTCTCTGCCAGTCCGGCCAGGGGCTGCAGCATCTCCCGGCGCCGGCGTTCGCTCTCCTCCTCGCCGGCGCGGCGACCCTCCTCCATGCCCCGGGCCAGCCCCTCCTCGCGGCCGGCGTCGAAGCCGGCCTGCCAGCCCTCCCGGCGGGCCTGCGCGCGGGCCTCTTCCAGCTGCGCCCGCTGTGCCTCCCGGCGCTCGGCGGCCCGGCGCCGATCGCTGTCACCGCCCAGTTCGCCCAGTTCGTCCATGCGCCAGGTGCGCCAGGGAAAGGCTTCAGACATAGACCTCGTCCCCGCCGCTCAGCACTATCTCGCCGCTGTCCGCGAGGCGGCGCACCACCTGCAGTATCGCCTTCTGTTCGCGCTCCACCTGGGACTTGCGGATGGGACCGCTGGCCTCCATGTCCTCGCGCAGCAGGGTGCCCGCGCGGCTGGACATGTTGCGCAGGAAGTGTTCCACCAGCTTGTCGTCGCTGCCCTTCAGGGCCACCACCAGGGACTTGGTGTTGATCTCCTTCAGTAGCAGCTGTATCGCGCGGTCGTCCAGTTCCAGCAGGTTCTCGAACAGGAACATCTCGTCGATGATCTTCTGCGCCAGGTCTTCGCTGTGGGCGCGCACCCGCTCGATCACCGTCTCCTCGGCGCCGGAGTTCATCAGGTTCAGTATCTCGGCGGCGGTGCGCGCGCCGCCCATCTTGGCGCGCTTCAGGTTCTGGCCGTCGAGCATGCTGGAGAGCACCTCGGTGAGTTCCTGCAGGGCCGCGGGCTGTACGCCGCTGAAGGTGGCGATGCGCAGCACCACGTCATCGCGCAGCTTGTCCTCGAAGTACTCGAGTACGGCGGCGGCCTGGCGGCGCTCCAGGTGCACCAGAATGGTGGCGATGATCTGCGGGTGTTCGTCGCGGATCATCTCGGCCACTGTGTTGGCGTCCATCAGGTTGAGGGCGTCTATGCCGGAATCGGCGCTGCTCAGGTCGAGGATGTCCTCCAGCAGGCTGGAGGCGCGCTCGTTGCCCAGGGCCTTGGTGAGTACCGCGCGGATGCGGTCGCTGGAGTAGAGGTTGAGAGCGGTGAACTCCTCGGACTCGTCGTAGAAATCCTGCAGCACCACGCGCATCTCCTCGTGGGAGACACTGGTCAGGGAGGCCATTTCCTGGCCGAGATCCTGCACCTCTCGGGCGGACAGGTGCTTGAACACCTCGGCGGCGCTGTCCTCGTCCAGGGCCAGCAGCAGTATGGCGCTGCGCCGCAGGCTACTCAGTGGGCTTCGTTCAGTCATTCCGGTTTATCCAGCTGCGCACGATCATGGCCACCATGGCGGGGTCTTCTTTGGCCATCTCCTGCAGGTCCTTCAGGTTCTGCTCGTAGGCCGAGGAACGGCGCCGGCGGCGCGGCGGCGGGCTCTCCTCCTCCGCGGCCTCGGTGAGCCCGCCGCTCTCGGCCGGGGCGCCCTGGGGCAGGGCCGCAGGGGGCGTCCGGCTGGCGGCGGGCTCCGCTTTCAGCCGGGTGTACCTGTCGACCAGGGGGCGCAGCACCCAGCGGAAGAGCATCAGTGCCGCCAGGCCCGTCAGCAGGTAACGGGCCAGGCTGAGCAGCAGCTGCTGCCAGAAGGGATTCCTGTGCCAGGGAATCTCCGTTTCGGCGACCGCCTCGCCGGCGGTGGTAAAGGGACTGTTGACCACTTCCAGCCCGTCGCCGCGGCTTTCGGAGTAGCCCATGGCCTGGCGCACCAGTTGCCCGACGCGCTGCAGTTCCTGGTCGGAGAGTGGCACCCGCTCCATGCCGCCGTCGTCGGCGACGACCTCGCGGTAGTTGACCACCACCGCCGCCGACAGCCGCTGTATCTGGCCGCGTTGGCGCTGGATGTGGGTGATGTTGCGGTCCACCTCGTAGTTGACCAGCTGCTCGCTGCGCAGGCGGCCCTTATCGTCCGCCTCGCCGCCACCCTGGTCAGCCGCCTCCGCGTCGCCGGGCAGCTGGATCGGGGAGGCGGCGGCACCGGGCGGGGTGTTGGTGAGAGCGCCGGGAATGCCGCCTATAACGGCGGCGTCGCCGTCGAAGTCAGTGTTGCGCCGGGCACTGCGCACCGCCGCCGGTTGGCCGTCCTGGTTGGGTGTGTAGCGTTCGCTGGTTTCCTCTCGCCGGTCGAAGTCGATTTCCGCCACCACCTGGGCGCGCACATTGCCGCTGCCGAGGATCGGTTCGAGGATGCTCTCGATGCGCTGCCGGTAGTGGTGCTCCACGTCGCGCACATAGTCGAGGCGGGTAGCGTCCAGGCCTATGCCGTCGGCGGGGCGGGACAGCAGGCGGCCGGCCTGGTCCACCACGGTGACATTCTCCATCGCCAGGTCGGGTACGCTGCTGGAGACCAGGTGCACTATGGCGCTGACCTGGCCCTCGCCGAGGGTGCGGCCCGGTGCCAGGGTCAGCACCACCGAGGCCTTGGCCGGCTCGCGGTCGCGGATGAATACCGAGGGTTTGGCCATGGACAGGTGCACCCGGGCGCGGGAGACCGGGCCCAGGGATTCGATGGAACTGGCCAGTTCGCCCTGCAGGCCGCGTTGGAAATTCACCCGTTCGGCGAACTGGCTGACGCCGAAGGCCTGCTTGTCCATGATCTCGAAGCCGGCGTTGGCACCCTCCGGCAGGCCCTGCTCGGCGAGCTGCAGGCGCAGCCTGTACACCTGGTCGCCGGGCACCAGCAGGGTGCGGCCGCCCTGGCTGAATTCGTAGGGAATGGCGCGGCTCTCCAGCTCGCTGATGATGCGGCCGCCGTCCGCCTCGCTTAGGTTGCTGTAGAGCACCCGGTACTCCGGCGCTCCGGCCCACATCCACAGGGCTGCCACCAGGGCGATGGCGGCGGCGCCGGCCACCAGCAGCGGTACCAGGGGGTTGGCGAGCAGCCGCGTCGGCAGCTGGTTCAGCGCCGGCGTCGACGCGCCCTGGGCGGACTGGACGGCGCTGCTCATGCCGCGGCCCCGCTGTGGCAGTCGGCGATGTCGCGGCGCGTTGGTCTTCTATATAGAGGCATTGCTGCTGTGGTTGATCCTGGCGGCTGATAACACTGCGCTGATTATGGCGAGCCGGAATCCGGGCAAAGGGAAGAAAAGCCCGTTTTTTTGCCGCCATTTGCCCGCTTGGGTCCGGCTGGGGCGCTGGTACCTTAGCTTCGGAATCCAACAGAGGCAGCGACCATGACCAGTCCCGCAATCGACAGCGTAATGAAGCAGATGCACCGCCTGGCCGGTGAGGCCGCGGGCGCGGAAAAGCGCCTGGACCTGGCGGTGGGCGGCGGTTTTGCCGACGCCCTGCGCGGGAGCCTGGAGCGCATCAACGAACTGCAGAGCCTGAGTGGCGACATGAGCCGCGCTTTCCAGTCCGGCGAACCGGGCGTGGCCCTGCACGATGTGATGATCGCGGGGCAGAAGGCGAGTGTCGCCTTCGAAATGGGCGTGCAGGTGCGCAACCGGCTGGTGAATGCCTACAAGGACATCATGAACATGCAGGTCTGATTGGGGTGGCACCAAGTTAAGCCATTTGTTTTTGTAGGATGGGCAAAGAAGCGAAGCGACGTGCCCATCTTCCATGGCGCTGATGGGCACGCTCCGCTTCGCCCATCCTGCGAACTCCTACAGCGCACTCCGCTCAGGCCTCGAGACTCAGCAGCCGACCCTTTACTTCCTCCAGTCGCTGGGCCGCGTTCAGCGCCTCCTCCGGCGGTATCTGCCGGATCAACTCGCCGCTCTCCCGATCCACCAGGCGGATGATGATGCGGCCGCTGTCCTCACTGGTCTCGAACTGCACCCCGTAGTTTCGCAGCACCCCGTTGACCTGCTGCACCGCTTTCACCAGTTGCTCCCCCGATAGGGTGCGGGCTTCGGAGGGGCTCTCGTCTCCGTCCGCTTCCACCGAAAACTGCGCGAGTACTTTTTCGACGCGCTGGCGGGCGGCCAGGTAGGAGAATTGAGAGGGCAGGGAGGCATTGCTATCCACAGGCGTGGGCATGGTCAAAATCCTTCTGTATCCGCGATAGACAGAGCGTTGCAAAAAGGTATCGACCGGCGGGAGAAAAACTTTATCGAAGAGGCGTCGTCGGGGAGGCAGTAAAAAGGGCCCCCGGGGAGGAGGCCAAAGCTTGGGTTGGTCCCAATGAAGGGAGGGGGTTAGCCGAGGAGGGAGAGTACGCCCTGGGGTACCTGGTTGGCCTGGGCCAGTACGGAGGTGCCGGCCTGCTGCAGAATCTGCGCGCGGGTCATGTTGGACACTTCCACCGCGTAGTCGGCGTCCTCGATGCGGGAGCGGGCCGCGGACAGGTTGGTTTCGGTAGTGCTCAGGTTGTTGATGGCGGACTCGAAGCGGTTCTGCATCGCACCCAGGTCGGAGCGCAGGGAGTCCACGTCACTCAGGGCCGAGTCCAGGCTGGACAGGGGGCTGGCGGATTTCTGCGACAGGGCGGTGTCGGCGTCCACGGTGACGGTGAAGTTACCTTCGTTGGTGCCGTCGGTATCGGTATCTGCGCCGGCATCCGCCACGGCAAAATTGGTTACGGCGTAGGTGTTGGTGCCGTCGGTAACAAAGCGGTTACCCGCATCGTCGGTGTTCAGGGTGTAACCGGCAAGCGCATTGCCGTCGGCGTCCTGGATGGTCATGGTGCTGTTGGCGGCATCGTATTCGACCGTGGTATCCGTGTCGCTGGTGAAGGTGTCATTGTCGGCCACGGCGGTCAGCGTGCCCTCGTAGCCGTTCACGTTGTAGGTATCCAGGTTCAGGGTCTGGGAGTTGATCTCCTTCAGGTTCATGGTGATCTGTTCGCCGTCGTTGGCGCCCACCTGGATGGAGAAGGCGCGGTCCTGGGCCAGCACCTTGACACCGTTGAAGTTGGTCTCGCCGGAGATGCGGTCTATCTCGGACAGGCGCTGGTTGATTTCGTCCTGGATGGAGTTCAGGTCACTCTGGGAGTTGGTGTCGTTCTGGGCCTGCACGCTCAGCTCGCGGATACGCTGCAGGTTGTCGTTGACCTGGTCCAGGGCGCCCTCGGCAGTCTGGGCCACGGAGATGCCGTCGTTGGCGTTGCGCTGGGCCTGGGACAGGCCGGTGATCTGTGCGCTCATGCGGTTGGCGATCGCCTGGCCGGCGGCATCGTCGGCGGCGCTGTTGATGCGCAGGCCGGAGGACAGGCGCTCCATGGAGGTCTGCAGGGCGCTCTGGGATTTGCTCAGGTTCTGCTGGCCGATCATGGCCGTGATGTTGGTGTTGATTACTGACATATCGATGTCCCTTGTGTTTCACCGTTTGGTTTGTGGAGCAACGGCCGGGCCGTTACCCAGTCTTTCGGCCGTTCGTCGGCTCGCTTTAGGGGCGCGCGGAAAAAACTTTTTCCGCCGGCGCCGGAGGGGCCGTTAAAGAAGAGCGAAAGACGAATGGTGCTTACTTACTACCGGGTCGGAAGCAAAGAATACCCCTCTCCCGGGACACGCTGTGAATACGTCCCTGTACGCTCGTAATCGGCATCCCTGCCTCATACGGTCCCGGGAGAGGGGTATTCTTCCCTTCCGCCTTATTAGTAAGCCGAAGGTCCGCATTTTTATAGGATGGGCACGTCGCTATGCTCCTTTGCCCGTCCCACAGGGACAATTGGTTCAACTAAGTGCCATTCGAGCGAAAGAAGGCTGCGGGGCTAAAGTCCCGTTCCGCCGGGCCGATAACCGGAAAAAGCGCGTATTGCCGGGCTTAATCGACGGCTTCCCTCCGCTCCGGCAGGTCACAATGGAAGGGAGCGCACAGAAGCTATCAAACTGAGGAAATCACATGGCCAGCATTTCATCCCTGGGCATCGGCTCCGGACTGGATTTGACCAGTCTCCTCGACCAGCTGGAATCCGCGGAGCGCCAGCAACTGACCCCGATAGTGCGAAAGCAGCAGAGCTACCAGGCGAAGATCTCCGCCTTCGGCAAGCTGGAGAACGCCCTGAGTTCGTTTCAGGAAACCGCGGCCAGGCTCGCCGACGCCGGGAACTTCCGGGCGGTGAAGGCCGATATCAGTGGAGAGGCGCTCACCGTTTCCGCCAATGAAGATGCCGTGGTGGGCAGCTATGACATCGAAGTGACGCAAAAGGCCCGCAGTTACAGCATCGCCACCGCGGGCCTGGCGGACAAAACCGGAACCCTGGGTGCCGGCAGCATCGATTTCACCCTGGGCAGCGGCGAAACCTTCAGCGTGGACGTCGGCGAAAGTGAGAGTTCACTGGAGGGAATTCGCGATGCGATCAACGGCGCCGACACCGGCGTCAGCGCGTCGATCATCGACGACGGCAGCGGCCAGCCCTACCGCCTGGTCCTCTCCTCCACCGATACCGGCACCGAGGCGGCGATCACTTCGATGAGCTTCACCGGGCTGGGCGGGAGCCTGGCCCTGGATGCAACCACCGAGATACAGGCGCGCAACGCCCAGTTGAAAGTCAACGGCATCGCCATCGAGAGCCAGGGCAACCGGGTCGAGGGGGCCATTCAGGGCGTCGTGCTGGATATCGCCGAAACCGCCACCGCCACCCTGGACATCACCCGGGACACCGAAGCCGTCGGCAAGGATATCGGGAGCTTCGTCTCCGCCTACAACAAGCTGCAGGACACCCTGTCCCAACTGACCGACTACGACAGCGCCACCGGCAGCGCGGGGACGCTGCTGGGCAACGCGACGGTGCGCGGTGTGGAATCCCGGCTGCGCGGCCTGATGGGCCAGGCGCTGGAGGGGACGGGGATCAGCACGCTCAGCGAACTGGGCATCAGCCTGCAACTGGACGGCACCCTGGAAACGGATGACGAGGCGCTGGACGAGGTGGTGGCGAACCGGCTCGGGGCCCTGTCCGATTTCTTCGCCGGCGGCGAGGGTTTTGCCGGGCGTATCGAGACCGCGCTTGCCGACATGCTCGGGGAGGATGGTTCCCTGGAAAATGCCACCGAGGGGCTGGAAAACAGTATCGAGGGACTCGCGGAGCGCTACGAGCGCACCGAGGCCAGGATCGGGGAGACCATTGCCCGCTACCGGGCCCAGTTCACCCAACTCGACAGCCTGATCGCGCAGATGAATTCCACCAGCTCCTACCTCACGCAACAGTTCGAGGCGCTCAGCGCACAATTGGATCAATAAGCAGGGAGTAAGCCATTCATGAGAGTTAGCAGAGCAGCCGGCCGCGCCCGCGGCGCAGCCGCCTACGCCCGGGTCGGGGTGGAAAGCGACGTGATGTCCGCCAGTCCGCACCGCCTGATCACCCTGTTGTACGACGGCGCCGACACCGCCATCCGCACCGCCGCGGTACATCTCGGCGACGGCAACAGGGCGGAAAAGGGCAGGGCGATCTCCAAGGCCCTGGATATCGTCAACAAGGGCCTGCTGGCCGCCCTGGACCGGGAGCGCGGCGGCGAGCTGGCGGATCGGATGGCGTCGCTGTACGACTATATCGCCCGGCTGTTGCTCAGGGCCAACCTGCGCGACGACGCCGGGGCGCTGGAGGAGGCACGACGCCTGCTCGAGGACCTGGGCTCCGCTTGGCGTGAAATAGATCCGAAAAGCGGACAGGGGGCGCAATGAAGGACGCCCTCTCTCCTGTCCCGTCTTCGCCGGAACGCCTGCTGGCGGCCTATGCGAGCCTGCTGGCGCGCTCCACCCGCATGCTCGCCTGCGTGCGTGAAAAGGACTGGTTCACCCTGGTCGAGGAGCAATCCCACTATGTCATCGAGTTGGAGTCCATCTCCAAGGCCGAGAGCAGTGTCCCCCTCGGCGAAGAGGAGAGGGGGCGTAAGGCCGCCCTTCTGGAGCGGATACTGGAGCAGGATTTGGAGATCCGTCGCGCCCTGCTGGAGCGGCGGCAGGAACTGCAGAAACTGATCGGCGTATCCCAGCGCAAGCGCGACCTGGCCCGTTCCTATGGCGTCCGGCGCGTGGCCGACCTGGGACAGTCGTGAGCGGAATTACTCCGATTCTGGACACCCTGCTGCACCAGGTCCTGGGCAAGCGGGTGGACACGGCCCCGGCCCGGCAAGCGACGGCGCCGGTGCACCCGGTATTGTCCGCGCAGGCGGTGCAGGCCTCGCACAGCGATTCCCGCCTGCACCCGCGCGCGCCCCTGGCGGATCAGGCTGCCGGCGGCGGCCGCATCGGTTCCGGGCCCGCGCGGGCGGAAGCCGGAGCGGACACCGGCGGCGGCCGCGCCGGAGTACCGCTGGCCCAGCCCGGACCGATTTCTGTGCGCACAGAGTTCAGCACCACCGCGCGCGCCATCGCAGACCTGTTGCTGAGCCTCCCGTCTTCCCCTTCCGCAATCCGCCCGTCCGCGCCGCTGCTGCCCGTGGCCGTTGCCGCGGAGCCGGCGCAGCTGGCTCAGCAATTGCGCGCCAGCGTGGAAAGCAGCGGGCTATTTTACGAGTCTCACCTGGGCCGCTGGTATCGCGGCGAGCAGGGGGGCGAGGGGTTGTTGCGGGAGCCGCAGATGCGCCTGACCCGGGCGCCCCGACACACGACCGCGGACCCGCAGGGCCGTGCGGCCACTGCAGCGGAGGGCCTGCCCGCACGCCCGCCGGGCAGCGCAGCCGCCGCAACCGGGGCCATGCCGCTGGCAGCCAGGGCGACGGATGCGGGCGTGGGTGCCGGTACTGGAGGGGGTGCGAGCGTCGATATGGATCAGGGGGGCGCCGCGCAGAGGGTCCCGCTCGACCGGGCTGCCGGGGAGTCCCTGCAGGGGCTGCTGCGCCACCAGTTGGAGATGCTGGCCGCGCCGCTAGTGCGCTGGGAGGGGGAGGTCTGGTCCGGAATCACCATGGCGCTGCTGTTGCACCCGCCCGAACAGCAAGGGGCCGGGGAGGGCAGCGAGGACGCCAGCGGCGATCAGGTGCAGTGCGAGGAGGACGGCTGGCAGTCCAGTATGACCCTGGACCTCCAGGGGCTGGGCGAGATAGGGATTCGCCTGGGGCTACACGGCGAGCGTGTCGACCTGTCACTGTCCACAGCCTCCGCTGAACTGGCGGCGCGCCTCGATAGCGCATCCGCACATCTGCGCGAGCGGCTCGGCGCCCTGGGGTTCGGCGAGGTGATTCTGAAAGTGAAAACGCAAGGCTAATATGGATAGCCAGCACCGGGATGAACGCCGGCGTGCCGTAGCGCTGGCCTACCGTGACGTCGACGCCGCGCCCCGGGTGGTGGCGCGGGGATATGGCGAACTGGCGGATCGCATTGTCGCCGAGGCCCAGCGGCAGGGCATTTTCGTCCACGACGCGCCGGAACTGGTGGCGTTGCTGATGCGGCTGGATATCGACGAGCGTATCCCGCCGCGCCTCTACCAGGTGATCGCGGAGTTGCTGGTGTGGGCACGGCAACTAGAAACCGCGGAGCGCAACAGGGAAGATTGAAAAATGTGACGCAGTTCATAGAAGCGATCTTGGTGGGGCAGATTGGTCGAAAATGTCTGCATAGTCAGAATAAATTATGCTAACTTGCGTTACTAACGTGACACGCATCACAAAGATAATGTTACATGGTTATCATTTTGAGCGTTTGATTCTAAAGCCAGTGCTTCGCCAAAATGGCGAAAAACATAAATTATTCGTGGTTTCTGTAGATTTTGGGCAAAATTTTTTCTCGGGGGCGGTGTGGCTTCTGCACGGAGCTGCTGCCGGCGGGGACCCCTCCCCGCCCTCTCGGGGATTTGAAGACTTATAAGAGGTATCCCCCTAGGGGACCGACCAGAGGAGAAAGGATTGTGGAAATGCTCAGCGCCGTAGATGAAATCCAGGACATCAACCTCAGCTATCTGCTGCTGGCCCAGCGTCTTCTCAAGGAAGACTACACCACGGCCCTGTTCAGGCTGAAAATCAAGGAATCCCTGGCCCGGGTGCTGGTGTCCCTGACCGCAAAACAGCTGACCCGGCTGGCGCGGACAAACCAGTTGCTGTTTCGCCTGCACTTCGACGATGCGGACCAGCTCGCCAAGCTCACCAATAACAAGCGCGCGGAGAACCTGGGCCACATACACACGGCCCTGTTGATGTCGTCGAGCGCGAGCTAGGGGGCGGTCGTGTCCGAGAAAAGCCTGGTCAATGAAATGCAGCAGGTACAACTCGCCATAGAGCTGATCGAGCTGAATGCGCGACTGCAGGTATTGGAGTCGGAAACCGACCTGAGCCGGGGGCGCCTGATCCGCCTCTACAAAGAGGTGCGGGGCATGTCCCCGCCCAAGGGCATGCTGCCGTTTTCCACCGACTGGTTCATCACCTGGCTGCCCAACATCCACTCGTCGCTCTTCTACGGAATCTACCTGCGGCTCACTGAGGAGCAGGGTTGCGAGCGTATGGAGGGCCTGATCAAGGCCTACCGGTTGTACCTGGAGCAGGTGGAGCTGGATGGTGAGGAGCCGGTTCTCGGACTGACCCGCGCCTGGACCCTGGTGCGCTTCTTCGAGAGCGGTATGTTCGAACTCTCCTCCTGTACCAGTTGCCAGGGCAGGTTCGTCAACCACGCCCACACACCCAGCCAGGATTTCGTCTGCGGCATCTGCCAGCCGCCTTCCCGGGCCGGCAAGACCCGCAAACGCCGGGCCGGGTCCGGCGACACTGAGCGGGAACAGTTGGCCGCCGAAGCCTGACGTCTGCCGCCCGCGGAGTGCCGTTTTCCCGCTGCCGGGAAACGGTATTCCGCTCTTCCAACTCCGCCCCGCCCCTCTCGGTTGTTCCTCTTCAGTTTCTAGCCCGTGGGCTTCCCTGCCCGGACTTCTTTATTTCCCATGCCCTCAAGTCCGCCCACGGCCTGCCGATAGTTTTCTTACATGCATTTATTGGTGCGGGATTATGGACTCATTCCCCGAGCGGCAACTGTCGCGCTTGAGACTTCATGCGCCTATTGTTCCCGGCGGCCAATTAAACCCGGTCGGGCAGTCTAGACTGGATAGGATAGCAGCCAGCGGATTGGCAGCCGGGGGATAAACAGGGAGCCTGCGCCATGAGGTATGGGAAGTTTGCAGCCGGTGCGCTGGTTTGCCTGGGGGCTGCACTGCCGATCGCCACCGGCGGTGCCGAGAGCATTGTCAGTGTCTCCGCCTCCGCGCGTATCACCCTCCGCATCTCCTCCAGGGCGCAGCTGTACCAGACCGATGACGCCGCTACCATCCGGCTGTGCCTCAGCCGCATCCCCGCGCGCAGCTACTACCTGTCCGTCCGGGAAATCGGGGAGCAGGTCGCGACCGAAAAGCGGCTGCCGGGCCAAGCCGGTAACTACTGTGTCCCGGTATCCACATCCGGGGACGGCAAGATGATCCTTATCGTGGCGGAGTAGCGGTTTCCCCCCTCTGGCGGCGCGGATAGAATGTGGCTTTTAACGTAAAGCCGTCCCGTACGCCATGAAGAGAATCATCACTGCACTCTTGTTGTTGCTGGCCCAGCCCGCGCTGGCCGCCATGTCCCTGGACAAGATCATCGTCTACCTGGATGACGCCCCCAACGCCCGCGACGATATCGTCGTGACCAACCCGGACAGGGAAACGCTATACGTACAGACGGAGATCTACCGGGTCGACAATCCGGGTCTACCCAATGAGGAGCGCGTACGGGTGGTGGACCCGAAGGAGTTCAAGCTGCTGGTCAGCCCCTCCAAGGCGGTGCTGGCCACCGGAGAGCAGAAGCGCTTTCGCCTGATGTCGCTGGAGCGGAACCTGGAGCGGGAAAAGGTCTACCGGGTGACGTTCAAGCCGGTGGTGGGGAAAATCAAGAGTGATCGCTCGGCGCTGAAGATCCTCGTGGCCTACCAGGCGCTGATTTTTGTCCAGCCTAAAGACGGCAGCTACAAGCTGCAAGTGGAAGAACAGAATGGCCGGTGGGTGCTGAAAAACACCGGCAATATCAATGTTGAGATTTCCGATGTACAGCACTGCCAGAGTGAGGCCGGCTGCCGCCCGCTGGAAATGACCGGGCGTCTCTACTCCGGTGCCAGTATGTCCATTGGCGAGGATGTCGTTGGCGGCAAACTGGTGCTGCTGGCGCGGGGAAGGGAAACCGAAAAGCTGCAGTTGCCCCTGCTGTAGATACTCTGTTTCAGTTCAACTATTGGCTCGTCATACCGGCGCAGGCCGGTATCCAGTTCAGGGGCACTTGGATTCCGGCCTGCGCCGGAATGACGAAAGTACTCTGTAGGGGGGCGGTCGGGAACGCGGCTCGCCCATCTGAAAAGCCTGTCATAGGCCCCTCCTTAATCGGGTTCTACGGTCAGATAGAGGGTTCCGGTGTAAGTGCCAGGCGCCGCGGTCTCCATATCGCTGGCTAATGCGGTCACTTCAATCGACGCATTGGTGCCGCCGCTGCAATTTTGGCTGCCATGGCCGTTCGATCCCGCCAGCCACTCGCCTTCCGTCAGTGAGACGAAGCTCGCCATGCCATCGCCCTGGAACGCCACCTGATAGGGGATCTGCCCGGCGCCGTTCGACACCAGGAAGGCATCGCCATCGCCGGGGCCGCCGCTGGCCTTGATGCGGAAGTTGCCGAAGCCGTTGCGGAAGATGCAGATATCGTCGCCGTTGGCAAGATCGTTGACGCCGTCGAAACTGCCCAGATCTATGTCGTCCAGGTTGGTGATCTGGACCAGTTCCGGAAGGGTGACGGAAAACGATTGGTAGATCGGCCCCGACGACGGATAGCGATCGCCATCGCCGTCAACTTGCCAGGCATCGATCATGAAGGTGCCGCTGTAGGTGCCGGCTGAGGCCGAGGCCAGGGTCGTGGCCGAGATATCGATGCGGATGGTGGCGAGGGCATTGGCCTCGGTGCAATCGAGGGCGCCGCTCTGCAGGCCCGTCACATCACCGCTGGTCTCATTGGGCAGCAGGGTCACGAAATTGCCCCCGGTGGCATTGCCCCGCCAGCTCAAGGAGACTTTCAGCTGGTCGCCGGACGCGTTTTCCAGCGCGAAATCGCCGTCGCCGTCGACATAGCCGTTGTGATAGGCGGCGACATCATAGTCTCGCCGATAGGTGCCGCTGCGGCGGCCGTGGTGGACAACCTCGTAGGATACGACACAGTAGTCATCTTCGCCGGTCAGGCCGCCGCTGCCGTTCCAACTGATGAGGGAAATCGGATCGACGCCGCTGATATTCAGCTCATTGGTGTTGTTATGGTGCGCATCGGCGAGCATCGGCCAGGCCGCCGCCAGAACAATACATGTGATGACTCCCCTTATCACTTGCCGGATACCACTACTGATCAGCTGCATGGGCGAGCATGTCCCCTTCGCAGCGCGCCGCCGCTAAATTGATGTCTCCCAGGTTCAACCAGTCCTCCCCGGAGGCCTGTTCCGCAATATCGACCAGGCAATTGCCCCACCTGACAGCGGGCGCACTTCGGGTTTGGGGGGCGGCGTGCATCTCCATCTGGAAAATACCGAACTCATCGGTGACCGCCGAGTATTCACCGATGGAGATTTTTGCCCCAGGAACCGGCTGTTCGCCGCGCACGATACGGCCGATCACCAGAATGACCTGCTGTATCTCGTACTGGGTAGTGGTTACGTTGCCGGGATAAAGCGTGACTCTTTCCCGAACCTCCCGGTAGTCGTAAAAACCGGCCGCCAGCGGACGCAGTTGGATATCGTAACTCTGGAAGGCGGGCAGGCTGATGAGGGAGCGGTCGCCGCCCCTGGCGTAGCCGCGGCGCACGCCATTGACCAGAATTTCAAATTCCTCGTTTTCGCTGCCGGCAATATCCACCAGCACGGCGCTGGTCAGCGAGCGCTCGCCGCCCCAGGCGAAGGCGTCGTCCGTGCTCATCAGGTTGGTACTGAAGCTGCCCAGGTAGTTGAGGGAACTCTGGTCATCGGCGCTGCGGTTGCGGTAGTCCAGGGTCGAACTGAGGTAGCCCCGGCGGCCGGCAACCCGGGTGTGGCTGCCCAGGTAGTAGTCTTCTGCCGTCGTTTCCCCGGAGAACTGCTGGTCGACCTCCGCGGCCCAGAGATCGGCGTCGCGCCAGCCGGAGCGGAATCCAAGCCGGGTATTCTGACCGTCGTCGCGGCCGCTGTCGGTGCGCACACTGGCGGTGTGATCCCAATGATCTCCGTGGAAGCGGAAGTTAAAGGTGGCGCTGGTCAGCTGCTCGCCATCGGCATCGCTGTGCGAGAGGGTCATTTCCCCGTGCCAGTGGCGGTTGCGGAAAAAGTCGCGGCGATACTCGAGGGTGGTGAGTGTGTCAGCGCCGCTGAATTCCGTATCCAGGGTGAATTCGGAGGATTCAAAATAAAGATTGCGGTCCCGCTGTGAGTGGCGCAGGGACAGGCGCCCGCCAAGCAGGTTACTGCTGAGGTTCACACTGCGCTGGCGGAAGCCGCGCCCCAGCAATGAGAATTCGTTGTAATCAATCGGTTCCCCGCTGTTGTCCAGGCGGGTTTCCGACGCGCTCAGGTTGAACAGTGGAGTATGCAGCGAGGCGAACAGGCGGTGGCCGCTGCGGCCGTCGCCGGAATGAACCAGGCTGGGAGAAAGCTCCAGGTACTCGCTGATCCAGCGCCCACCCAGCTCCAGGACATGCGCATTGTCCGCAGCGGCCACATTGGCAAACAGGCCGGTAGTATCAAATAGCCGCCGCGCGACACCCGCCTGGACAAAATAGTTGTTGCGCCTTTCGGGCAACAGTTCTTGCCGGGTCAGCAGAGCCGGCTGGCCCGCCTGAATCGCCCAGCGCCACTCGCCGGGCGGGGGCAGCAGCGAGTCCTTGGCGAAAAACTCCGTGTATTGGGCCAGTGGCCGGCCGCTCTCATCGAAGCTTTTGATTTCCACCTCATAGGCACCACCGGGCAGGCTGGAGGTATCCAGCAACTGGTTGCCCGCCTCGAGCAGCTCGCTGTGGATCAGGCGGCCGTTCTTGTGGATTTCCACACGGCCGCGCACCGGCATATTGATTTCCAGTGGCGCGCCCTGGCTGTAGCGGTTGTCCGTGCGGCTGTTATTCGAGCTCCGGTACTCGAAGCCATACAGGTAGGGTGAGGGTACAAAACCGGAAAAACCGCCCCAGGGCTGGATAAGCCCCGCCGAATAGGCGCGCCCCCGGTAGTCCCTCGTCCAGTGCAACTGGCTGACTTGGCTGTTGCCGCCGTCCGTGACCGACCACTGGCTGTGCAGGCCGCTTTCGCCAAAGCTCAAAATCGACTGGCCAAACAGAGAGGCGCTCTCGCTATCCGGTGCATCGCTTGAATGAACACCGGACCAGGTGCCGGTGAGGTTCTGCACAAAAGAGAAGCCTGAACTGGCCTCTGGCAAATAGGGATCGTCGATCGCAGCTTTCTGCGGCAGCAGCTCGGGTGCGAAAAACAGGTCAATGCGATAGCGGCTGTCGTCGTAGATAAGCCCGAAGGTATCCGGTGTGATAAAGCCGCAGTTGCGCTGCTGGCGCGAGAAGCACACCCGGTCGGAATTGCGCGGAAAGGGCTGCTGTAACAGTGCGTAAACTGCCTCTGGATCCAGCGTGGTCGGCAGCAGTTCCAGCGCCGCATTGGGATCCAGGAAACGCAGGGTATGCGGGTCGACTTCGACCATGGTCGCGCCGATCAGGCGGTTGCCATAGTAGAGGTCGGCCACCAGTTGCTGGGGTTCGGTGAGATCGGCAAAGCCGTCCGGCGCTGCCGTATCCAACGTAAAGGCCGCCGAAGCCGCGGCGCCGTAAGAATTAGGGGCGCAGCAGCACAGCGTCAGCAGGGTTGCCGCTATTGCGCGTTTCATAGGGAGGTGGACGGGAGTGAAACCCCCGCCCGCGATACGAGCTTAGCTACCGGAAACGGTAACAGTCAGGGTATCGGTAAAGTTGGCAGTCGTCGAAATGGCTTCCCAGGTGCCGGTCGGGATAGTGATAAATATACGCGCGTTCTCACTGCCGCAGCTCAGGTTACCCAGGTTGGTGAAACTGGCGGGAACAGCGCCTGTGGCGCCGGGAGCGGTGCCAGTGCCTGCCGCCGCGTCATCGTCAAACTCGACCTGGTAGCTGATGGCTTCGCTGCCGTTGTCCAGTGTATAGGTGCCGGTGCCGGCTCCACCGTTGGAACTATCCAGTTGTACCGCGTACTGGGTAAAACCGATACCGCCCACACAGATCTCCTCGGTGGCCGTGAGGTCGCTACCGACAGTGGCGCCATCGGTGGTGAGGTTGATGTCGTCGAACATGCGCGCAACGATCAGGTTGCCCACGGTGAGAGTAATATCGCTAGTACCGGTGGAGCTGCTGCTGTCGACGGTGCCGTCGGAAGCGGCAAAGGTGGATACAGAGGTAGCCAGCGCTGTGGCTGTTACCAGCGCGCGAAGTACAGTTTTTTTCATTGCGAACCTTCCTGGGACCAAAAGTAGTTTTTTATTTGCGATGGCGATTTTATAGTCAAAAAGCCCGCTAGATTGGTCTTGTTAACCCTGTCAAGGCTTTTCACACTATTTGCGCCAATGATACGGTTTTCGAGACATGTGTCACGTTTTTTGTGGGAATTCTTTTGTCATTTTATGCAGGTTGGGGATGTTTTGCGCAAAAGTCAGATTGTGGGTTATCCCTGTGCCCGGAACACCGCCAGCGCTATAATCCCGCACCTCAAACCGATCAAACCTGATCCAGATCAATCCAACCAGGCTTGTCATGACCGTAAGAACCCGAATCGCACCTTCCCCCACCGGCGATCCCCATGTGGGCACCGCCTATATCGCCCTGTTCAACCAGTGCTTCGCACGCGCCCAGGGCGGCCAGTTTGTGCTGCGGATCGAGGACACCGACCGGAGCCGCAGCACCCCCGAATCGGAGAAGGCTATCCTCGACAGCCTGCGCTGGCTGGGCCTGGACTGGCAGGAGGGACCGGACGTGGGCGGCCCCCACGGCCCCTACCGCCAGAGCGAGCGCGGCCACATCTATAAGCAGTACTGCGACGAACTGGTGGAAAAGGGGCACGCCTTCCACTGCTACCGCACCGCCGAGGAACTGGAGCAGCTGCGGGAACAGCTGCGCGAGGCCGGCCGCACCGCGCTGAAGCCCAGCGACCTGGCCCTGCCGGAGGACGAGTTCGAGCGCCGCCGCGCGGCCGGTGAGCCCTATGTGGTGCGCATGAAGGTGCCGGAAGAGGGCAGCTGTGTGGTGGACGACCTGCTGCGCGGCCCCATCGAGATCGACTGGGGCCAGGTGGACGCGCAGATTCTGCTCAAGTCCGACGGCATGCCCACCTACCACCTGGCCAACGTGGTGGACGACCACCTGATGGAGATCACCCACGTGCTGCGCGGCGAGGAGTGGATCAACTCGGCGCCCAAGCACAAGCTGCTGTACGAATACTTCGGCTGGGAGATGCCGGTACTCTGCCACCTGCCGCTGCTGCGCAACCCGGACAAGACCAAACTGTCCAAGCGCAAGAACCCCACGTCCATCCTTTATTACCAGCGCGCCGGCTTTATGCCCGAGGCGCTGCTGAACTACCTGGGCCGCATGGGCTGGTCCATGCCCGACGAGCGGGAGAAGTTCTCCCTGGACGAGATGCTGGAGCACTTCGACATCCACCGCGTCTCCCTCGGCGGCCCGGTGTTCGACGTGGAGAAGCTGTCCTGGCTGAACGGCCTCTGGATCCGCGAACTGGAGAACGAACAGCTGGCCGACCGCCTGCAGGAGTGGCTGCTCAATCGCGACAATCTGCTCAAGGTCCTGCCCCACGCCAAGGAGCGCATGGAGACCTTCGGCGACTTCGCCCCCCTGGTCAGCTTCCTCGCCGCCGGTAGCCTGGGACTGACCGAGGCCAGCTTCGCCGGCAACAAGCTGGAGCTGGAAGACCAGAAGAAGCTGCTGCAATTCGCCCTCTGGCGCCTCGAGGCCCTGCGCAGCTGGGACAGGGACAGCATCTTCCAGGCGGTCAAGGCCCTGGCCACGGCCATGGACATCAAGCTGAAGGACTTCAATGCCCCCCTGTTCGTCGCCATCAGTGGAACCACGGCGTCCTTCTCGGTCATGGACGCCATGGTCCTGCTGGGCCCGGATCTCAGTCGCGCCCGCCTGCGCCAGGCGGTGGAAGTCCTCGGCGGCGCCGGCAAGAAGGTGCTGAAGCGCTGGGAGAAGGAGTACGCGGCCCTGGCCTGATCCCGGGTGCGGGCGAACACAAGGTTCGCCCCTACAGGGTGGACTCCGTGCCTGCGAAAGGCCTGATCCGTAGGGGCGAACCTTGTGTTCGCCCAGCGCAGCCCCGGCTGCGCCCGGGCCGCAAGGCCCGTGAACCAACCCCGACGCCCCGGTCGCTAACTAATTGATTAAAAAGTTGTTTTTCTTGTTGACAGCCGCCGGCGCGCTGTTAAAATGCGCCCCGCTTTCGACGGAAAGCAACCCAATTCGGGGCCTTAGCTCAGCTGGGAGAGCGCAACACTGGCAGTGTTGAGGTCAGCGGTTCGATCCCGCTAGGCTCCACCAATTTCTTAAGAGGCCGTGCCCATCTGGGCGCGGCCTTTTTTTTGCTTCCGCAAGTCCTCGCCGGCATGGTGCAGCATGCCTGGCGCGGATCTGATTTCGTTTTTTCGGATGGCGCGAATCTGGTTTAGGTTTTGCAGGTTCTGTCGAGTTTCGGGCCTGGTCCTCGTGTCGTGTAATAGTGTGTAATGACGTCGGGCATGATCAGGTTTGGGATTTTAGGTACGATTGCAGGGTTAAGGGCGTCCAATTGGCGGCACTTGAGATCTGTGATCTGTCATCAAATGATCAGGCTAAAACGTTGACGCAGTTCACAAAAATAGGCAAGATCCGCCCGCACTTTGCGCAGTAATTGCTGCGGTTTTGGGGAATTTAGGGGGCGCTTTCAGTCTAACCCAAGCCATCTGTCAATGGGCGCGGCACACCAGGGGAAACCGCGCGCAATCGATAAAGCACAAATAGATTCGACATGGGTCCGACTGTTCAACGCACAGCCTGGCAAATCCAGCGCGACGTGATTCACGCGTTGTTGGTACGCGAGATGAAAACCCGCTTCGGAAAGTGGAAGCTGGGCTATGCCTGGGTGCTGCTGGAGCCGGCCATGCATATCATGCTGCTGGCTGCTGTGTTCAGTTTCATGGGGCGCGAGTTCTACCCCGGCATCCCGACCATGCTGTTCATGCTCGCGGGCATAGCCCCCTTCCTGTTTTTCTCCCACAGCTTTAGCAAATCCCTGGCGGCGGTGGAGTCCAACCGCGGCCTGTTCAACTACCGCCAGTTGCGCCCCTTCGATGCGGTGGTGGCCCGGGTGCTGTTGGAGTTCGCCATCTACCTGTTTAGCATGGTGGTCCTGCTGGGGATCTTGGCCTGGTTCGGCGTATCGGCCGAGTTCAACGACTTCCTGCTGTTGGTGGCGGTGAACCTGCTCTACCTGTGTTTCTGCCTGGGCCTGAGCCTGGCCCTGTGCGTGGCCGGTGTGAAATACCCGGAGGCGGCCAAGTTCGGTCCGATGATCCAGCGCCCGCTGTACTTTATGTCCGGGGTCTTCTTCTCCCTGGAGCAGGTGCCCGAGCAGTACCATCCCTACCTGGCCTGGAACCCCATCCTGCATGTCGTGGAGCTGACCCGGGAGGGGCTCTTCGCCAGCTACCACGGTATGTTTGCCAATTTGCCTTATTTCGCCTTCTGCTCGCTGGCCATGCTGGGCTTCGGCCTGCTCGTCTACCGCAGCCAATGGCGCGACCTGGTGCGGAGCCAATGATCGAGCTGCGCAACCTCACCAAGTCCTTCCGTACACCCCACGGCCGCAAGGTGCTGTTCAGGGATGTGAACGCTGTTTTTCCGGAGGGGAAGAATATCGGCATTCTCGGTCGCAACGGCGCCGGCAAGTCCACCCTGTTGCGCATCATGGGCGGTATCGACTACCCGGATTACGGGCAGGTAATTACCAACGAGCGCATCTCCTGGCCCATGGGGCTGGCCAGCGGATTCCAGGGCAGTATGACGGGGCAAGAAAACTGTGCCTTTATCTGCGGTATTCACGGCATCTGGGGCGAGAGTCGCCGCCGGGTGCTCGACAGGGTGCAGGAATTCGCTGAAATCGGCGACTACTTCGACGCCCCGGTGAAGACCTATTCCTCCGGTATGCGCTCCCGCCTTGCCTTTGGCCTGAGTATTGCAGTGGACTTCGACTGCTACCTGGTGGACGAGGTGATGTCAGTGGGGGACGCGCATTTCAGGCACAAGTGTGAACAGGTTATCGCCGAGAAACGCAAGACGGCCAACTTTATTATTGTTGCCCACGCCATGCCGCAACTGAAAAAGAATTGTGATGTCGGAATTTACCTGGGGCCGGAGGGGCTGCAGATCTTCGATACCGTCGACGAAGCTATAGAGCTGTACCAGCAGGGGCTGCCGAAGCCGCAGGTGCAACAACAGAATCGAGCGGCACAGCCGCTCAACGCATAAGCAGTGGAAATGGAAACGAATAATTTGCTCGCAAAAGAGCAAAAGCCGAAGACTGACAGCGGCGCGCTGAAAAAAGCGTCCGATGCAGTTAAGGGCATGATGGCCAACTTCGCCGCCAACGAACCACACGCGGAGCCGGGTACCGTGAATACCGGCTTGCGTCGTTGGCGCGGCCTGGCGCTGTGCGTCGGCCTGCCGCTGCTGCTGGTGAGCGCCTACTATCTGTTCTGGGTATCGGATCGCTATGTCAGCCAAACCCAACTGATCGTCAAGGACAACAGCTCCAACCAGGGTATGTCGTCCACTATCGGCTTCCTGGTGCCGGGCATGGGCGCGGACAACCAGGACGCCTTCCTGGTGGTCAATTACATCCAGTCCCTGGACATGGCCCTGTACCTGGACGAAACACTGCAGCTCTCCGACTACTACAAGAGCGACCGCTACGATGTCTTCTCGCGCCTTGCGTCCGATGCCACCCAAGAGGACTACCTGGAGTACTACCGCGAGCATATCGGCGTGGCGCATGACGAGACGACCGGCATCATCACCATTGAAATGCAGGCCTTCGAGCCGGAGTTTGCGCGCAAGCTGATCGAAACGGTCACGCAGAAATCCGAGGATTTCGTCAACGCCATCAGCAACCAACTGGCGGACAAGCAGGTGGCCTTCGTGCGCAGCGAACTGGAACTGGCGCAGACCAAGCTGCGCAGTACCAAGCAGGAAATCCTCGACTTCCAGAACCGCAATAAGGTGGTCAGCCCGGAAGAACTTACCAAGGGCATCAGCGGCATCATCCAGGGGCTGGAAGCCAAGCTGGCCGAGCAGCGTGCCAAACTCACCGCCGCCAAGACCTATTTGAACCCTGGCTCGTCCCAGATCATCTCCATGCAGGCGGAAATCGACGCACTGGAAAACCAGATAGCCGCGGAAAAAGAGCGCCTTGTAGGCGTCTCAGACGCAAAGGGTGGACAGCGCCTCAATAGCCTCAGCGCCCACTTCCAGAACCTGGAGCTGGACTTGCAGTTCGCCACAGACGCCTACGCCGCATCGCTCACGGCACTGGAAACCGCGCGTATGGAGGCCTCCGGCAGGCTCAAGCACCTGATGGTAGTCAGTCAACCCTCCCTGGCGGAGGAGGCAGAGTACCCGCGTAAGCTGTATAACCTGGCCAGCCTGGCGGTGATCCTGCTGCTGATCTACGGCATCGGGAAAATGCTGGCATCCAGCATCCGCGACCACAGAATTTGACAGACGCGGCCCGGAACAAAACAAACAATTACGAATTAACAGACCGACACTGATGTCCGCAAAAAAACTAAAAACCTTCGGGGGATGGCTGGCCCTGCTGACAGTGCTTGCAGCACCGGCAACCCAGGCCCTGGAAACCCAGCTGCTGGATAAAGAAGAGCAGACGGAGATCCCGCAATCCGGCGTACCGGTATTCGGCCAGTCCCTGTTCCGGGGCGCTTTCAAGGACCAGCCCTTCAGCGGTTTCAACCCCAGCTACCGCATCACCGTGGGCGACCAGATCAACCTGCAGCTGTGGGGCGCCTACAGCTTCAGCGCCACCCTGCCGGTGGACCCCCAGGGCAATATCTTCGTGCCCGAAGTGGGCCCGGTGCACGTTGCCGGGGTGGAGAACGGGGAACTCAACAACTTCGTGCTGCGCCACGTAAAGCGCGTCTTCAAGAACAACGTCAATGCCTACGCCAACCTGGAGGCCAGCCAGCCGGTCAAGGTGTTTGTCACCGGCTACGTCAACAACCCGGGGCTGTATAACGGTTTTTCATCCGACTCCATCCTTTATTACCTGGACAGTGCCGGCGGTGTTAACCGCGACAGCGGCAGCTTTATCGATGTGAAAGTGCTCCGCGGCGATCAGCTGGTGCAGAAGGTCAACCTCTACAACTTCCTGGTAGAGGGAACCATGCCCGCGCTGCAATTGCGCAACGGCGATGCCATTGTCGTAGGCCCGCGCAACGGCTCCGTCACCGTAGAGGGCGCGGTACAACAGGAAGCCCAGATCGAGTTTATCGGCCCCTACACCCAGCTCGGGGAAATGCTGCTGGTGGCAAAGCCGGACCCCCAGGCCAACTTTGCCCGCATCACCCAGGTCATTGACGACCGGCAGCAGGCCAACTACCTGCCGCTGGAGGATGCCCTGACCACACCGCTGTATCCCGGCGCCCGTGTGGAACTGGTCCGCGACAACGACATCCAGTCCATCTCGGTAAAAGTCACCGGCGAACTGGACGGCCCAGCCACCTATGTCCTGCCCTACGGCGCCACCCTCGAAGACCTGCTGTCGCAACTGAGCTACCGCGACAACGCCGACCGGTCCGCGGTGCAGCTGTACCGCAAGAGCGTGGCGGAAAAGCAGCGCGCCGCCCTGGAGCGCTCCCTGGATGCCCTGCAGATGGAAGTCCTCACCCGCCAGCCGAATACCGAACTGGAAAAGGGCGCCCAGTCTGAAAACGCGGCCATGATCCAGAAATTTATCGCCCAGGCACGCAAGGCCCAGCCCCGCGGCCAGGTGGTGCTGGCCAACAACCCCAATGCCAGCAGCATGCTGCTGGAAGACGGTGACGAACTGGTGGTGCCGCTGAAAACCTCCACCGTCTCCGTGGTGGGCGAAGTCATCTTCCCCACCTCGCTGGTATTCAACGAGCGCCACACGCTCGAGGACTACATAGAAATGGCCGGTGGCTTCGCCAACAACGCCAACCAGGACGAACTGGTCATCCTGCACCTGGACGGCACCATCAGCCGCATAGAAGACAGCAAGTTCGATAACCGCCTGAAGGGTGTACTGCGCCCGGGCGATGAAATCATGGTGATGCCTGAAATCCAGTCCAGCGAACTGCAGGTCACCAAAGACGTAACAGAAATTCTCTACCGTATTGCAGTGGGGACTGCTGCCGTATTGTCTTTCTGAGGTAGGGATTTCCGTAGGATGGGCAAAGCGAAGCGTGCCCATCATGTAGGAGCCTGCTTGCAGGCGAACAGGGGTAAGGGCGACTGAACGGCAGCGGATGCCACTAGCCGCCCAAAAATGGGGAAGCCCGAGCGGTTCCCGCCTTTTCCGGCAAAGGCAACACACCCTGGGGAGGGTGATGCCGGAAAATGCGGAACCGTACAGGGCAGTTTAAATGCATGGAGCGTTACCAGGGGAAAATTGTTATGAAGGGATCTTCAACCAGAAAGGGTATCATTCTCGCCGGCGGCTCCGGCACACGCCTGTACCCGCTCACCAAAGGCGTCAGCAAACAGCTGATGGCGGTGTACGACAAGCCGATGATCTACTACCCGCTCACCACGCTGATGCTGGCGGGTATCCGCGACATACTGATCATCACCACGCCGGAGGAGCAGTGCCTCTACCAGCGCCTGCTGGAGGACGGTTCCCAATGGGGCATCAATATCAGCTACGCGATACAGCCGAGCCCGGATGGCCTGGCGCAGGCGTTCCTTATCGGCCGCGAGCACGTGGGCAACAATGGCAGCGCCCTGGTACTCGGCGACAACATCTTCTACGCCCAGCACTTTAGCCAGGTACTGCAGCAGGCCGACGCCCGCGAAGAGGGTGCTACCGTTTTCGGCTACCGCGTCGCCGACCCGCGCGCCTACGGCGTGGTGGAATTCGACAGGGAAGGCAAGGCAGTAAGCCTGGAGGAGAAACCGGCACAGCCCAAGTCCAATTTTGCGGTCACCGGCCTCTACTTCTACGACAACCAGGTGTGCGACCTGGCTCGGGAAATCAAGCCCAGCCCCCGCGGCGAGCTGGAAATCACCGATATCAACCGGATCTACCTGGAGCGCGGCCGGCTCAACGTGGAACTGATGGGCCGCGGCAGCGCCTGGCTGGACACGGGTACCCACGACAACCTGCTGGAAGCCGCCCACTTCGTGCAGACCATCGAGCGCCGGCAGGGCCTGAAAATCGCCTGTCCGGAAGAAGTGGCCTACCGCAAGGGCTTTATCACCGCCGAACAGCTGGAAAAGCAGGCCCACCCGCTGCTGAAGAGCGGTTACGGCGAATACCTACTGCAACTACTGTTGGAAACCGGTGAAAGCTCACCCTTCAACCAGCAACGCTTCGCCACCGCGCTCTAACCCAAAATCGCCCCTCTCCCGCTTGTGGGAGAGGGAAAAGGGGAAGGACAAACACCGCAATAGAACTGTAGGGGCGAGCCTTGTGTTCGCCCGACAAAACAAATCGAACGCACAGAAGTATGAAAGTAACAGCAACCACCATCCCCGACGTAAAAATCCTGGAACCCAAAGTCTTCGGTGACGACCGCGGTTTCTTCTTCGAGTCCTTCCGCCAGGACCTCTTCAGCAAAGAGTGCGCGGAAAGAGTCTTCGTGCAGGACAACCACAGCAAATCCACCCAGGGCATCCTGCGCGGCCTGCATTACCAGACCCAGCAAACCCAGGGAAAACTGGTACGGATAACAAAGGGCGAAGTCTTCGACGTAGCCGTGGATATCCGCAAAAGCTCCCCCACCTTCGGCCAGTGGGTAGGCGTCCTCCTGTCTGCAGAAAACAAACGCCAGCTCTGGGTCCCCGAAGGCTTCGCCCACGGCTTCTACGTCACCAGTGACGAAGCCGAGTTCGTCTACAAATGCACCGACTACTACGCCCCGGAACACGAACACTCACTGCGCTGGGACGACCCGGAACTCGCCATCGATTGGCCCCTGGTAAACGGCGAAGCTCCCAAACTCTCCGCCAAAGACGCCGAAGGACGGTTCCTGAAAGACGCCGTCACCTTCCCATAGGGTGTGCCGCGCGCACCACATGTAGGAGCCTGCCTGCAGGCGAATCACGGAGCCTCAGCTTCGTAAAAGCGGTGAAGCCGCTTTCCTCCCCTCTCCCGCTTTCGGGAGAGGGACCGGGAAGAGGGTGTAGGAGCGGTCCGGCCGGGAGCGGTCCATGGCCGCGATAGAAGCCGCCGACAACCAAAACGCGCAACCATTAGCACGACCGAATTTGACATAACAAAACCATGAAAATCCTACTAACCGGCAAAAACGGCCAACTGGCCCGGGAACTGCAAAAACGCAAACCGGCCAACATCGAACTGCTAGCCCTGGACCGCCAAGACCTGGACATCACCGACCGCACCCAGGTCATGCAAGCCATCGCCGGACAAAAGCCGGCAGCCGTCATCAACGCCGCCGCCTACACCGCCGTAGACAAAGCCGAATCGGAAAAGGAACAGGCCTACGCGGTAAACGCCACCGGCCCTGAAAACCTGGCTGCCGCCTGCAAGGAGTTCGGCATACGCCTGATCCATGTCTCCACCGACTTCGTATTCGATGGTCAGAGCTCCACCCCCTACAAGCCGCAGGATGCAGTCCGCCCCCTCGGCGTATACGGCGAAAGCAAGGCGGCAGGCGAGGCTGAAGTCCAGTCCCTGTTGCCCGAAGCAGTGATATTGCGCACCGCCTGGGTCTACAGCGCCCACGGCGCCAACTTCACGAACACCATGCTGCGCCTGATGAACGAGCGCGACCAGCTGGGCGTAGTCGCCGACCAGATAGGCACCCCGACCAGCACCCAAACCCTGGCCGAAGCCATCTACGCCCTGGTCAACAAACCCGAAGCAAGCGGCATCTACCACTGCACCGACGCCGGCACCGCCAGCTGGTACGACTTCGCCGTAGCCATCTACGAAGAGGGCAAGGATGCGGGCCTGATCCCTGCTGAGAAAAATGTGCAGATCAAACCAATAGCAACCGCCGACTACCCAACCCCGGCAGCAAGACCAGCCTACAGCGTCCTGGACAAAACCCGCCTGGTAGAAGAATTGGGAATAGAACTACCACACTGGCGCCAGGCACTGCGCCAAGCCCTACAGGAAAAAGCCGCCCTGTAGGGGCGAACCTTGTGTTCGCCCATAGGGTGTAGCAGCGGCCCATGGCCGCGATCAAAACCGGAAAAAACCACCGCAGGCCAAATGCTAACCCTGTGAACCAGAAAGACTTTGAGTCAATCAACAAATCAGAAAGAAACCGCATTAAAGAAAATGAGTAATCTACTGGTAACCGGCGGCGCCGGCTTCATAGGCGCAAACTTCGTCCACTACTGGATGAAAACCTACCCCCAAGACAAGGTCGTCGTCCTGGACGCCCTCACCTACGCCGGCAATAAAGCCAATTTGGAACCCGTAGCGCAGAACCCGAACTTCCACTTCTGCCACGGCAACATCTGCGACACCCAACTGGTGGAAACCCTGCTCAAGGAGCACCGCATAGACACCCTGGTGCACTTCGCCGCCGAGAGCCACGTGGACAGATCCATCAGCGGCCCGGATGCCTTTATAGAAACCAATATCATCGGCACCCACAGCCTGCTCAAAGCCGCCAAGAAGATCTGGCTGGATGAAGGCCTGAACAAGGAAGGTCACCGCTTCCACCACGTCTCTACCGACGAGGTCTACGGCACCCTGGGCCCCAATGATCCCGCCTTCAGCGAGACCACCCCCTACGCCCCCAACAGCCCCTATTCGGCGAGCAAGGCCGCGTCCGACCACCTTGTGCGCGCCTACCACCACACCTACGGGCTGAAGGTCACCACCAGCAACTGCTCCAACAACTACGGCCCCTACCACTTCCCGGAGAAGCTGATCCCGCTGGTGATCACCAACATCCTGCAGGACAAGCCGCTGCCGATCTACGGCGACGGCCAGCAGATCCGCGACTGGCTCTACGTGGAGGACCACGCTCGCGGCATCGACCTGGTGATCAGGAAGGGCCGCCTGGGTGAGTGCTACAACATCGGCGGTATCAACGAGTGGGCCAATATCGATATCGTCAGGCTGATCTGCGAACTGATGAACGGTGAGTTCACGGGTGATTCAACGCTGGCGGAGAGGTTCCCGAATGCCAGAAGGGTGCGGCAGGGCCTCGCCCAGGAGCTTATCACTTTTGTCACCGACCGCGCGGGACACGACCGTCGTTACGCCATTGACCCAACTAAGTCGAACGAGGATTTGGGGTATCAACCGGTAGAGAGTTTTAAAACCGGTATCCGCAAGACGGTGCGCTGGTACCTGGACAATGAGGGCTGGTGGCAATCCGTCCTCGATGGTAGCTACCAGAAGTAGCGCTGATTACTGCCAAACTAAGTTATTAATGATTTTAAATGTGCGGAAAATGAAAGATTTATTTATGCTGGGACGCAAAAGGAAAACTTCTCCGGACTCTGGAAATATCAGACTGATTCACGAGTCTGGGCTTTTCCATGAAGATTGGTATAAAGAGAGCAATCCGGATGTGGCCGCGAGTGGAGAAAATCCACTGATCCACTTCTATTACCACGGCTTCAGAGAGGGCAGGAACCCCTCTTACCTGTTCGACGTAAACTGGTATCTTGAAACTTACGCCGATGTGAAAAACGCGGGATTGAATCCGCTGATCCACTACATTCTCTACGGTGAAAATGAGGGACGTAACCCGTCATCCTATATTGATATCGAGTACCTTCGTCGACAGATCAGTCAGCCATTTGATGGCCTGGCTCTAAACTATTTCTATGCACATGTTGTCGGGGAGAAGCTGGACCCCTTGCCGGAGTTCAGCGCCGAATATTACCTGACTGCCAATCCGGACGTGGCGGAGTCCGGTTTGGATCCCTACCTTCATTTCCTGTTCCAGGGCGTTAATGAGGGGCGGAACCCTTCACGGTTCTTCGATATCGCGAAGTACAAATCGGATAACAATCTGTCGACCGCACCTTTTCAACACTACCTGACAACGGGCAAGGCGCAGGGATTGCCGATAAGCCCGGTACATGACGCCGAAACAGCACAGGGAGAAAGCCGCGATCTGTTGGCTGAAATAGTACGGTTTCGGGAGTCTGGAGAAGGCTATGAAGACTTCCAGTACAAGGGCAAGTCCAATAAGGCAACGAAAGTCAAGGCACTGGCCTATTACCTGCCGCAGTTCCATCCGTTCAAGGAAAACAGTGAATGGTGGGGCGAGGGCTTTACCGAATGGACCAATGTAACCCGGGGGCTACCCAGGTTTAAAGGGCACTACCAGCCACACCTGCCTCGGGACTTGGGATACTACGACCTGCGTTTGAAGGACACCCTCAAGGCGCAGGCCGAACTGGCACAGGCCGCCGGCCTGCACGGCTTCTGCTTTTACCACTACTGGTTCAATGGCAAGCGCCTGATGGATAGTCCCGTCAATATGCTGATGGACAGCCCGGAAATCGACCTGCCATTCTGCATTCTGTGGGCCAATGAAAACTGGACCAGAACCTGGGACGGCCTGGAGAACGACGTCCTCATCGCCCAGGACTACCGGGAGGAGGACGATGTCGCCTTTATCCGGGACCTTGGGCGGCACTTTGCCGATCCCCGTTACATTCGGGTCGACGGTCGGCCGCTGTTCTTTATCTATCGCCCGGGCATAATTCCGGATGCCATGAATAGAATCGAAAAGTGGCGGAAGCTGTGCGAAGAACTGCTCAGTGAAACGCCGCTGTTCTTTATGGCGCAGGCGTTCGGGGACAACGATCCCACAGTGTTCGGCATGGACGGCGCCGTCGAGTTTCCGCCCCACAAACTGGCCGAAGGGCTGGACTCCAAGGCGCAGCAGCAGGGCCTGCTTGACCCCGGATTTACCGGCCATTATCCGCTGTACGATGAACTGGTAGAGCGCAGCCTGCAGGTTGAGAAGCCGGATTATGACCTGATCCGCGCCGTTACTCCCAGCTGGGACAACGAGGCCAGAAAACCGGGCCGCGGTATGGGCTTTATCGACTCGACACCGGCCAAGTACGAACGCTGGCTGGCGAGCATGGTGAACTATGCCGAGGCGAACCCGATTGCCGGTGACGAGTCATTCGTTGTGATCAATGCCTGGAACGAGTGGGCCGAAGGCGCGCACCTGGAGCCGGACGTCTACTGGGGAAGTGCCTACCTGAACGCCACCTACCGGGCGGTACATGGGTTGACCCGCCAGGAGGGCAAGACAAAACTGCTGCTGGTGGGGCACGATGCCTACCGGCACGGCGCGCAACTGCTGACGCTCAGTATATTCAAGACCCTGGTTCAGGATTTTGGCATAGACGTGGAGCTTGTGCTCCTCGATGGCGGCCCCCTGGTCGGGGACTACCAGAGGGTCGGCAAAACCCATGTAGCCCACGGCGATATCGCCATATTCAGCAATATCGTCAAGGAGATAACGGGAAGAAATGCGGTCGCCCACGCAATCTGCAACACCACCGTTACCGGCCAGTGTGCAGAGGTTCTGGCCGACAAAGGACTGAAGGTGATATCCCTGGTCCACGAACTGGAAACCCTGATCAAGGAGTACGCGCTCGAGGACAGGGCAAAAGCGATCGCAGAAAAAGCTGCCTCGGTGGTATTTGCATCGTCATTCGTCAGGGACTCGTTTGAGCGCATCGTCGGCCCCATTGGTGTCAAGGCCGTGGTCAAGCCCCAGGGCATCTACCAGAAGCTGGAGCCCACTGACGACAGCCGCAAGGCCCTGCGCAAGAAGCTGAAAGTCCCGGGCAGTGCAAGGATAGTGGTCAACGCCGGATTTGCCGACCTGCGCAAGGGATTCGATCTCTTTGTCAGCGCCGCGCGTGTCGCCATAGCAAGCAATCCCGACTACCACTTTGTCTGGCTGGGCAATGTGGAGCCCGGCCTGGAAAACTGGATACTCAGGGATGTGGCCGGCAGCAAGCTGGAATCCCATCTCCACATAGTGCCTTTCACCAGCGAGATTTCCCTCTACCTGCAGGGGGCGGATGTATTTGCCATGACCTCCCGGGAAGATCCCTTCCCGTCCGTAGTGCTGGAATCCCTGGCCCTCGGCACACCGGTCGTGGGCTTCCAGGGGGGCGGCGGCTTTGTGGAGCTGCTGGACGACGAGGCCAATGGCGCCCTGGTGCCCATGGGCGATGTAAATACCATGGTCGAGGCGATCGATCGGGAAATCGCGAAGGACAGCGAAGCGCGCCGTTCAGTGCGCAGCGCTTGGGCACTGGGCACTTTCGACTGGAAGGACTATGTCTTCAGCCTTGTGGAGCTGCTGATGCCGGAGCTGCGCCGTGTTTCGGTAGTGGTCCCCAACTACAACTATGAAGACCATATAGGCCCCCGGCTGGAGACGATATTCGCCCAGCACTATCCGGTCTATGAGGTCATAGTCCTGGACGATAAGTCCAGCGACAACAGCGTATCCATGATCGAGGCGACAGCAGAGCTCCACCAGAGGAATATCGAACTGATCGTCAACGAGAATAACTCCGGTTCCGTTTTCCGCCAGTGGGACAAAGGCGCACGGCTTGCCAAAGGGGAATTGCTGTGGATTGCCGAGGCGGACGACCTGGCAGCGCCCGACTTTATCAGCGAGCTGGTGGCGGGAGACGATTTCGACTTGGCCTATTGCGATTCCATCCAGGTCGATCAGGACGGCAAGTTGCTGGCGGAGAGCTACAGTTACTACTTCAAAGAATTCGGTGAAGCAGCCTTTACCAATAGCTTCCGTATGGATGGAAGGGAGTTTCTGGCGGAGTACCTGGCGGTCAAGAATGTCATTTTGAACGTAAGCAGTGTGGTATTCAAAACTGAAAGTCTGTGCGATTCCCTGGACAGAACTGGTAATGCTCTCTATGAATACTCGGTAGCGGGTGATTGGTTCCTGTACACTGATCTGCTGGCAAGAGAAGAGGCTGCGGTTAAATATTGCGCGAAGAGCTTGAATACACATCGCAGGCATCAGGGGAGCGTTACGCATTCCCTTAAGGCAGAAAAACACTATAAAGAAATTCAAAGATTGCAGAAATTTGTTAAAAGCAAAGTCCCTGTTGAAAAAGAGGTTGACTTTCTTGCAAGTAAAAATTTGCAAGCTGTTAAAGAACATTTGGGTCTGTTGCAAAATTAAGTATATTGAAGTTGTGGGATTGCTCTAGAGATAAGCGGAGCGATACCTTAAATTGAGGAAATTTTATGTTGTCTCCAGTACTGGTTAGAGCCTTCGGTCGTACAGGAACTACTCTTCTTATGCAATTATTGAAAACCTCTGAAGAGGTTTTTGTTCCAAATGATTATCCTTTCGAGTCTCGATTTTTAACCTATTTTTCAAGACTTGCTAAACAGCCTTTAAAAGACTACAAAGGCGAGAAGGGTTTTTCATATAATGATAGTGATGTTCTGGATGCTAGCCAAAACATGATGGGTCCATTGCCGTATGAGATTGAGGGTATACTAGACAAAGAGTGTTTCCAGAAGAGAATGCTGAACGCCGTATGGAACCAGTTTAGTCAAGAGGTTCATGAGGCAAGTTCGCATCAGTATAAATTTTACGCTGAGAAAGTCGCCCTAGATATTGCGCCTTTTATCAACAAGAATCTCCCCTCAGTGAATAATATTTTTGTGACGCGTGACCCTCGGGGTGAATTGGCATCAATTATTTCTTTTAATAAGAAAAGGGGCTTCAATGGTTTTGGATGGCTGGAGAGTGACACATTGCATTCCTTTGCGCGACGGATGATTGATAGCAGAAGAAATTATCTAAACGAAGTCAGTAAATATAGGGCCGGTTATAAGAATATAGTTGTAATTAGGTTTGAAGACTTGGTTTCCGATTTGTCGGAAATTGCCACACAGTTAGGTGATTTTCTAGGGGTTCGCTTAAATAGTGAGAAAGTGATCGCAGATAGCGACAAATATAGTTTTCATATGACAAGTAATAACATTCAGGATTCTCAGGATAAATGGAAACGTGAACTCCCGAGTGATATCGTTCGAATGTTTGATGAGGAGATGGCAGATGCGCTTGAGCTGTTTGATTATAAATTGAAATAGAGTGTTTAGTGTATACCGAGACTCGATGTGTTTCAGGAGAGTTTGAGGTTGTTATGATTGCTTTGGTGTGACTTAAAACTTTTGAATTATCTAACTTTTAGTGTATGGATGATATTTTTAAAAAAATTTACTAAATTCTGTAAAAGATCACATTGGCGATGGGTGCAAATTTGGGTTGCATCGGGATGATAAAGAATTGGAAGTCAATTTTCGGAAGAGTCATTTGTGCTACTGTAAGTTAGAGTATTCAATTTAGATTTTTTGATAAATACATGATGAGTACTTAGGGATGAGAGTGCTGTTTTCTAATAGGAGTGATTGGAGGTCTTATATCGATAGCCAGCTAAATGGGACGGAATATTCTCCTGTGTTCTCAGGCTTTAGCCATTCAGCAATGGCCGGCGTTGATTTGTTATTTCCTATCAGTATAGGGGATGTTGTCGCGGCAGGGAGATTTTCAGAGATTTCGAATAAGGGATTGTTTCCACATCCGCATGTGGTTGATTTGGCAGAGAATAAGATCAAGTTCAATCGTTTTCTTTCCGAGAACGGTTTTGGACATTTTTTACCAAAGACTGGCTCTTCCGTCGGTGATTACCCCTATATTTTGAAAGGAAATAGAGGCGAATTTGGAAATTCAACTTATATCATAAGTTCCCGAAGAGAAGAAAAAAATTTCAGAGATAAATTGAATTCTGCTGATTTCTTTAAGCAAGATTATGTTCATGGAAGAGAGGAGTATGCACTTCATTTTATTTTTGATGGAGGTAAATTTGTATTCCTGAAAGAAGTTAAGTATGTATATGACTATGATTTCTTTGTGAAAGGCAAGGGTGAGCCTGCATCAGATCAGGTGTGGAGCTACGATTGCGCCTTCTCTGAAGAACTGAAATCAATTTTGGTAAAATTGAGGTATCGAGGCTTTGGCTGCTTTAACTTCAAGGTTAGCAACGGAGAATTGAGAGTTATCGAGCTGAATGCCCGGGTTGGCGGGTCCATGATGCAAAGTGTTTTCGAGGCCGTAGATTCATTTGCGAAAGCAGTAAATTCTTTATCACCGCTTAAGGGTTAGAACTTTCGTGAGCTGGAGTTTCCACTCTCTGGTGAGTGCAAAGGATTCATGCGGAATGCGGCAAGGGAGGGCTGGGTAATAAGGATCTTCTTCGGATCGATTGGACCTTAAATTTTTTTAGGATTGGATGTTGTAGTGAATCCTTTTATTTTTGTGCATATTCCCAAAACCGCCGGCACCAGCTTCCGAAGCGGGGCAGATTCCTTCTTCGGGCGGAAGTACGTATGTCGGGATTACGGTCCCAAATCTCCTGAAACCAGTGAGATTGTCAAGCAGTGGATATCCGGGGGGGGGGATAAGTGGAAATTCAAAAAAGCATTTGAGAATGAGGGGTACCAATTCCTTACCGGTCACTTCCAAGCGGCAGCCTACGCACCGCTGTTTGGTGTCGGCCGGATGATTAGTTTCGTACGTGAACCACTACAGCGACTTGTCTCCGAGTACAACCATATGGTGAGGCACTACGGATACAGGAAGCCGTTCGAAGAATTCTACCGCGCGCCGCACAATATCAACCGGCAGCAGCGTATGCTGGGCCAGCTGCCCTGGGCTGCAATAGGCTTTATCGGTTTGACGGAGAGGTATGTACAATCCCTGTCCCTGTTGAACCGTAAGTATGCGCTGGATATCCCCAATTACCGGGAAAACCGCGGCCGAAACGATCTTGAGGAGGCCTATGAAATCGAGCATGATCATGCAGACGAGTTGCGCCGCCTGAATGCTGACGATATCGGGCTATATAAAGCCATCAGCACGCAGTTTGATTGGCGGCTAAAGTTGGCCGAAGCACAACAGGACTTTGTCACTGGCACTCTTATGCATGTGGATAAGGGCCGCCTGTATGGCTGGGCGATGGCAGACCAGGCAGATGATCCGGTTGTGATTCGGGCCCGTGTGGGCGGTGAGGTGATCGACGAGACCGTTGCTAAAGATGACCGCCCAGGACTGCGCGCCATGGGTATCGCTCGCGGCGGCTTTGTGGGCTTTTCCCTTGATATATCCAAGTTGAAGGCGGGCGACACGGTCGAGTGCCTGGTCGCTTCCACCGGCCAGCCGCTGGTGGGTTCGCCGTGGAAAATACAGCCCAAAGCCTGAAACCCCGATAATAACAATCATACAAGCTGGATATTGTGGTTAACTTTTTCAAATCTCTGTTTCGCTTAGACCTCGCTTCCCGCCTCAGGCCCGCGGTTGATATCCGCTTGACGGACGAAGAGGAGGGCGGTTTTCGGTGGCGATCGCTGGGTGTAGATCCGCAGTTCTCCGTGGCCAGGCGCCGTTTGCTTCCGGGCTGGTATATGTTGGAAATGCGCCTGGCCCACGATCGCGACAGCGTAAACGCCAGTATTTATGCAAATACCGGTTCCGGTTATAGCGAGGAGGGGAAATTCTCGTTGATCGGATACTCGGACAGAACCGTCAAGCGGTTGCTGTATTTCCCGGGGGTTGTGCGCCGCCTGCGTTTCGATCCGATGGAAGAGCCGGGCCAGTTCAGCGTCGAGCGGCTGGAGCTGATGCCCCTGGCCCCCTGGTTTGCCCATGACCTGTTGGCAAAGCGCCTCGCCGCCAAGCACCCGGAATTCAGGGGCATGAATCGGCGCGAGATCCTGGTGCATTTGAAACGTGATGCCGGTGAATCGCGCGGGGGCTGGCTCCCCTTGGCCCTGGCCCGCTACGCCGAGACTTTCGTACGCAAGTGCCGCGGGAGGAATTACCGGGAGTGGATCGAGCAGGTGGAGGCGCCCCGCCTGCCCGCGCCGGAATCCGCCCGCCGGCTGTTGTCCGCCGGTGACCGTCCTCTCATTTCCATCATCGTGCCCGCATACAACAGCAGCATCGAGTACCTGTGCGCCTGTATCGACTCGGTCATCGCCCAGTCTTACCCCCATTGGCAGCTCTGTATTGCGGACGATGCCTCCACCGATCCGCGGGTAGGTGAATGCCTGCAGGAGTACCAGGCGCGGGACTCGCGTATCGAGGTGGTGTTCCGCAAGGAAAACGGCCATATCTCGGCGGCGAGTAACAGCGCCCTGGCGCTGGCGCGCGGAGACTATGTGGCTTTCCTGGATCACGATGACCTGCTGCCCCGGCACGCCCTGCAGCGGGTGTGCGAGGAGATACGGAAGTCGCCGCAGGCGCTGTTGCTCTACACCGACGAAGACAAGGTCAGCCGCGCGGGGCACCGTTTTGAGCCCTATTTCAAGCCGGGCTGGAATCCGGATCTTCTGCTTTCCAACAATTACGTCTGTCATTTTACGGTGTTGAAAGCGGACTTGGTGCGGAAAGTGGGCGGTTTGCGCCCGGGCGTGGAGGGCAGCCAGGATCACGATCTGCTGGTGCGCTGCCTGCCGTACCTGGATGCGGACAAGGTGGTGCATATCCCGGAAATCCTGTACCACTGGCGGGCGGCAGAGGGGTCAGTGGCGCTGGATGGCAGTGAGAAGAATTACACCACCCAGGCGGGGATCAAAGCCCTGAGGGACTATCTGGCATCCCGGGAACTGGACGCGCAGGTGGAGCAGGGATTCGTGCCCAACACCTATCGGGTGCGTTGGGGCCTGCCGAAAGCCCGCCCCCTGGTCAGTCTGCTGGTACCCACCCGGGACCGGTATGACGTATTGCAGCCCTGTGTAGATAAGATCCTGTCGCTCACGGATTACCCGAATTTCGAGTTGCTGATACTGGACAATCAGACGACCTGTGTGGAAACCCTGCGCTACTTTGAAAAGGTGGGTAGCGATCCCCGGGTCAGGGTGTGCCGATGGGATCACCCATTCAACTATTCGGCAATCAATAACTTCGGTGTTCGCCAGGCGCGGGGCGAAATAATAGGATTGATCAATAACGACATTGAGCCGATCAATAAGGGCTGGCTCACGGAAATGGTCAGCCAGGTATGCCGGCCGGAGATCGGCTGTGTCGGGGCCAAGCTCTACTACGCCAATGACACCGTCCAGCACGGCGGTGTGATCCTGGGAATCGGCGGTGTCGCCGGGCATGCTCACAAGTATTTACCGCGGGACGACGGGGGCTATTTCTCCCGCCTGCAACTGGTACAGAACCTGTCGGCGGTTACCGGGGCATGTCTTTTGGTCCGGAAGTCTGTATTCGAGGAAGTCGGGGGGCTCAACGAGGAGGACCTGCCGGTCGCCTTTAACGATGTGGATTTATGCCTGAAGGTGCGCGAGGCGGGCTATCGCAACCTCTGGACACCCTACGCCGAGCTCTACCATCACGAGTCCATATCCCGTGGAACGGACAATACCTTTGCCAAACGGCGCCGAATGGCTGCAGAGACCGCCTATATGCGCGAACGTTGGGGCGAGCTGCTGGATTCGGACCCGGCCTATAACCCGAATCTGACATTGGCGCATGAGGATTTCTCATTGGCGTGAGCTTCACCGCGCTTTTTCGCAAGACATCCGATACAGATCTGGAGATCGCGCCCTTCATGCTTTGACGATCGTAAAAGCATAAAGGGCGCGGGAAATTTTTCTACCACAAGGATGTCAGGCTTTTGTCTGGCATATTTTCTCCAAAAGCTGGCTAATAGAGCCAGGAAATTGTATTGGTGCCCCCGCCCTGGTTTAAACCCTTTGTAGCACAGTTTTTACAGATATTGTTAAATGCCTGTCCATAGCTTGCAGTAGACATGAACCATACGCCTGCTCCTTTATTATTTAATGAAAAAACATTCCCAGAAATAATACCCTCGTCGGAGCGAACCACAACACCATTGAAATCGTAATTCTGAGAAGTATTTATAAAGGTGTTGTTGGAAATGTTGTAGTAGTCAGAATCTACAAAAAGCTGAACGCCAAATACTGCTGCATCTGCTTTATGATGTCCGTAAAAGAGATTGTCTTTTATACTGACCTGAACAACTTTATCCAGCCAGACACAACCCTTTATACAGTTAAAATGCGAGTTTGATAAATTGAACTGCGGCTCGGCTGAATTGTTGGTAAACTTCACCCCATAATTAATGAATACCAGATTGCTGTCTGATAAAAATAAACCTTCGTGGTTACTTGCCTCAATTGCAACATCAGTATAGTAGATTGCAGCCTCTGTGATGGTTATTTCAACAGGATTTCCTGTTCCTCTCAACAGGATGCCTCTATCACTTAAGGGTGTCGCTGTACTGTTTTTTACCTGACCTGAAAAATAGAATCCATCTATATGGGTGCCGAGAGAGGAATCTATAATTAATCCGCGGTTCCAGCCACTGTTTGCCGCCCCTGTATAGCCAGACATCTCTACATCACGAATAATGACTTTTGGTCTTGTTCTTGGCTGAATATTTCCATTCTTAATGGTGTTGACACCATCATATTGATAGGCATCACCACCATCCGATGACTTTGTATACAGCGTCAATCCCTGTAGCAATGCTGTTTTGTGTCCTCCCGGGGGTGGCTTGACATATATCCCACTAACACCCGAATCCCACACCAACTTGGAGATTCCTATTCCTTCCCCTTGAACGGATACTACAGCGCCGGTTAGATCCAGCCGTGAAGACAAATTGAATTCCCCGGCAGGTACATAGACAACCCCGTCCGCACTTGCGACCGCTTGGTTAAATGCTGCCGTATCGTCCAGTCCATCATTTGCTATGGCGCCGTAATCTAAAACATTGTTTGACGCAAAGGCAAACCTGCAGGTCAACAGCAGCAGCGCAATTACGAATGTCCTTTCCATGGACCTGTCTCCTTCAACTTCTCCTGACTCTACTGTTGCATAAATTTTGACCTTTAGTTTTAGATTAGCGTAAAAATCCACGTCTTAGGGACGTGGTTATGAGTTGTCTGCTGTACCGGTGATGAATGTGGCGGTTCATGCTGCACCCAGGTTCGAGTTGTCCATATAATTCGAACGAAAGGAAATAACACAAGCCATATCTAGAAGTGGGGGCTATCCTTAGAGGCCTTTCAGGGCATACACGAGAATGGCGCCACTCTATCGCGGCTTATTGGTGTATTGATACTGGACTTGGCCGAATTGGCCTGCTGGGTTTTGCTGAAACTGGTTATATATGCTCAGAATGGAAAGAGTGGCATGTTCTTCGGTACAGGTGGGGCTAGGAATAGAGTCACATCAAGTTAAAAATTCCCTCCCAACCAAAGGGATCCTCGCATAGCTCTTCTTCCAGCTTACATATGTAATCAGAAAGTACGTCTTCAACAGAGTATCCAGAGAGAATTCTGGTTTTTAAAATAAAGCCCGCTTCCTGACGCCGTACTTTTACGAATACGAACCGATAGTCATTAGCTAAGGCGCTGCGCACGACTCCGGAAATCAACCGGTGATGGCCAAACCTTCCTTGGATATTTACCACGTTTTTCGAATTCAACTGGGCCGGGAAAATATCAATCGCAGCATAAACGGACTCTCTGGCAGTAAAAACTCTGCGCATATGGCTTCGCAGTACTTCATTGTTCCCCCCGACATAAATCCAGGCACCGCCTTTAAAACTCCTCTCATAGTCGCGATAGGCAGCTTTGGTCATTTGGGCAATAGTCTCGTCCTGAATCAACGAAACATCAGCAGCAAAAGCAGAGATCCTCCCGAAATGACAAGTCAGGAAAGCTGGCGTAGCCAGTTGAAAGAAATCGTGAGACCCAAGAAACAAGACACCGCCACCAAGGGAGAGAATGTCGGCCTTTTCCGCTTCTAAATCTGGATGTCTATCCACCCTTTTTCCAACGAAGTTACCAGAGCTTGCAAGAATCAAATCGCGTGCTGCGTAGTTTCTTTCAATTTCTTCAACCCCACCATCGGGGAAGCAAAATCCATCTAATCCCGCCATAAAATCAGCATAATTTCTGGCCTTTTGGTGCCAGGGAAAAAAGCCAGACTCCAAAACCCTATCTATAGACGCCTCAAGAGTTTCTCCATCTGCGCAACTTTTCAAACTGTTTAAGTAAGAGATCATATTCTTCTCATGCTTAGAGGAAATCTGTGTCACCGCAACTCAACCATAAATTCTCAGGTGCATCCTTGTTATCCCGCATGCGGAAAGCCACAGACGCAGAGTTATCTATAAGGTTGAAATGACAATCCAGATCGAGCAAGATCCGCATATATTCCGAAGACCAGAAAACGACATTGTGAACCGACAATCGAACACACATCGACTCCAATTCGGAAATAGCCTCCGAAAACTCCATAATCTCACCGAGATAATCCATTAATCTCAAGGACTTACCCACAAGGCGACCCACTAAAAGAAATCTACTCTCGGAGTCAGTGAAAAATAAGTATTGATACTCCGGGTGATTTATATACCTCTTCCGAATATACGCTTTATCGCGGTTGAAGTATCCAATGCCGTGCCGGCTGGCAGATTCTTCAAAAACTTCAATATACTGAGCAATAAAATCAAATCCGGCAGAGTGCACGTCAACCTGTTGAAGTGCTGTATTTTTTTCTCTCTCTGTTGTCTTGGATCGCCATTGCAGAAGCTGACTACAGGATCGATAAAGGCCCAGGCGTTTACCAAGCAACATTTTACGTCTATGGGGGAATCCGAACAAAATATCAACCCCCTGGGCATAGGCGTAACTGATAAATCTACTAGCAATATCCTTAAATAGTCCACCTGCATACTGTGTACGATAACTATTATCTATGGCAACGTCGCAAGACTGAACTGCAAGAAAACTCCTGTTCCCGTTAGTGAAGACTCTCTCCATACCCCCATAGTGCCCAACCAGCCTTCCGGACAGAAAAGCGGCTACACTATAGTTTTTTCTGTTACAAGAGTACTTCCAGCGCCAAAAATCCTTGGAAATAGGGTGCCCAAACACCCTTATGAATAGGGAAACCAGCTCGTCCTCATGTCCTTCTGCGGCAGTCAAAAAGGCTTTGCACTCTCTCCTCTCGGGCGGTCGAAGTATCAAAACTGGATCGGATATCAAGCCCTCTAGAAATGAAACCTGAATCCAATCGAGACTCCTCGCCATTTCCTGCCAAGCCTTGGCTTCCTCCATTAGGGAAATTGGGCCTTTACTAGTAGGGAAGCGTAGGGAAAGCATCCCCCTTTCTTCCAAGCACCCCTCCGCAATAGAAAACACTTCTAAAATGGAGGTGTCTTCTGATGGGATCTCCAGATCGATCAGGTCGTATTTATTGACAAAAATCGGGCTAATCCAATCATCCCAGACAACAGAGTCGGAAAAATAAAAATTACTCTGATTGCTGTCTCGAATCACACGAAGAATTTTAGCCAATCTACTTCCCCTGACGGCTCCATTCATTGTGAATGAGGTTAAGCTCTCTGCGGTGTTCGGCTTCAAGCTTTGCTTTTTGGGCTGATATCATCCTGTTCCATTCAACCGAAGACCACTTAGACATCCATTTTTCTCGGACCTTATTCATTAGATTGCCTGGATCAAAAAATTCATGCATATGAGGCGAGGCTGCGGATGATCCTGCCATATGATAGCTTGCAGTAATTCTCGGGTCCCGGTGAAAGTGAGCGAGCCTTGAAAGTTGAATCCAGAAATCCCAATCTTCAAAAAACTCCAAAGATTCATCGAATCGGCACCCCATATCAATGAACTTTCTATGAAAAGTTACCGCATGGATTGGAATATAGTTGGTATGCATTAAAAGGCCGGGGTCATAGGGGGCGTTGTACTCTCTAAGTTCCTTTCCCTCCGTGTCAAGCACGCGAACTCCTCGATAAAATACTTCAATTTCTCGATTGCGTCGCCATCTACTGATGAATGCCTGGATATGGATATCATCCAGCTCATCGTCATCATCAAGAAAGTTGATAAACTGTCCGCGTGCGTGGATTAAAGCGACATTGGCAGCGGAAGGCCTGCCTCGATTTACCGGGATGTCGATGTTCTTCAGGCGCCAGAAATACCCTTTGTACTCATCAGAGACCTCTTCCACAGAATCGCCACCGTCGTTAACAATAACTACATCCAGATTACTCCTGTATTGTTGCTTGAGAAGCGAGTTTAGTGCGCGGCGAAGCAACGGTAAGCGGTCCTTGGTTCTTATCAGGATGGAAACTATTGGAGAGTCTCCAGGTAGGCAATCGTTCAAACACATGAAAACGCGCTCTCGCATAAGGTCCAGTAAGTTGGCCCATCTATTTTGGTAATGAAAAAATGCCTCAGCACGCTGGGTGTTTCCTGGAAGAGTGTAGGTTCTGGCAATATTGATTGATTCCATCACCTCAATATAATTATTCTTTCCTATCTGAGACTCATAGTTCTTAAGAAGTGATATCTTGAGGTCGGCGACACTCGAGATGTCGACCAAAACATTGGCTTCAGACTGACGAGATATCTCGTAGTGATAAAGCTTACCTGCATAGTCTATCTTCTGCTGGGCAGACCAAACCAGGGCGGCAGTAGAGCGATGATCTGGATGGAACTCCTCTGGTGAAGGGAAGAATATCAGATCGGGATGGATCTCTATAATCAAATTGGAAATTGTAGCCAGGGTTTCCGCCGTAACGGAGACTCTGCGGTCTGGATATCCGAGAAAAATACAGCTGGCTGACAGATGCTCGGCTACCCGAGCTGATTCTGCGCGACGGACCTCTGCGTCTCCTCCCGCATCACCATTAGTCATAAAAACCAGAAACAGGTCGGCGCCTTTCTGTTTGGCCAACAGCAAAGCCCCGCCCATACCGATTACTTCATCATCTGGGTGAGGAGCGAAAACAAGCCAGCGTCCTCCAGGAAGATGTGATTGTTGGTAGGGAATAAGGCTACGTTCCTGCAGCATGCTAAGCTCCTTTCCATGGGCCGTTGGGTTATTCTTGTTCCAATCGTGATATTCTGGTTAAGCCAGAAGTTTTTTCTGATTCTTTTTCATATGCAGTATGCAAAAACCTATGCTCTATTATAGGATCCGCGGCCACTTTAATCGCGGGATATAAATAAGAGTGCCTCTAAAAGATCGTTTTTCGTCACCCCCGCGAAGGCGTGGGCCCAATAGCCATGGAGTTTCTGTACTTCCACCTTCTCGGGAATGACGATTTTTAGAGATGCCTTTCATTTGGTTTGGATATTTTCAGACAATGAAGGTTAAGTTTTCCTAACGATATATATTTGAGTCACTCGAATCAACTCTCCCCGGGTTTTGGCTTGTTCAGAGTTTCCTAAATATCCACGGATCCAGAATAATCGTAAAGACTATATTTTTCTTTAAAAGCGTCATATACCTCAAAAAATGAGGTTGATATCTGCAATGAATCGTAACTCTTTGAAGTCTTCAATAAAATGCAATTGTCTTTACCTATGTCGTAATCAACGCCTTTGTGATGCAAGTTATCGTCAGAGAGAAGATCGAAAGCTGGGTTCAGTCGTGGATGGAGCTGGTTCAGCATCTCTGGTAAGGCTAGGTTATCAGAGTTACTTTGGCGCACTTGAATAAAACCCAATATTCTTTTGGCATATTCAATTATCAAAAAAATCGAAGGATGATTGAACGTAAAAAACAGTCGTTTAAACTGACAATTATCTTGAATAAAGTCAGATATTGCTACATCCACGTTGTGCTCCCTTTCCGCCAACTCCTGTAGGGAATTCTTTGTCGACTCGCTGAACTGCCGGTTGTGCTCTTTGTCATTCAGTAGAAAGGCAGCTTTGTCAGGGGGCAGTCCACGCTTCCAGGCCTCGAATATCGTCCTGTTCTGATAATCCCCCATGGGCCCCCTAAGGGGGCCTTTCCCGGGGATTCTCATGTAAAACCAATCTGGTGTGTATCCGGAGAAATACAGGTTGACAATGCCGACAACCTTGCTCCCATAGTTGTCCCTGAGGAAGCTGGTTCTTACAAAATCACACGGATAGTCATTATTAACCAGTTGGGCAACGATGAAATCGGCCGATTCAAAAGCAGGCTTGTAGTCTTCAAACTGTCCGCTCTTCAAAAGGTGGACTATAGCAACATCAATTACTTCTATATCGTCGCTCAGTATCGGTAAAACTGTTGCCAATGGCCTGGCCTGGCAGTTTCCAACTATAACGAGTTTGATGCTCATGAAGTAGTATCTGTCTGCTTTGAGTTTAATGATTCAGTCAGGTGGTCGTATAGGGAGATGTCAAAAGAATTGGCTTCGAGCAATTGTTGATAAAAGTCTTCTCCCAATTCAGACCTTATGTCTTTCAATTTGTTTTCCAGGGATTTTCCGCAGTCGCGTGATACATTTTTCCTGTTTACAGACAGCTTTAAGTCGCCGATTCCAAACTCGGAAACCAGCGTCTCGAGTCGTGCAATACATTTATCGAAATCTTCGACCAAGCCTACAAAAGGCAGGCTTTGGACGGCTCGCTTGGCCCTTTCCAACTCTGAGCCGCAGTCAACAGGGAACATTCCTGCCAGTCTATCGACATGGAAATTTTTGCATTGCCTGTCATTCGGCAACGAAAGGCGAGTTTCAATATATCCTTTTAAATCTGTATTTCTTGCCAATACAGCGCCAAAGCTATCGCTGCCTTGCCTGCGTTCAAATGCATAAGCGGAAGCGATTCTGTCAATAGGGTGTCGAACAAATATCACTGGCAGGACTTCGGTCCCCACAATTTCCGGAGGGGGCAGGAGTGCCGTGTGTGATGAAAAACACATTGCCTGGGGATTGTCGATAATCCACTGTCTTACCTGGTCGTGATTTTGCGAGGGGTTTCCGGGAAACTCCCTGGTGATCCACTCATCATGCTTTAGATTTTGTTTAAAGCCTGCATCCAGTGAGGTTCCGGCATTCTTGAATAAATGATAGTGAAATATAATTTTTCTCATTGAATTTTTATATTTGTATAGTTGATAAGAACACCTGGCTTCCTATTAATGGGTTGAGTAAATTCCAATACTGGAAAAAATGTCTTTGAACCGGCGTTTTCCATGCTCAAAAGAGAACTGCTCGTTAGCCAGGGCCCTACTGGTTTCCGAAAATTTTCTCCACAGTCGGCTATCTTCATAAATTTTTATAATGGCATCGACAAAGGCCTCAGGTGTATTGGCAATAAGGGTGTTGGCCCCATTAGTCAGGCCCGTGCCCTCAGCGGCGACGTCGGTCAGCACCGTGGGCACACCATATGCCATAGCTTCCAGTACCTTACCTTTGATCCCTGCTCCGGAAAGCAGCGGTGCAACAAACACCCGATAGTTGTGAAAGACATCATCCAGGTTGGATGCGAAGCCGACCATCTTTATGTTTTCACATTCGAGTTCCTTGAAAGCGTCAGGCATATTGCTGCCGTATACAGACAGGCAGATGTCAGGTCGCGCCTCAAGCATTAACGGCATCACTTCCCTGGCCAGGTATTCCACCGCTTCCACATTGGGATGGTGATTATAGCCCCCCAGGAATACGATACCCTGGCGCTGTTTGTACTCTGGCCCCAAGGTTTTTTCTTCCAGTACCCAGGGAGTTAGATGCATCTTTTCGCATTCCAGTATATGCGACGTGATTACTACATGTTCCGTGGTGTTGTAACAAAGAACTGCGTCGGCCTGACGGCATACCTCCAGCTCTCTAGTGCGGGTTTCCAGTACTTGATCAAGTTTTTCCTGGTTTTTCCCATCCTTCAGTGCCGAGCGCAACTCCCGCAGAAAATGTAAGTCGGCGTTGTTGAAGAGTATCTTTGCATCAGAATTCTGCTTGATAATGTCCAGATACTTTTCCGCCACTTCATAACGGGTAATGTAAACTGCATCCATTTCCTGCAAGCGTTTCTGCAATACGTCGGGAACCGAAGTGTAAAAAGGTGCATAGAGGACTTCTACCCCAAGGCGTTGCAGATCCGTCGTATACTTCCCAAAGTGCGCCATATTTTCAGGAACGAAAGTAACCTTGAAGCCGAGCGAGAGCATCAGCTTTATTTCCTGCACTGCGGCGTAACTGCCAGCGTCCTTGTTGGGCATCGGGCTGGCGTAATCAATCACCAGGATGCGCTGGTCTATGTTGCGGTCCTTTTCCAGGTCCTCGGCTTCCATGCTTGGAGAAACGCTGTTGTGAAAAGCGCTGAACCATTTTTTACCGAAGGTCTTTTCGTTGACCACCTGGTAGCGCTTCAGCCCCTGGGTAACATCGCGGCCGTGGCTTTGTCCTTCGAAATGCACCACCACGGAATGGGGTACATAAACCGTTTTATAACCCTCCGCCCGTACCTTGAATGCCAGGTCTGTATCTTCGTAGTAGCAGGGCGCCAGCTCCTCACTAAAGCGGCCGACCTCTTCCCAAAGGCTGCGGCGAATGCACATGGCAGCCCCGCTTAGGTAGTCCACCTCACGGGCATAGTTGTACTCGGGAGCGTTCGGGTTCCTGTCGCGCCCGACATTCCACGGTTGGCCATTGCCCCAGACGATGCCGCCGGCTTCCTGCAGGCTCCCATCTAGGTTCAGCAGCTTTGATCCTGTCATGCCAATGCCGCTGTCGCTGTCCATCTTGCCGACCAGTTCATCGATCCAGAAAGAGGTGACTTCGGTATCATTGTTGAGGAAGACGATAAACTCGCCTTTGGCCAACTGGGAAGCGTGATTGCAATTGCGTAGGAAACGAAGGTTTTCCTCATTCCGGGAGATCACCAGGTTGCCAATGATGTCTTCGGCTGTGCTGGTTTCATCGGACGAGCAGTCATCCGCCAGGATTACCTCAAAGCTCACTGAGTTGTATGCCAGTGCTATGGAGGCGATACAGTGGTAGGTGAGTTCAAATTGGTTGTATGCTGGTACGATAATAGATACCCGGGGCTTGTCAAAGCTGGGTAATGAGAATGTTGGGAATGTCTTGCGTCCCTCATGCCCTTCAACGATCACCGAATGTACTGTTAGCAGGTCCTGAACAGAGAGTCTTTCGCTTCCTGAAGCAATGGCTTCCAAGTGGTAATGTAAAGCTTCGTAGCGATGTCCCGCCTCTGGACGCAGGGACAGGAATCCGGGTTCGTGAAAGCTCTCCTTCAGGTACTGCCAGGGGGTCTGTATGGCGTGAACACTGAACCACTGTATCGCCAGGATATTCGGCTGGCCATCAATCGCCATCTTGTATAGCTTGGACCGACCATCCTGCAAACTCATTGGAACAGGGAAGGAGACTTCAATCTTCGATTCAGAAGTTTCTATCTGCTGCTTGCATATCACGCTTTCGCCGTGATACAAAACCAGCGTCTGTTTTCCGATGGGGTGAGTACTGATCACCCTGGCCTCTATATGGCCATTGGCCACGCGCAATAGATCTCCAGTGAATCTATGCGCTTCAATCTTCACTGTAAATTGTGGATGCGCGACCTTCTGCAGGGTTTCTGCCTCCACCAGTTCCAGGTCCACTTCGCCGGGCTCTTGCCTGAATTCTTCCAGCGCGATGGTGAAAGCATGATTTCCATCGTGGATACCTGCTTGCTTCAGGTCCGTACGATACTGATCAGCTGTACCGAAGCCTACCGTACGCCCTGCGGCTATCACTTGTAGCCGCAGGGGCGCGGCGCTATTCCTGTTTGCTGCCCACCCCCAGAGCATCCCACCATCCAAGCGCTCGATATTTCCATGCAGATCTTCGGCTACTGATTTTTCAGCTACAGGTTCTTCGGTTGTTGCTTCTTCGGATACGGGTTTTTCTTCAACGAATTCCATAACCTTCCCTACCTTATTTTTCTAGTTCCTTCGTAACTTGGTGCGCAAGTATCGGATTCGTGCCCAGCCGGAATGCCAGTCTTACTATCCAGTCTTGGATGGAAAGCTACATGCACTCGACTTTACAGTTTTTACGGGTTTCATTTCTCTGATTCAATTGTGAGTTTCGATAATTGGCGTGCTGGGCTCAATTTGATTCTATGGTTTTTCTAGAGTCGGATCTCTACTCCCTTCAGGTTGGAAATTTCCACAGCGATAAATTGATCCATCAGTACAAAGTGGCGACAGAAATAATACATTACTGAAAGTCCTGGCGGAAAATTAGTTCTTCATATTTAGTCGCCATATTTATCATGTTGGGTGGGAAATGGATAGCCGTACCCGAATGGCCAGGTAGTGATTGCAGCAAGTCGATTTTTTTTGACTTTATAATTTTTTGCCATTGGGAAGCGGGGCATCTTATTTTTCAGGGCATCTCCAAAAACTCGTTTTTCGTCGCCCCTGCGAAGCCGGGAGTCCAGTAGCTACGGGGTTTCTGGATTCCCGCCTTCGCGGGAATGACGATTTTTAGAGATGCCACCCAGAATGTAGCGGAGAAATTTTAATTAAGATCGATTGGATTATATGTACTGTTACTGTGATCACAGTCTGTCTGCAATTAGGCATCAAAATCATCTTTTTATGTGCAATTTCAGTACAGGAAGTTTCAGGCTTTGTGGATTCAGAAACACGGCGGGACAACCGTGCTATTTCCCAGTCGGCAGCGTAGTTGGTGATGGACTTTTCCATTTCGGGCAAGGCGTGCTCCCGGGGCATCCAGGACAGGTCCGCCGGGATCGACTGGCAGCCGGACGTTGCAATTTGATCCTGTCGCGCTGCCAGGCCGTCGATTGATTTGCCCTGAAGCGGTGCACGTGCATCAGCACGAGGCTATGGAGCACTTACCCATTTCCCCCTCTCTTAGCGCGTAGTAGAACAGCTGGTTAAATTTTGAACTCCCTTCCTGGCGTTTCGGGGCTTCTTCCCTATCGTGGTCTTGGTGTTTAGGCGACAAGATTTAGTTTGAATCTGGTTATTTATTGACCATATTGTCTAATATGTGATCGACAATATTTGAAATTTACTCTGCCGGCTTCCCCTCGCTTAGCGCCGGATAAAACAACTGATCGAAAAGCGAACTTTTTTCCTAGGGTTTCGGGATCTTCCTCCTATGGCGACGCCGCGGTTGAGCAGCAAAACTCAATCCAGCATCGACTATATATTCACCAATATGACTTGTGTTTAATCAAAGTGGTGATGGTTTGAACAGGGTGATGCTGGTTTAATCAGGGTATCCAGGAGACCGACAATGCAGGTCGACACTATTCACAGCGCAGGCACTGACCAATGTGCAAATGGACTGCACATCGCTGTAACCCGATATGGGGCTACTCCCAGCCCCATAAAAAGTCAGTACAAACCGTACTGATTATTTTCAACGTCCGACGTAAGTTAAAGGAGCAACTCATGAAGACGTTTACCCCCATCGCTGCGGCAGTACTTTTTGCGGCCAGTGGCAGTGTTCTGGCTGCCGACAACACCACCACACAAGTGGCAATTGGCGCAATGAACACCCAGAACTCCACCCAGGCTGGTGCAGATGTCCACAACAATTCGGTCACCCAGATTGCAATCGGCGACCTCAACCTGGAAGCTGCTGTCCAGAACAACGGCACGACCGACAGCAGTATCGTGCAAGTCCAGGTCGGCGACATGAACGACGCTTTCTCCGGGCAGAACGATGCCACGGGCGTCAGTGCGGAAACCACCCAGGTTGGTGAACTGAACGACGCCGATACCTTTCAGTCAAGCGAAGTTGGCAGTCATGCCTCCGTCTTTCAAGACGGTACGGACAACTTTGGCTTTGTCTTGCAGACCCTGGGCACAAACAACAGCGGGAATATCGAGCAAAGCGGGACCTCGAACACGGCCGTTGTCACCCAGTTGTTAAGCTCCGATTCCTTCGCCCTGGTTGACCAGGATGGCAGCGGAAACGACGGTAACACCTGGCAAACCGGTTCCTCCCACACCGCCTTGATGTTCCAGAACGGTACTGACAACTATGGCGAAATCAACCAGTCCAATGAGGGCCACTTCGCACTGATGGTACAGGATGGCACCGGCAACGATGGTGACATCGACCAGTTCGGTGTCTCTAACACCGCACTCATGTTCCAGGACGGCGTGATGAATACTGCAAGCCAACTTCAGATCGGTGCTGGCCACTTTGCCCTTACCGCCCAGGTCGGCACCAACAACTTTCACTCCACTACCCAATTCGGTAATAACGAAACCGCCATTGCGGTCCAGATTGGTGACGGCAACGTCGGTGTGATTGTGCAATAGGCGTAGTCCATTATGCCTGCTGGCAAACTTGATGAAAAACGGGAACGTTTTTCATCAAGTTTCCACTGGCCTCGCTGTCCGGCTGAATTACCGGGAAAGCCCAGAATGATTTTCAGCTTTCTAGCGGCAACGCTCATTCAGGCGGTATCGCCATGAGATAGGATGCCGCCTGTTCTTCCGATATTTTCTCGCCCGCGATATGCCAATTGGATGTCGCGGGCTATTGCTATCCCCATGAAGAGGCCAAAAAGTGGGTCGGCAGCGATGTCCTGCTCCCGGTTGGTGCACTGACCGTACCTGGCGATGTTGGGTATAGCCTCCCTTGCCCGATCAGGGTGGGGCGGCGCAGCCGCATAAGATTTGGCATAATTTGCCCTCGCCCCAGGCGTGCATAAAAAACAAACACCTGCTTCCGTGACCAGAGCGGCGCCCCGACCCTATGACTCTTTCCCAATTATTTGTTGCCGGTATCTTCGCCCTGGTCATCGGGTCCCTGATCCTCACCCGTTTCCGCCCGTCCCTGGTCTTCGCCTCGGCCGCCGGGGCCTGCTTCCTGACCGGGCTGGTGCCGGCGGAGTCGGTGCTGCAGAAGGGGGCCAACCCGGGGCTGGTGACCTTGATCGTCCTGCTGCTGGTGTCGGTGGGACTGGAGAAGGCGCGCTGGCTGCGGGCGATTTCGGAGGGGCTGATCAACGGTTCCCTGAAGGCCAGCCTGCTGCGGCTCACCGCCGCCACGGCGCTGAGTTCGGCCTTCCTGAACAACACCGCGGTAGTTGCCGCCCTGGCGTCCAGCGTCAAGGGGCAGCGGCGCTTTCCGGCCGCCAAGCTGCTGCTGCCGCTGTCCTATGCGGCCATTCTCGGCGGCACCCTGACCCTGATCGGCACTTCCACCAACCTGATCGTGAACAGCTTTGTGCTGGATCGCGGGGTGCCCGGGCTGGAGTTCTTCGCCTTCCTGCCGGTGGGGCTGGCCGCGGCCCTGGTGGGGCTGGTGGTGGTGCTGCTGTGCAACCGGCTGCTGCCGGAGGGGCGGGGGGCGGAGGAGCCGGTGACCGAGTACCTGCTGGAGGCGGAGGTGGTGGCGGATTCGCCCCTGGATGGCAAGACCGTCGAGCAGAACCGCCTGCGCCAGTTGGAGACCCTCTACCTGATCGAGATAGTACGCGGCGGCCAGGTGATCAGCCCGGTGGCGCCGTCGGAGGTGATCCGCTGCGGGGACAAGCTGATTTTCAGCGGCGACGTGCGCGACCTTGGGCGCCTGCAGGATATCGAGGGCCTGCGCCTGTTTGCGTTGGAGGACAAGAAGCTGGAGCTGAACCTCACCGAGGTGGTGATTACCCCCAGCTCCAGCATCCTCGGCCAGTCCCTGAAGAGCTGTAATTTCCGCACCCGCTTCGATGCCGCGGTGGTGGCCATGCGTCGCGGCGGTGAGCGGCTGTCGGGCAAGCTGGGGGAGATAGAACTGCGGGCCGGGGATGCGCTGCTGCTGGCGGTGGGGCCGGACTTCAGGCACCACCTGAATATCGACAAGAATTTCTATGTGATCAGCGGCACCGAGGTGCGGCGCGACCTGTCCCGGCGCGACAACTGGCTGCTGGCACTGGGGTTCGTGGCGGTGGTGGCCGGTGCGGCGCTCGGCTGGTTCCCGCTGCTGAAGGGGCTGGTGGTACTGCTCGGCGGCATGATCGGCCTCGGTATCGTTTCCACCACCGAGCTGCAGCGCCGTTTCCCGTTCCAGATCTGGCTGATTATCGCCAGCGCCCTGGTGCTGGCGGAGGCCTTTGCCGGCAGCGGCCTGGCGGATGCGCTGGCCGGCGGGTTGCGCAATCTGTTGCAGGGCTGGGGGCCCCTGGCCGGGCTGGTGGGCATCTTCCTGCTGACCCTGGCGCTGACCGAGCTGATGACCAACAACGCCGCCGCGGCCCTGGCCTTCCCCCTGGCCTGGAGCCTGGCGGAGAGTTTCGGCGTCAGCTGGGTGCCCTTCGTGATGGCGGTGGCCTACGGGGCCAGCGCCAGCTTCCTGACCCCCTTCGGCTACCAGACCAACCTGATGGTGCAGAACCTGGGGGGCTACCACCTGCGGGATTTTGTGCGCGCGGGGTTGCCGCTGACGGTGGCCTATTCGGTGACGGTGCTGGTGTTGTTGCCGGTGGTGTTTCCTTTTTACGGTTGAGTGTGCGTATGCCGGCTCTCCATAAGGGCGAGGCGCTCGGTTGATTTGCTGGGGGGGAGCCGGCAGCGGGGCTGGTGCCGTTTGATGCGTGCTTATAGTTGGCTATGGGGCAGGATCGCCAAGCTGGACTACCACTGTATCCATATGGCCACAAGTTGTGGCAATATGGGCACAACTTGTGGCCATGGAGTCTCCCCATGAACCCTGCACTAGAAGCCCTGTTCGGCAGCAGATCCGCTGCACAGACTCTGCTATTCCTGCAGAACTATGGCGAGGGCCACGCCCGCCGGATCGCAGACACATTTGGTGTATCCCACATGGCCATCCAGCGGCAACTGAAGCGCCTGGAAGCCGAGGGAATACTGGTAAGCCGAGTGGTAGGTCGGGCGAGGGTGTTCACCTGGAACCCGCGCAGTGCAACAGTGAAGAACTTGCGCAGCTTTCTCGAGGCCGAGTTGGAGCGCATGCCCGACGACGTAACCCAACAATACTTTCGGCAGCGCCAGAGGCCGCGCCGTACCGGTAAGGCCCTATAGCCCATGACGATCAAAGAGAGCACTTCAGCGGTAGAGCTGGCCGCATTGGTCAGCCAGGCCCTTGAGGCAGCAGGTATAAAAGCCACCTTATCTGGTGGCGGCGCCGTCAGTATTTGCACTGGAACGACCGCCAGTCCTGGGACCAGGCCGTTTGGGTGGCCCGTCACCGCGAAGTCGATTGCGACCAACTTCTGGCTTATGCCAAGGAAGAGGGCGCAGACAGCCGCGATATCGGCAAACTTCGCAAACAGGCGGGCCAGTAATTGCAATTGAGTAATAAAGCCCCGGGGGAAGCTGCTTTGGTAGTGAGTGAACGGTGTTTTGTTGTAGAAGAGGGCGAAAACCCTTCCACCGATTACTTCGTGCTTCCTTTTCTGCGGAAACAGGGTGCCGACGCCGTGCGCTGTTCCTTTTCGGATATACCGCCGGCTGAGCAGCTGGTCGGTGCCGTCCTGGTCTTCGTGCGCTATTTGCCGGCTAACTGGAAGGTCCTGGTGGAGCGGTATCGGGACAGGGTCGCCGCCGTTTATCTCTTTATGGACGACGACCTGTTCGACTGGCGCGCCTTCGCGACCATGCCGCCGCGCTACCAGGCGAAGATACTGCGCCTCAGCTGGTCCCATCGCAAATGGCTGAAATCCATCGGCGCGCGGCTGCTGGTTTCCACGCCCTATCTGCAACAGAAATACGCCGACTGGCAGCCGCAACTGCTACCGCCCCGACCGCTGGCTGCGCATGAGCAGTCGTCGGTGCTGACGCTTTTCTACCACGGCTCCGCTTCCCACGGCGCTGATCTGCGCTGGTTGCACCCGGTGATCGCGGAGGTGCTGGAGCGCAACGAACAGCTGGCCTTCGAGGTGATCGGCAATGCTTCTGTAAATCGCCTGTTCAAGGGCCTGCCGCGGGTGCATGTGCTGCAGCCGATGAAATGGCCCACCTACAGGGCGCTGATCCGCCGCCCCGGCCGCACCATCGGCCTGGCGCCGCTAGTGGATAGCCGCTTCAATCGCGCCCGCTCCCACACCAAGTTTTTCGATATCACCGCTGCCGGTGCCGTGGGCGTCTACGCACAGGGCCCCGTTTACGGCGGCATCGTCGAACACGAAGAGAACGGCCTGCTGTTGCCGATGGACCGGCAGGCCTGGGTGGATGGGATTCTGCGTCTGGCCTCGGATGAAGCCCTGCGCGACCGCCTGCTGGAAGGTGCCCGCGCATGCCTGTAACCGGAGATCGGGTGATCGGTTACTGCGCGCCGGGCATCCGCCGTATCCAGCATCTGGACGCGCTACTGGAGGCCCGGTGCCGGTTTTTCTTTCGCGCGCCCGGCAGGGAGATTACCCATATCGCCGGTTGGGGCCTGAAACCCACGGCGGATAGGGCGCGCCGGCTGGCGGCATCGCGGGGCCTGCCTTTTATCGCCATAGAGGACGGCTTCCTGCGCTCCCTCGGCCTGGGCGTGACGGGCTCGCCGCTGCACAGTCTGGCGGTGGACTTCTCGGGAATCTACTATGACGCCACCCGCCCCAGCGACCTGGAGTCCCTGATTGCCGAGGCGCCCTTCGAGGGGACCGAGCTCGCGCGCGCGGACCGCTGTATGGCGCTGCTGCGCAAATACCGCTTATCCAAATACAACCACGCGCCGGACAAGCCGGTCAGTTGGCCGGACTCGCGCCCGCGGGTGCTGGTGGTGGACCAGACCTTTGGCGATGCCTCGGTGCTTTTCGGTTGTGCCGACGAACAGCGCTTTGTCGAGATGCTGGAGTCCGCACTGCGCGAGCACCCGGATGCGGAGGTCTGCGTCAAGGTGCACCCGGATGTGATTGCGGGCAAGAAGCGCGGCTATCTGCTGGAAAAGGCGCGGGAATCGGGCTGCCGTATTCTCGCCGAGGATATTTCCCCCTGGGCGCTGCTGGAGGCGGTGGACGAAGTCTATGTGGTCACCAGCCAGTTGGGCTTCGAGGCGCTGATGGCCGGAAAAAAGGTGCACTGCTTCGGCCTGCCTTTCTATGCAGGATGGGGGCTGACCCGGGACCGGGTGACCTGTGAGCGGAGATCCGCGCGGCGCTCCCTGGAGCAGCTGTTCGCGGCCGCCTATCTGCGCTACTGCCGCTATATCAATCCCTACACTGGCCATCGCTGTGAGCTGGAGGACACCATTTACCTGATCGGCGAGCAGAAGCGCCGACGGGAACAGTTTCGCGGCGACTGGATCGGGGCCGGCTTCTCCCTCTGGAAGCGCCGCTTCGTGCCGGCCTTTCTCGGGCAGTCAGCAGTGGTGCATTTTGTCGCGCGGAAGCCGGAGCGGCTGTGCGGCGTTGCCGCGGGCAGCCGGGTCGCGGTCTGGGCCAGTGGCCTGAAAGCGGATTTCGCCGGGGCCTGCCAGCGCGCCGGGCTGGATTTGTGGCATATGGAGGACGGCTTCCTGCGCTCCGTGGGCCTGGGGATGGACCTGGTGATGCCCCTGTCGCTGGTACTGGACAGGCGGGGTATCTACTACGATGCCAGCTGTCCCAGCGATCTTGAAAAAATCCTCGGCGAAACTCACTTCGATGAGGAACTGCTCGCGCGGGCGCGCCAGCTGCGCGAACGCCTGGTGGCGCTGCGGCTGAGCAAATACAATGTCGGCGCATCGGAAACCCCGCTGCCGTTCGATCCACCCGAGGGCAGGAAGGTGATCCTGGTGCCGGGGCAAGTGGAAACGGATGCGTCCATCGCCACGGGCTCGCCAAGGTTCAAGACCAATCTCGAGCTGTTGCGAGAGGTGCGGCACTCAAAACCCGATGCCTTTATCGTTTACAAGCCGCACCCGGATGTGGTCGGGGGAGGGCGCTTTGGCGCCGTCGGGGAGGGGAGTTCGGCCCGCTGGTGTGATGCAGTAGTGACGGATGTTTCCATCGCCGATTTGTTGGGTAGGGTGGACGAAGTGCACACCCTCTGTTCCCTGTCCGGCTTCGAGGCGCTGCTTCGCGATGTGAAGGTGGTGACTTACGGCCTGCCGTTTTACGCGGGCTGGGGGCTGACGAAAGACCGCCTGACCTGTCGGCGTCGCACGCGGCGGTTGAGCCTGGACCAACTGGTCGCGGGTGCGCTGATTCTGTATCCGCTCTATACGGATCCGCACAGCGGCGACCATGTGAATGTGGAAACGGCGGTGCAGCTGCTGGCCGATGCGCGCGACAGGCGGCGGAGGACCGGGCTGGCGACCAGGCTTTACCGGCTGTTCCGCAACCGCTTTCTGAAAAAGTGATCTCCGTAGGAGCGGCGGGCGGCCGTCCGCCGATGGCCGCGATCAGTGTCCGGGTACTCGGAAATCTCGATCGCGGCCACCGGCCGCTCCTACAGTTCCGGTTGCGCCTGCCGATAAGGTTATCAATTACTGAGTGATGGAAATGGCGAAGCGGTTTATCCGAGTGCTTTGGAAATGGCCCCAGTGGCTGCTGGAACTGTTTTCCTGGGGCAAGAGCTTCAGGAACAACCCGATTATCGGCAACTACTGGCTGAACCTGTGCGGCCTTCACGTTTTTCGAGTGGTACTGGCGCAGCTGCTGTTCCGCTTCCGTCTGCTGCTGCTGGCGCCGCTGGTACCCGCCGCGGACCGGCGCGACTTCCTGAAGAACGGCTTTATTCTGAAGGAAAACTTTCTGCCGGAAGAGCAGTTCGCACGCTTGGCACGCGAACTGGAAAACTATGAAGGCGATGTGCGCGAGTTCGTGGAGGGCACAACGCTGACACAGCGCACCTTTATGACGCATCAAGTTCGCGACCGTTTGCCGGAGCTGCAGTCATTGGCGAATGACCCTCGACTGGATCGCCTGGTGCGTTTCTGTTCCTCCAAGAACCGCCCGCCGCTTTTCTATATCGAAAACCTGTGCAACCACGCCAATGTCACCCCGCGCCCGGACCCCCAGCGGGATATGCACGCGGACACCTTCCACCCCTGTGTGAAGGGCTGGCTCTATATCGATCCGGTGGACGACAACAACGGCCCCTATATCTATGTGCCCGGCTCCCATCGCCTCACCTGGCGGCGCCTGAAATGGGAATACCGGCAGAGCCTGGAGGCCTGCAAGAAAGATGCGGCGCGGGCGCCGGGTCGCTACTGGGATGGCTCCTTTCGGGTCTCCGAGGGGGAACTGGAGGAAATGGGCTTTGCGCCCCGCAAGTTCTGCGTGCCCGCCAATACCCTGTTGATCGGCAATGTCTATGGATTCCACCGCCGCGGCGAGGCGCTGGCCAGGTCCCATCGCATGACAGTGTGGATGCAGGCGCGGGACAACCCGTTCAATCCGCTGTTCACTCTATGGCCGAGGTCGACGGCGCGGGTGTTCGAATGGGTGTGGAGCAGGGTGCTCGAGCGCCTGGATCGGGGAAAGCTGGCCAGCGGCGAGCAGCGCAACTTCGCTGGGCGCTTCAGCCGCTAGTCCGCCCGGGAACGACTTTTGCAACTTTGTGACGCAGCCGCAGGAAATACCATGACAAGCGCGCGACAGGGACGACTGGAATCGGTACACTTTGCCCCTTTCGCCCTGTCACAGTTGGGCGGATTTGGGGAGAGCCAGGGAGATTCAACCGCAGGGACTAGCAGTGAAATGCCACTCTTGCAATAGTTCATATAAAACAAAGCGGTATTGACCGCACTTCTGGGGCGTCGCCGGGCAGCGGCGCGGCCAGGGGGGTGGGGGGATTGAATGTCTTCGGTATTGTTCCTGCAGGGGCCTCTCGGGCCTTTCTTCGCCAGCCTGGCCAGGCGGCTTTCCCGCGCGGGTGCAATAACCCACAAGATCAACTTCAACGGCGGAGACTGTTTCTACGCCTGGGCCGACCACCTGGTCGACTACACCGGGCGGCCGGACGACTGGCCGGTGTTTCTCCGCGCTTATCTCACGCAACACAGTATCGATGCGGTATTCGTGTACGGCGACTGCCGTTTCTATCACCGCCAGGCGCGGCAGGTTTGCGATGACCTGGGTATCGCCTTCGGGGTCTTCGAGGAGGGCTACCTGCGGCCGGACTTCGTGACGCTGGAGTGGGGGGGCGTCAATGCTTTTTCAGGCACCGACTGGTCCCGGGCCGCAATCGACCGTTACCGGCCGCAGGGGCGCGAGCCAAGTCTGCACGTCGGGCGGACTTTCTGGCAGCGCGCCCGCTTTGCCAGCCTCTACTACGTTATGGCCCGCCTGGCCAGGTCCCGTTTTCCCCATTACCGGCATCACCGGCCGCGCGACTGGAAAAGGGAGGGGTTATGCTGGCTGATTAGCTTTTATCGCAAGGGCCTTTATAAAATCACGCAGCGAAAGATCCTGGACCGCCTGGTGAAAGATCACCAGGGAGGCTTTTTCCTGTTCCCGCTGCAGACCGCCGATGACTTCCAGATCCGCGAGCACGCGGACCTGCTCTCGGTAGAGCACTCCATCGACCTGGTGATCAGCTCCTTTGCCGCCAATGCGGCCGCCGGGGAACTGTTGGTGATCAAGCACCACCCGATGGACAGGGGCTTCTGTCACTATGGCGACCTGATCGGGATACTCGCGGCGCAGCGGGGCGTTGCCGGCCGGGTGATCTACTGTCACGACCTGCACCTGCCCACGCTGCTCGATTGTGCCAAAGGGGTGGTCACCATCAACAGCACCGTGGGTATTTCCGCGCTGCTGCACAAGGTACCGACCGCGGTCCTGGGGCGGGCGCTCTACGATATGCCCGGCCTGACCTATCAGGGGGATCTGGCGGACTTCTGGCGTGAGCCGACAGCAGTGGACAGGGAACTGTTTCGCCGTTTCCGCACTTATCTCTACGAGCACACCCAACTGGACGGCTGTTTCTACAAGTGCATCGGGCCAACGGTAGAGGCGAGCTGCCTCAGGTTGGCGCAGACCCTGGACCTGCCCGTACAGGCTGCCGGGGCTGTGGCGTCCCGGACCGCATAGGCCGGAACGCCTACACCCCGCGCTGATTCCACAAGAAGAAACGGCTTAACTTGGGCGTGGGTTGGGGGAGTGTGGCGAACCCCAACGTGGGGCGCCGGCAATCTGCTTGACGCAGCGCGTAGCCCGGACGACTAGACTAGGTCTTCATAAACCTGGCCTGCCAGGCCACCGCCAGGCACAGCATAAAATAGATCGCCGTAGCCGGCGCCTGCAGGTGAAAGTCGGTGGTCAGCATGATCAGCTCGGCGATAATCGCCATCACCGCGGCAAAGGCCATGCCCTGCATCAAGCCGTTGCGGCGGTTGCGCAGGGCGATGAAGGCCTGGGCCAGGCTCCACAGCACCGCCACCCCCAGCATCAGCGTGGCCGGCAGGCCGAACTCGATCGCGAACTGTAAATAGTCGTTGTGGGCCAGGTCGTAGAAAGCCTCGATGCCAGGCCCTTTCACGCTGGGAAAGGACGAGTAGAAACTGCCGCCGCCGGTACCCGTCAACGGGTGCTGCTCTATCAGCGCCATGCCGTACCGGTTCACCTCGTCCCGCGTCTCCTTGGTGAAACTGGTATTCTCCAGCTTGTCTTTGAGTCGGTCTAGACCGAACCAGCTGCCCACGATCATCAAGTCAATCACCAGCAGGCTCACCAGCAGCACCGTCAGGCTGCGACTTTTCTTGCGGATCAGCAGCAGGCCCATCAGGCCGGTAATGGACAGGCTGGCGAAGAAGGCGGTATTGGCCATGCGGGAGTGGGACATCACCAAGCCGATCACCATCATCGCCAGGCAAAGCCGCATCACCGCCTTGCCATTCAGCAGCATTGCCAGCACCTGCTTGAGCTTCTCCTTCAGCGTGCCACCGTTGCTGCCGGAAAGGCTGGCGATCAGCAGTCCGATTCCGAGACACAGGCACAGTACCAGGAAGTTGCCGAAGTGGTTCTTGTAGCGGAAGCCGCCAGTGGCGATGGGACCGTTGGGGAAGCCGAGTACCCAGGTGGTCTCGGAGCCGGACAATGCCAGCAGCACGCCGTAAAACGCCTGGAAGGTACCGGTCAGTACCGCCACCAGTGCCAGCGTCTTTAGTCGCTGGCGGGAGTTCACCAGCGCCAGCACCAGGAACAGCAGGCTCCAGTAGCTCAGGCCTTTCAGCAGCCCGACATGGGTTCGGCTGGGATCCAGGGACAGGGTACCGCTGGATGCCCCTGGATTCGCGCCGAGAAAGTGCGCCGCCGTGTCCGGGGCAATCCCCTGCAGCCAGCCGATCGGCAGCGGCAATTGCTGGACAGCCACCCACACCTGGAAGAGCCCAAACAGCAACAACAGCGGCAGGTAGGGGCGCAGCGTATGCAGTCGCGGTGAGTAAGTGTTGACTACCAGCCAGCCGCCCATCAGGACAAAAGACCAGACTTCGAGCAGCGCCCAGGCCCAGGGGCGGTGGGAGCCGAGGGGAATTGGCAGCCAGAACAGCAGCGCGAGCAGTGCATAGAAGAGTCCGCGCTCAAGGCGCTCGATACGATAGCCGGGTTCGGGCATGGTCGGTAGCTGATTCGTCAGTTGAAATCTTGAATGTTCTTTATCATTGCGCGACACATCTTGCCCATTAAATGACAATTACCCTTTGGGAGCCAGCCCTCAGGGTGCGCCGTGCGAACCAGCAGAGCAGTGCTGCCGCCTCGGAAGGTATCCGCGGCGCACGGTGCACCCTACGCAAGATTCCCGGATACAAAAAAAGGCCCGCAAGGGCCTTTTTTGACGCGCGCACGCCTTAGTTTGGAGAGGGGCCGCACTCTACGGGTACGATATCGCAGAGAAACGGGGGGATAGGGGGAAAGGGGGGCAGTGGGGGCACTGCGCCGGGCAATGCCGAGGATGCCAGTGCGCCGGGCAATGCAGCGGATGCCAGTGCGGAGCCGGCGGCAGTTGGCGGGGAAATGCTGCTGGGGTCGGCGCCGCCGGCAATGGCAGCGGCAACCACCTGTTCGGGGTTGAAGCCTGCGGCAGCCGCGGTGTCAACAATCGCCTGTGCCTTATCCGGTTTCGCGGCAACGGCCGCTGCGATAATCGCGTCGGCTTTTTCCGGCGCCACGGCAAGCGCCTGGACAACGGTTTCCTCAATACTCAGGCCCTCCACCAGGCCGTGGGCAATGACGTGTTCCATGGAGTAACCGGCCCTGATAAAACCTTCCACCGTCGCGTTCGCAATACCGCAGAGCATGCTTGCGCTCAATGCGATTCCCAAAATGGTCGTCTTGTTCATCTCGGCTCCGCCTCCGTACAGTTGCTATTGGTTACTTCCCTGCAGATATATCCGATTGTAGTGGCCCGAGAGTAAATAGGAACACCTCAGGACATTAATGACGACAATTTTTCAAGTAAAAAATTAAAAAAATCCAGTTGATACCGCATCGCAAGCTTGGTGGAACTTAAGTGATTTCCGCGGCTTTATTCACTGGTCTCCAGTTTGGTGGCCGCGCGCGGATAAGGGGATCCGTTGAGCAGGTAGCACCACCGGTTAACCCCGGTGCGCTCCGCCTGGCGCAGGGCAATGTCGCTACTGGCCAAAAGGCCTTGTACAGTCTGAGACGCCTCAATTGGCACTATGCCAATACTCCCGAAGCCGTGCGGATGCAACCCCGTCGTCTGTGCCGAAAATCCATCGCACAGGTCTTGGGCCAGTGCGCACACCGGATCCCTGCCGCCAAAATTGCCTATCAGGGCGAGTTCGCCATCGCCGGCGCGAAATAGACAGCAGCTACTGGTTTCAATTGTGTTGGCCGCGATATCCGCCTCTGGCAAGCGCTCACCCAAACGGCGGAGCAGCAGTGCGATGGCCGATTCGACATAGTCGTCTGCAGCCCAGCGGCCGAGCGAGCTGGTCACATCCGTGAGGCTGGATAGATGGACCAACAGCAGGTGCTTCTCACTGGCAGTGGAAGCGTCATTGACCGCTTCCAGAATTCGCTGTAGCTGTCGTTCAAACGCCCTGCGGTTGCCGAGCCCGGTTCGCACATCCTGCAGCACCTCCCGGCGCAAGGCGCCTATCTCGTTATTGAGCGATTGCAGCTGCGCCGCAAGCAGCTGCTGTGTGCGTCTCGACCAACGCAAGGCCAACGCCGCCGCAAGCGCGGCCCCCGCCAGCCCCAGCCCTAGAATCCCGAGGGTCAGCCGCCAAAGTTGCTGGTAGGCCAGTTCGGGATGCGCTCTGACGGCAACACTGGCTACCTGCTCCCAGCCCCTATTGATGGCGGCAGTGGCCGCAGGAGGATGCAGTGAAAGAAGGGAGACGAATGCATCCGGAACCTGCGATTGCACACTGTCCAGGTGATGCCCGGCCAGCAGGTTGCCACGGGAATCACGCAACTCGATCCCGGAGTAATAGCCCCCCTGTGCCAGGGCCATGATCATGGTGTCCGCCGCCAACAAGTCCCAGTTGGCAATATGCGGCTGCAATGCCATGGCCAGACTGTTGGCACTGTCCTGCGCATAGGCATTCAACTGGTGGTACAAGTAATCCCGTGTGGTATCAACCGCCAGCCAAAGACTGCCGCCCAGCACAAAAAACAACGCCAGCAACACCCTGGTTATCAATCCTCCAAACGATACCAAAACCAATTACCTTTTCTCGAATCCCCTTTCACGCATCGTGCCGATCACTATCTCCAAACAAAAATATTCGTCGTGCCGGAAAACCAAAAACTCGTCATGCCGGCGCAGTCCGGTATCCAGTGCTGGCTTCGAAGAGCCTGGACTCCGGCCTGCTCCGGAACGATGATGAAGTGCGGCACCCTAAGTAAGTGAACCCGCTCTCAGGAGAATAACTCTCGGGTCAATGAAATCCTTCACGCCTGATCCGCTCCACTAAATCATTCCACAACAGGGATCCGCTGTGATTCCGTACCTTCCGATCCGGGTACTCTGGCCGGTTCAACCACAGTCCTACAGCATTAAAACTGTACACTGGCTCAAGATCAGTGCGATTCTGCGCCGGCACAATCTCATCGGTCAGGTTGTCGAGAACCAGCGGCGCGCTGCCTTCTTCCTCTATATAGAGAAGCACCATGTGTGGCTGATCCAACTCCAGTGCTTTCACGTACATCAACCGTAACTTGTTCACGGGAAACCCTATGGCCTGTAAGCTGAACAGTTTCGCGATTGCAAAGTCCTCGCAGTCCCCCCCGTTGGCGGCCAGGAATTCCACAGGCGTCGCCCAGTAGTCCACTTTACCCCATTGCTCGCTATCCTCCGAAAAAGGTACCTCGTTGAGAAAACGATTTACGCGCAACAGCTGGCGCCAATCACTCGCGCCGCGCTCGCTCCGCAGAAGTGTCTGCCACTCCAGCAGGCGTTCCCGCGCCCCTTCACCATAGCGCTCGGTCATTCGTTCCAGTAGGGATGGCGGTAGCAACGGCGAAGCTGCCGGTAGCGCGCGGCTGGACAGCAGAATACCTCCAACAAACAGCAGAAATAAAATAGTTGGTATATGGCCGGCTGCCAATGTCGGGTACCGAAGCAGCCTGCCCCGCCAAAGCCAGTACATAAAAGGCGCCACCAGTTAAAAATGCAACAAGTTGGGCGTCGGCATAGCCGAAGAGAAACGCTTGCCTGATAAAAGTGTGGCTGCTCAACGGAGGAGGTGGATGTAGATAAATGTATTGCATGCCAAATTGTTCAGAATTTACACATTCAAAGCAATGGCCTGCGCCGGTAGGTGATCGATCCGATATATGGCTTGCCGCCAAAAACTACAAAATTGGCTTCTAGATCCAAGTAAGTGGAAAAATGCAATTGGCATGAAAATCTAAATTATCGATAAAAACCAGAAGGCAAGACTCTTTTTATGTTGAAATGCAATGAGGTTTTGCTACAGTTGAGACCGTGCCACATAAGTTCAGTGACTGAAAAATAATTCCAACCGACAGGAATAGCGGCGCCAAAAAAATGAAGGATGAATTACAGGTTAAGGAAGGCCGGATTCAGGGAGTGCTTCTGTTGAAGCACTAAGCAGAAGTGTATTGGATGTCCAACCATGATGTCCGTTTTCTCTGCCGATGGGCAACAGTTCCCGCACAGGCTCCCGCCAATCTCCTTTCTCTTACCCACTGCGTCATTTATAGGCTCAGTCACAATGAGCCAGTTCCTTCACGAGAGTCTCAGAGCAACCTTGTATTGCTGGCAATGTTTGGAATCGAAGGGAGCGGAATCATGACCTGCATTAAAAAAGCGGTAATTCCCTTGGCCGGGCTGGGAACGCGCATGCTGTCCGCCACCAAGGCCATCTTCATCCAGAGTATGGCCTGCACCACGAAAAAATCGGCAGAGATCTCGAGGTTTTTCTGGGCATTCACAAACCAAAAGTAACTGAAGCGGCCCAACCGTTACTCCAGCCTGTCACCCGGCTGCTCATTTCTTTATCCCGGCTCCCTTCGTCATTCCGGCGAAGGCTGGGATCCAGAACAACACTAGGAGCCTCCTCACAGACGGGCAAGCCAGACCGAAAACCAAACTAAATGTGGGAGCCTGCCCTGCAGGCGAAAAAGTCAAAGTCATGACAGAGCAAAGCACCCCTACCAAAGCCCCGAGTTGCCGGCAAGCCCCCTCCGCTAAAGACCTCGTAGGTAAAACTCTGTCCTTCCGGGCGGGAACTCACTTCGGTCAAATCACTCACCACGGTGCAATCGACGGCGTCACCGGCTCCTGCCACCAGCTATTCCTGGATGAAAAAAAATCCATTTTGATCGACTGCGGCCTGTTTCAGGGCGCGGAAACCTCACCCGGGGGCAGCAAACACGATCAACTGGAAATCGAGTTCCCTATCAGCACCGTAAAAGCCCTGGTAGCCACCCATGTCCATATCGACCACGTGGGCCGCATTCCCTACCTGATTTCTGCCGGCTTCCGCGGCCCTATTTATTGCAGTGAACCCACCGCAGAACTTCTGCCGCTTGTACTGGAAGATGCCCTTAAGATCGGTGTCACCCGGGATAAAGCGCTGATCGAAAAATTCCTGGATTACATCAAGGCCCAGATGCGTCCACTGCCGTACAACCAGTGGAAGCTGGTAATCGATGACAATGACAATGCCTTGAATATCCGCCTGCAGCGGGCCGGCCATATCCTCGGATCCGCCTATGTTGAGTGTGACCTGAAAGCCGGTGAGCAGAAACGCCGGACAATATTTTCCGGCGACTTGGGCGCCCCCAACACGCCTCTTTTATATGGTCCCACGCCATCCGAAGGCTGTGACGAACTGGTCATAGAAAGCACCTACGGCGACCGCATCCACGATAACCGCGTTGAGCGCGCAGAAACCCTGCGAAAAGCGATAGAGCGTGCTTTGAAAGATGGCGGCAGCGTGCTGATACCAGCCTTTAGCATTGGCCGCACACAAGAGTTACTCTACGAGCTGGAAAATATCATAACCCGGGAATGCGGAGCTCCAGCTCCGCAAAACAGCCCTTGGCACAACCTTCCGGTAATCGTAGATTCACCCCTTGCCAGCCGCTTTACGGAAGTCTACCGCCGTCTCGAAAAATACTGGGATGAAGAAGCCCAGGCCATAATCCGGCAGGGACGCCACCCATTGAGCTTCGACCAGCTGATCACAGTAGACGACCACGCAACTCATCAGATGATGGTTAACCGCCTGACGCAGACCGGGCAACCGGCCATCGTCATCGCCGCCAGTGGCATGTGCAGCGGTGGTAGGGTGGTGAACTACCTGAAGGCGATGCTTGAAGATCCGCGCCACAACATTGTCTTCGTCGGCTATCAGGCCAGGGGCACCGCCGGCCGCGCGATCCAGAAATACGGCCCCCGCAACGGATACGTGGAACTCGGCGGCCATCGCTACACCATCCGCGCCGGCGTGGACACTATCAGCGGCTATTCTGCCCACGCGGACCAGGAAGACCTGCTCGACTTTGTGCGCCGTATGCGTCGTTACCCAAAAGTGGTGCGCAATGTCCACGGCGACGATCACGCCAAGAAAACACTGAAGAAAAAGCTTTTAGATGAAGGTCTTACACAACATGTAGAAATTCCGAAAAATGTTCGCACCGGACTATTTTATTAAAAATACACCGCAACTAAAGCCTGAAATCTGGAACTGAAAAATGAAGATGGACAACTGACACCTGAAAATAGAGAACCGAAGGAGCAAAAAAAGTGATCCCAGTTATCCTCTCCGGCGGAACCGGCTCGCGCCTCTGGCCCCTGTCCCGCAGCCTCTATCCCAAGCAGTTCCTGCCGCTGGCCAGCGACCTAACCATGCTCCAGGACACCCTGGCCCGCCTGGACGGCATGCCGGACCTGTCCGACCCCATGGTGGTCTGCAACGAGGAGCACCGCTTCATGGTGGCCGAGCAACTGCGCGCCATCGACCGCGCCCCGTCGGACATCCTGCTGGAGCCCGTGGGCCGCAACACTGCCCCGGCCATCGCCCTGGCCGCGTTAAAAGCCCTGGACAACCCCGAACACGACGACCCTGTGCTCCTGGTGCTGCCCGCCGACCACATCATCCGGGACGTCAACGCCTTTCACCAAGCCGTCGCCGCCGGCAGCGTCCACGCGGATCGGGGCAGGCTGGTCACCTTCGGCATCGTGCCCAGCTGCCCCGAAACCGGCTACGGCTACATCAAGGCTGGCGAGGCACTGGACGGGGACCACCCCACTCGCCTGGTGGCCCAGTTCGTGGAAAAGCCCGACCAACAAACCGCCGAGAACTACCTGGATAGCGGTGATTACTACTGGAACAGCGGCATGTTCATGTTCAGGGCCAGCCGCTATGTGATGGAACTGGCGAACCGCAACCCGGCCATACTCAAAGCCTGCCGTACCGCCCTGGAGCTCGCCGAAACCGATCTGGACTTCACCCGCATCCACCGCGAAGCCTTCTCCGCCTGCCCGGCAGACTCCATCGACTATGCGGTGATGGAACCTTTGTGCACTAATGCTGAGGGCTCTTCATGCACTGACGCTGAGGGCTCTTCCGCCGCCGTGGTGGTGCCCATGGCCGCCGGCTGGTCCGATGTAGGCGCATGGTCCGCCCTGTGGGATGTCTCGGCCAAGGACGAACAGGGCAACGTCTTTAACGGCGACGTCATCGCCCATGAATCCAGGAACTGCTTCGTGGAAACCAATGGCAAACTGATAGCCCTGGTGGGGATGGAAGATGCAATAGTCATTCAGACCGACGATGCCGTTATGGTGGCCCACAAGGACCGGGTGCAGGATGTCAAGGCCATCGTCAGCCAATTAAACGAAGAGGGACGCAGTGAAGCCCAGCTGCACCGCAAGGTCTACCGCCCCTGGGGCTACTACGATTCCATCGACAGCGGCGATCGATTCCAGGTCAAGCGCATTGTCGTCAACCCGGGCCAGAAGCTGTCCCTGCAAATGCACCACCACCGCGCCGAGCACTGGATTGTGGTGAAGGGCACGGCCAGGGTCACCAATGGGGACCGGCAAATACTGGTCTCCGAAAATGAGTCCACCTACATTCCGCTGGGCTCCAAGCACCGGCTGGAAAATCCGGGGGCTATTCCGTTGGAGTTGATAGAGGTGCAGTCCGGCGGCTATCTGGGTGAAGATGACATCGTACGCTTCGAAGACACCTACGGCAGGGATAGGGATTGGAGTGGAGCTGCTGCGAGCGATTCCGACCCTATCGCCGATGCAGGCACATAAACCTCTGTAACTGCGGGTTGACAGGTAATGAGTGAAACTGAAGCGAAAGTGGAGTCAAGGGAGGGGGCTGCCTGGTATCTTCTGCAATGCAAGTCCCGTCAGGAAGATCGCGCCAGAGAGAACCTCGATCGACAGGGGTATACCTGCTTTTCTCCCACCATAAAGATGGAGCGCATACGACGTGGTAGGCGAGCAATGTCAACAGAGCCACTGTTCCCGGGTTACGTGTTTGTATCACTGGATTTGGTTAACGATAGCTGCGCCAGCATTCGATCGACGCGGGGAGTTGTTCGGCTTGTCAGTTTTAATGGCGTTCCCGCAACGGTTCCGAATGCTGTCATAGATAACCTGAGGCAGCATGAACGCACTGAGGGCCAACCTGACCAGGTGCTTAGGCCGGGTGACAGTTTACAAGTCATATCGGGTCCGTTCAGGGAGCTGGAAGTCATATTTCAGTCCTATGATGGTGAAGAAAGAGTCTTTGTGTTGCTGGATATGCTTCAGAAGCAGCAGACACTGAGTATCCCACTAAGGGATTTAAAGCCGTGTAGTAACGGGTAACGAGATTTAAACTGTGTAGTAGCGGTTTTGGGGCGTACAAATTCGCAACCGGTCAACCCGTAGCGGATTATCGTCCCGGTACAGAATTGCCAACCGTTTAATAAGGCTTGCAGCCTGCATGGAAAGGATAGGCTGCCGGGTATTGAGGATTGCCCGAACAACCTTCGGGCGGTAGCGTGTCTGAAAGCAGACTACATGCGGGATGTTTGCTGGCGCTGCGTGAAAGGTGCTATCTGTAAGTGATAACAAAGCATATGAGGTATTTCCTCTGTTTATGCCACGAGTAACGCTCTCTAATAAGACGATATTCAATTGCTCGGGTGAGAAGACACTGCTCCAGGCTGCGCGACAGAGTGGGCTGGCCTTGGAACACAGCTGTCGCACCGGGCGCTGTGGAGTATGCAAGGCACGAGTGGCTTCGGGTCATTCAACACCCCTGAGGCCCGAACAGGCCCTGTCAAAGCAAGAAGTGGAGCAGGGCTATATATTGACCTGCTGCCGCACAGCCGAGACCGACTTGTCGCTGGATATCGAAGACCTCGGCAAGCTGGGGGCTCTCGAAACAAAAACGCTGCCGTGTCGCATAGACAACCTTGAGCGGATCGCCACGGATGTGATGCACGTCACTCTGCGTACACCGCCTGCTGCCAAGCTCGAATACCTGCCGGGACAGTATCTGGACTTAATTGGTAAGGATGGAACCCGTCGCAGTTATTCAGTAGCCAACGCCCCCCGGGAAGACGGCAGGCTCACACTGCAGATCCGACGCGTGGCCCGGGGCGTGATGAGCCATTATTGGTTCGAAGAGGCAAAAACCAATGACCTGTTGCGCCTGGAAGGGCCGCTGGGAACCTTCTGCTTGCGGAACAGCCAACCGAGCCAGTTGATATTCCTTGCCACCGGTACAGGTATCGCTCCAATCAAGGCAATACTTGAAGGGATGACTGCCAACTCAGCGCAGCACAGGCATAACCGCATTCACTTGTACTGGGGAGGCAGAATACCCCCTGATATCTACTGGCAGCCGAATTTTCCTTCATTGAATTTGACGTTCACACCGGTGCTCTCCCGCGCGAGCGAAAGCTGGCAGGGCCGTACCGGCTACATTCAGCACGCCGCCCTTGAAGACGGTATCTCCCTTGAGGATTCCGTAGTCTATGCCTGTGGTTCGGAAACCATGATTCAGAGCGCGCATACGGAATTGTCCACTGCAGGACTCCCTGCAAAAAACTTCTATTCCGATGCTTTTGTAAGCTCAAATTGATCAGGAGGAACAATGAAAGCTGTGATACTTGCCGGCGGTTTGGGAACTCGCCTCAGTGAAGAGACCGGTACCCGTCCAAAGCCGATGGTGGAAATCGGAGGTAAGCCGATCCTGTGGCACATCATGAAGATGTATTCCGCTTACGGTATCAATGACTTCATCATCTGTTGTGGCTACAAAGGCTATGTGATTAAAGAGTATTTCGCTAACTATTTCCTGCATATGTCTGATGTCACCTTCAATATGCGTGACAATGACATGGAAGTGCATAACCGGCGGGCTGAGCCATGGAATGTCACGTTGGTGGATACCGGAGAAAATTCCATGACCGGGGGGCGACTACGTCGTGTCGCAGATTATGTGCGCTGTGATGAGTCTTTCTGTTTTACCTACGGCGATGGTGTAGGCGATATCGACATCACCGCAATAGTTCGTTTCCATAACAGCCATGGCAAGGCGGCAACCCTGACGGCGACCTACCCTCCTGGTCGTTTTGGGGCCCTGGATATCCAGGATCGGCAAGTAAGACGTTTTAAGGAAAAGCCCAAAGGTGATGGTGCGCTGATCAACGGTGGCTTTTTTGTCCTGACCCCCAAGGTGCTTGAGTACCTTTCAGACGACAGTAGCGTCTGGGAGCAGGAGCCGCTGATGAACCTGGCCGAGGATGGTGAGTTGATGGCCTACGAGCATCACGGCTTCTGGCAGCCCATGGACACCCTGCGGGACAAGATCCTGCTCGAAGAACTCTGGGACAGCGGCAAAGCCCCCTGGAAGACATGGGAATGACCATGCAAACACAGGTCGCACAGGTCAGCCCGGTGTTCTGGCGGGACAAGCGGGTCTTCCTCACCGGCCACACCGGCTTCAAGGGCAGCTGGCTGTCGCTCTGGTTGCAGTACCTGGGGGCCGAGGTAAAGGGCTTTGCTCTGGAACCGCCCACCACGCCGACGCTGTTTTATGAATCGCGGGTGGGCGAGGAAATGGTATCGGAGATCGGAGATATTCGCGATCGGGAGGCGATAGCGACCAGCCTGATCGACTTCGATCCCGATATCCTGATCCATATGGCCGCCCAGCCGTTGGTGCGGCACTCCTACCGCGAGCCCGTTGAGACCTACGCCACCAACGTGATGGGCACGGTGCATGTACTGGAAGCAGCTCGCCAGTGTTCCAACCTGCGCGCCATCGTCAACGTCACCACCGACAAGTGTTACGAGAACCGGGAGTGGGCGTGGGGCTACCGGGAGAACGAGCCCATGGGCGGGCACGACCCCTACAGTAACAGCAAAGGTTGTGCGGAGTTGGTCACCACCGCCTACCGCAACTCCTTTTTCCACTACCCGGAAAGCGCCGCACTGGCCTCGGCCCGCGCCGGAAACGTGATTGGCGGCGGTGACTGGGCCGATGACCGGCTAATCCCCGACATCCTCCGGGCATTCGAGAAAGGCGAGCCGGTGATCATCCGCAACCCCTTGGCCATCCGCCCCTGGCAGCATGTGCTGGAGCCGCTCAGCGGCTACCTTGTGCTTGCCGAAAAACTCTTTGAGAAGGGGAAAGCCTTTGCCGAGGGCTGGAACTTCGGCCCCCGCGATGAGGACGCCAAACCGGTGGAGTGGATCCTCAATCGAATGGCGAAAACCTGGGGTGGGGAGGCGAGTTGGGAGCTGGACACCAACCCCCAGCCCCACGAGGCCCGCTACCTGAAGCTCGATATATCCAAGGCTCGGTCCCGCCTGCACTGGTCCCCGACCTGGGATCTCGGCACGACGCTGGAGCGTATTATCGCCTGGCATCGGGCGTGGTTGGGGGGCCGGGATACGCGTCAGAGCTGCCTTGATGAAATTGCAAGCTATGTCAGCGGCGATGAAAGATGCGGGTTGAACGCTCCCGAGGATAACGCCGCAATCGCGCTCGAAGAAAGCTAATCAACTGCAGGAAATAGAATGACCCCCGAACAACTTCGTCAAGAAATCAGCCAGCTTGTTGAACGGTACGCCGAAGCCACGTTGGCGTCGAAACCCTTCGTACCGGGCGAGAGCGCGGTGCCCCCCTCGGGGAAGGTAATCGGCGCACAAGAACTACAGTTGATGGTGGAGGCCTCCCTGGACGGCTGGCTGACCGCCGGGCGATTCAATGCCGAGTTCGAGACCAGGCTGGCGGAGTTCATGGGCGTCAAGCACCTGATCACTGTCAATTCAGGTTCCTCGGCCAACCTCGTCGCGTTCAACACCCTGACCTCCCCCAAACTGGGCGACCGGGCGATCCGAAAAGGTGACGAGGTGATTGGCGTGGCGGCGGGCTTTCCCACCACCGTCAATCCCATCGTCCAGTTCGGGGCCGTGCCAGTGTTCGTCGATGTGGACCCGTATACCCACAATGTCGACGCCGAGCTGATAGAGGCGGCCATAACCTCCAAGACCAAGGCAATCATGCTGGCCCACACCCTGGGGAACCCCTTTAACCTCGCCAAGGTCAAGGCTCTGTGTGAAAAACATGGCCTCTGGCTGGTGGAGGACTGCTGCGATGCCCTGGGCGCCGTCTACAGTGGCCGTCTGGTGGGTACTTTCGGGGATATCGGCACCCTGAGCTTCTACCCCGCCCACCATATCACCATGGGCGAGGGTGGGGCTGTTTTCACCGACAACCCCCAGCTTAAGACCATCGCAGAATCCTTCCGCGACTGGGGGCGCGATTGCTACTGCGCGCCGGGCTGCGACAATACTTGCGGCAACCGTTTCGGCCAGCAATTCGGCACTTTGCCACAGGGGTACGACCACAAGTACGTCTACGCCCACCTCGGTTACAACCTGAAGATCTCCGACATGCAGGCGGCTTGCGGCCTGGCCCAGCTCGAGCGCGCCCAGGTGTTTATCGACGTCCGTAAGCACAACTTCCAGCTACTCAAGGAGCGCTTGGCGGGCCTCGAGGAGTTTATCGAGATCGCGCAAGCCACCCCAAACAGCGACCCTTCCTGGTTCGGTTTTCCGGTCACACTGAGGGAGAGCAGCGGCGTGCAGCGGGTGGATCTGCTGAAATTTCTCGACCAGAACAAGATCGGTACCCGGCTTCTGTTTGCCGGCAATCTCACCCGCCAGCCCTATTTCCAGAGTGTCGAGTACCGGGTGGTGGGGGAGCTGACCGAGACCGACCGTACCATGAAGCAGGCCTTCTGGTTGGGGATTTATCCGGCGCTGGGGCAGAGCCACTTTGATTTTGTTGGGGAGAAGTTCGAAGAATTCTTTGGGCTGAACTTCTGATATTTCCTGTTAACGAAGGATAGAACATGAAGTGCATTGAGGCCGAGTTTTAAAATGGTAGAAAATGCGGACCAGTTTTATTCCTGATGATTTCAAGAAGTGGCTGAGGCTAAAAGCACATTTCAAGTTTGGTTCTCAGCTATCAAGCGGATATAAATTATGAATGTGCGGCGCGCGCTTACTACTGGTGCAACAGGATTCATCGGCCAGAACTTGGTGCACCATTTATGCAACAATGGCTGGGAGGTACATGCAATCGTAAGGCCTCCGTCAGATACTTCGGTGCTCGTTGATAAAGAACCGACAATATGTTTGCACGAGCATCAGGGTACTACCGAATCCATGCTAAGAATCCTGTCCGAAGTAAACCCAAATGTGGTTTTTCATTTGGCATCACTTGTGCTCACGGAGCACCAGCCACGCGATATCGAGAGATTGATCCAAAGCAATGTGCTGTTCGCTACACAGCTGATAGAAGCAATGACGAAAACCGGCGTACGGAGCTTGGTTAATACTGGCACATTCTGGCAGCACTATCAAAGCGAAGGCTACAACCCGGTTAACCTCTATGCCGCGACTAAACAGGCATTCGAAGTCCTATTGCAATACTACGTGGCTGCGCGTCATCTAAGAGTTATTACTCTTAAGCTCTATGATACCTACGGCCCTAATGACCCGCGACCGAAGCTTATCAACCTGCTGCGGCGCGTTGCTGAAGAAAACCAGCCTCTGGCCATGAGCCCAGGTGAGCAGATGATGGATCTGGTGCATGTGGATGATGTGGCTCGGGCCTTTATTCTTGCTGCCGATCGCCTGTATGAGGGTGAGGTGAAAGCTTCCGAGAATTATGCTGTTTCATCTGGTAACCCTCTTTCCCTGCGTGAACTGGTAAAAAAAGTCGAGCAGATACTAGGAAAGGTACTGCCAATCGAATGGGGAGTGCGACCCTACCGGGAGCGGGAAGTGATGCAGCCCTGGTGTGGTACGGAACTGCCAGGTTGGGAACCGCGCATCGACATTAAAGAGGGGCTCTGTGGTGTTCTGCTCGGCGATCAGTGAACGAAATGGGAAGGCGTGGAGCGATAGGTGATGGAATTCTATACGGGATATTCAATACACCCTGCTGCTCCCCCATTGGACTTTGGGAGACGAATTAAATGGTGCTTTAAGGTAGAGCAAGTGTAATGACCCACGCGCACGGGAAATCGCTAGCTTATATATTCATCCGAGACCGCCACGACCTGTGGTCTCTGGTCAATCAAAGTACAAGAATAGGGGTGCGGATAACAACCTTCGGCCTGCTGGTCAGGCTGCTGGATCCAACAGAGTTGGCGCTTTGGTATATGTTTGTCGCCCTCTTTGGCGTGTCGAGTTTAATCGAGGGCGGCGGGAAAACAGCAATTACTCGCCAGGTTGCCTCTCATAGTGCCAAGTCGTTACGAGCAACGCGTTACTTCCTCATAGCAGTTTTACGGCTTTATCTTTTGCTCGCAATAGCCATCGGAATCATTGCTATTTCATTAGGATCTTGGTGGCTACAATCCTATCCGGGAGTAGCAGTTGACAACAAAATGGTATGGTTGTGGTGCATGTTCGTCACGGCGAATGTGATTGGCCTATTGGCCGCCGTTCTTGGGGGCGCACTAAGTGGGCTGGAAGGGGTGGCGCGCGCACAACGTAACGAAGCCTGCTCTATGGTTGTCAACCTTGCCGTGTTTGTCGGTCTATGGATGTTCATTCCATACGCTGGGATGTGGATACCCGTTTCCGCTATATGTATATCTTCTTTTGTTGGCTTGGGATTGAACTTGCAACTCCTAAACAAGAGTTTAAAAGGTTATTGGCTAACAAGATTTCGACGTAGTTTTATGTGTAGTGTAGTTGTGCGCTATATGCGGGAAACCGGGCAGGTTTTCGTTGGTGTATTGGCGTTCCATCTGTTGACAAGCTTTTTTATACTATTGCTTGCGGCGTATAAGCCTTCAGGGGTTGTGGCCGCTTATGGTGTGGTGATGCAGATGTTCAATTTGGTCCTCTCCTTCGTCAGTATTTGGGCGTATTCCTCCTTCCCTCGCTGGGCATCTGCGGCTTCTACGCCTGAGGCATGGAAGGAGTTGAAAGCAGTGCTGGCTCGTGCAGTTCCTGTACTTACCATCGGCTTGTTGGCGGCTTCGATCATAGGGCCTGAGATTCTCTTCCTATGGAAAGATTCTCAGGTCATGTTAGATGGCGCAGAGTTGTGGGTGCTTTTAGCTATCTTGTTACATGAGTGTATATTCTCCATAATCGCCCGCTTTCTACTTTCAAGAGGATATGCTGCGAGGGTTGCGTGGACATCAGTTGTCTACGCGGCCACCTTCCTGGCAACGACATGGGCACTTTTTGCAGGATTACAGGCTGGACTGGTACTTATTCTAATAGCTAGATTGCTGTTGGGTATACTGCTGTATGACTTTCCAATTGGGCATGCTGGCTTGAAAATAGTAATGGGGAGGAGGTCATGAGTCAGCATATATTGCTTACAGTTGCGGTTCCTACTTATAACCGCTGCGACAAGCTTGCAGAATTGGGGCAGAGAATTCTCCTGCCAATATCCAAACTGCCCGGTGTTGAAGTTCTTATTTGTGACAACTCTGGAGCCATCGAGGCCGAGCGCAACGCTTCAGTATTTTTTGGTAGTGCCGTGCGTTACCAAAAAAATATTTGCAATATCGGATTTCACGGTAACCTCTTGCAATGCATTAACAGTGCGCGTGGAGATTGGCTGTGGATAATTTCTGATGATGATGAAGTGGATCGTTCAGCTTTTTCAAGGTTTCTCGCTGCTTTATCTAACAACGATTTTGTCAGCTGTAACGGAATCATGTTGCCATTTTATATAAAAAGAGTGGATGAAAAGTTATCTGCAATTAAAAAAAACGAAGGTTGTGTGGCGGAGGAAACCCTTCTGGAATTCGTTAAGCGAACCAAGAGAGTACCTTTTATTCTTTTTTCATCTGTTGTTGTCAAGATTAGAGGGTTGAAAAACAGGGAATCGCTGTGTGATATATGTGATAGATATTCTGCCAACGACTATACACAGGTTTTTCTTTTTTCGAGAGTTATTGGATGGAATGGGCGTATTCGTTTCTGGTTGGAGCCTATACAGATCTATCGGCAAGCATACGAAGGGAGATTTCCAATGAAGAGCTTGATTCGATCAATGGAAGAAGTGCTCGCCTTTATGGAGAGGGAGATTCGCATAGATAGAGAGACTGTCAAGGAAATGCGGCGTAAGTACATGAATGGTTGGGCTATCTGGTATGTTAGGCATAGGTCGGGAGAGGTAAAAATCCAGGAGGCAGAAGAAGCAAGGTTTTTTCTGTTTAAGCGGGCACTTGTATCTGCAAACTTCAGAGCAGTCGCGTTATTGTCTTTAGTTTCTATTCTGCCGAAGGCGATATTTCGCCATGCGTGGGCAAGGCTGTCATCGTGAGGCTGAGGAATACCATATCCGTGGCAGCCTTGGGGATGGTAAAGCTGCTGCGGAGGGCAGTATCCCGTATACAGGGAGAAATCTGTCGTGGACTGATGATACTGTGTGGGGTGGGGGCAGGCAAGGGTGTACGAGTTCGCGGATGGTGTTTTTTCTGGCGTAACCCAAAAGCGGAGATTATCTTTGGGGAAGGCGTCCGACTTTCTGGGGGCGTTAAAGAAAACCCTGTAAGTGGAGGAAGTAAGTTGGTATTGATTGCGGGAAAGCCAGGTGCTCGGCTGGAGATAGGGGATGAGTCTGGAGTATCCGCATCAGTAATTTATGCATGCGAATCGGTAGTGATCGGGAAAAGGGTGTTGATTGGAGGTGGGTGCTCAATTTACGACAATGACTTTCATTGCTTAGATTCTAATCTGAGGAGTAATGGGAACACCGGAATTATAAGCGCCGCGGTGATAATTGAGGACGATGTTTGGTTGGGTGCACAAGTAATGATTCTAAAAGGTGTCCGGATTGGAAAAGGCAGTGTTATTGCAGCAAGATCAGTGGTCACTGGTGATATTCCTGAAGGAGTAATTGCCGCGGGAGTTCCCGCGCGAGTAGTAAGCAAGATCGAATAAGGTCTATATATATAGAATTACTAAAAATATCTTTTGTGTACCACACTGCTCGATTTGCCGAGACTGTAAATTAAATTGTGTAACTGCTCATGCCCCCGTACTCTGCACCGGAGGATACCATGAGCAGAACAATGGACAACAAAGATCTCGAACAGCAACTCCAGGCTCAC